>CAWVTP010000020.1:0-22408 GCA_963933035.1 uncultured Puniceicoccaceae bacterium | reverse complement strand
ACAAGCCTATGTGCCAAAAATCCAGATGCGTGAATCTGTCGCTGCAGACATCCGCGCCATCTTCAATGCAAACTCGATGGCCCTGGCAGAAGAGCGTCTACGAGTCCTCATACAAAAATACGCCAAGACAAAACCCGCTCCAAAAACCATAATATTAACTGCGCTCTGGCAGGACTACGCGGTTGCCTAATCGCGATCAAAGCGAGCGTCTATCCCGAGCAATCATGGCCTTCAATTCAGGAGCGATGCCAGAGAGACCCCACGATTGTATACCAAGCTGTTGCCAAGTTGCGGTCTAAATAAAGTTACCTTGTAATTTTTAGCTGGTATTTCGAGTGATATCGTGTACTAGTATCTATCTATTAATAAGTTACCCCTTTTCCTTTCTCCTATTAATCTATTGCTCGTATTGGGCCTATGTTACTATGCGTGGTCTCAAAAAAGTTATCTTGATGGCGCCTCCAGCAAAATTGACCTTGTAGCTGATGACGTCGTCAAATTCCGACTTGAATTGGAGAGTCAAGCAAAACGTTTTGCTTCAGATATTGTCAATCAACAGGCAGGCTTGCAAAAGCTAAAGCAATCTGACCGAGAAAAATTTGAGGAAATGGAAGAAAGCAATCGTGCTCTAAGTATAGCAATAGAGGGGCTGAGCCAACGTGCCGATGAAATCGAGGATTTAAAGCAACTTGCGGTTCAATTACAGAGTTTAGAAGCGCGTATAAAAATGATTGAAATGGAGAAAGATCCTATGGTTGATATCGAGTTGTTGCGAGCTAGATGCGATGAGCTTGAGGGAGCAATTGCTGCTTTACTAAACAATGCCCTGCTTAATTGATTTGCTGGAACTGTTCTAATCGCTAAAAAAATCGCTGGCAATCAATGCGGCCACTCGTTGAGCTTCCGCCAAGGGAGGATGCGTGTTGTGCGTGTTGAGTTGAGCCTGTCGCTGGTTAAAAATATGGACGCGTTGGCTCGCGATTAAGTCCTCCAGCCCGCGCAGGATGCGGGCTTTTGAGCGCTTGCGCGGGACCGTTAAGATGCCGACTCGGGCGCCGCCACTGAGGGCTTCATATATCATCGAGACGCTGTCTTCAGTTACCCAGCATTTTTCAACGCTACTGAGTTGCTGCGCCAACCAGCCGGGCTCGCAGTCGCTGAAACGTTGAATTTTGATTTGGCTGCCAAATTTCGCCGCTATGGCTTGAATGCTGGCTTCCGGAGTGCGGCGAGAATTGGTGAGCGTCCACTGTGTTTTGGGATCCACGATTAGGATGTGCTCAATTTGCTGTTGTAGTGCGATGGCATCCCAGTCATGGTGCTTAGAGGGGCCACCGATCAGAATGAGTCCGCTATCGGGTCTGCGCTGGGCTGCGGGCACTACAGTATTGAGTGCGCCCAGCGTAGGGATAATACGCGAACCACGGCGTTGATCGTGTTGTGGCACGATGCAGCGATCAAAGCAGTTACTGAGTCCGTGTGCAGGGGCCATCAATACAATTGTGGGTGCTTTCGTAGCGCGTTTGCAGGCGAGCATGGGAACATGGGTGCGGCTGCCGGCGCCGATAATTAAGTCGGGGTGGGGGTATGACTTGAGTGCTTGCCGGAGCCGCGTGCTTGTCCAAAAAAGATCGCGCCAGTGTGCTGGTATATTTTTTATTGAAAGGCGAACAGGTGTAATGCTGGCATGCTGTCCCAAGGCCTGCACCAAGCCCAGACTTTGGTTTTCATGCCCTTTTTTCTCATCGCTGATCAGCCAGACTGTTTTTGCGCTTTGCATTGGGGGCATGCTGAATGCAGTATGCGCGAAATCCAAGCCTCAATCGATGTGATCGATTTTCTGTGGTGGGCATATCATGTTTGATAGCATCTGTGACCATGCCCCGACTGAGGAGTTGACTTTTCTGCAGGCTACTTTGCTTAGTGGTGCATGATTGGACACTTTCAGCCATGGTTGCTCGCGACCCGCCCGAAGACTTTGCCGGCGGCTATCGCTCCAGTCTTAGTCGCTTCGGCCATGGCTTGGGCGCATGGAGGCTATCAGCCTCTATTGGCGCTGGTCTGCTTGTTGTTTGCGCTGCTGATTCAGATTGGGACAAATTTTGCGAATGACTACTTAGACGGGATCAAAGGGGCCGATACCCCGCAGCGTCTGGGCCCTCAGAGGGCGGTGGCGACGGGCTTGATTTCGGCCGCTAAGATGCGGCGAGCCAGTATCGGCGTGCTGGTGCTGGCGTTTTGTCTGGGCCTGTCGTTGATTCCTGCGGGTGGCTGGGGGCTCTTAGTGGTGGGAGTTTTATCCGTACTCTGCGCTTGGGCCTATACGGGAGGCCCTTATCCACTGGCTTACAATGGGCTGGGGGATCTGTTTGTGGTGCTTTTTTTTGGACTGGTCGCGGTCGGCTGCACTTTTTATGTGCAGGTCGGGACAGTTTACATGGAAGTCTGTTTGCTGGGGCTGGCCTTGGGGCTGTTGATTAATAATCTGCTCGTGGTCAATAATTACCGTGACGTCGATGAAGATCGACGGCACGCAAAGTGTACCTTAGTCGTCAGCTTGGGACGCCCTTGGGCGCTGGCGCAGTATGCACTCTCCTCGTTAATTGCCTTGGGGGTGACCTTTTATTTGTGGTGGATCGCCTACGGAGATTGGGTGTTATTGGCTTGTGGGCCTTTGTTTTACAGCCTGCTACAGGTCAAACGTTTGCGTTGTGCGGTCACAGCGGATGAGTTTGATGGCTGTCTGAAATCAGCCGCTTTGGTCGTCGTAGGCTATGCACTGATTCTATCGCTGGCGATCGTTGGTAGCAATCTGTAACTTTTTCTCTTGGGATACGCTCGCGGGAAGCGAATCTGCGCTTGCTATTTGTCGCGGACTGCCTTTTTTTTCAGCGCTTATCACATTATTTAGTTATGAATTTCATCGATTTAAGTTCTTTTTCTGTTTTTGCTCAAGCAGCACCGGCTCCTGCAGGGGGTGGATTTGCAGGTCTCTTGCCGATCATTTTGCTCTTTGTTGGCATGTGGTTTTTGATCATCGCGCCGCAGCGCAAGCGGCAAAAAGTGCATGACAAAATGCTTAAAGAGCTGAAAAAGGGGGATGAAGTGGTTACTAGTGGTGGTTTGCATGCCAAGATTACTCTGGTGGGTGATGACTCGTTAACCGTGGAAATTGCTGAGGGAACATCGGTTGAGCTGGGCAAGACCTTTGTAGCCAGTAAGCTAACTAAAGAGGCTTAATCGCCTCATCAACTGGGCGCGCTACGCCTGCCATTATTTGAATCATTGCATATGTCTGGGACTATTCTTTGGAAATTTCTGTTAACCGCGGGCACTCTGTTTTGGTGTCTCGCCAGTATTACACCGCTGAAAGATCGGCCTTTTGAGGACTATTTGCGCTCACAAGTGACGGCGGATGTGGCTGACTTTGAGTCGATTTATGCCCGAGCGGAGGCGCGTGTTACGGAGCGCCAAGCACCGACTTTATTTATCGCATTGCGCGATTTGGGGAAGGAAGAGGGCATTAATTATGCCCAGTTTTTTCCACAGATCAACTTACGGGATGTGGCCAATCAAAACAAGCGTAATGATATTTTGCTGAAGCACCTGCTGCGCAGTGCCCAAAGTAACTTGCGCTTGGGCTTGGACCTGAAGGGCGGGGTTGGTTTTACTCTAAAGATTGACGAAACTGCGCAAAGCGAGCTTTCTTCTTGGGAGCAGGAGCAACAATTGCAGGATGCGATCAGTATCATGGCACGTCGTCTAGACGGATTGGGCGTTGCGGAACCCCTGATTCGGCCGCGCGGCAGCGATGCAATCGAAATCCAAATTGCAGGGCTCTCAACCAAAGACAATCCGGAGGTGATTGATTCTCTGAAAAAGCCCGCCAAGCTAGAATTTCGGGCGGTGCACCCTAGCGTGAGTCCAAATGTCACTAATTTCAATCAGCCCCCGGTCGGATATGAATTGCTCGCTGAGGAGATTGAGGATTCTAGTACCGGCGAGATTTACGAGCGCAACTACTTTGTGAAGCGCATTCCGGAGGCAACTGGTGAAATTGTGCAGGATGCCTTTGTCTCGCAGACTCAAAACGGTGGCTTTCAGATCAATTTGGAGATGACTTCCGATGGAGCGGATGTTTTCAGGCAGGTCACCGAGCGCTTGTTGAACAAGCCGCTGGCGATCGTGTTGGACGGAAAGCTCTACTCGGCACCCAATGTGAATGGTGTACTCTCCAAAAATGCCCAAATCACCGGATCTTTTTCGCAGCGTGAAGCGATCGATTTAGCTAACGTTTTGAATAATCCGCTTTCGGTCGAATTACGAGTGGATGAGGTCTACGAAGTGGGGCCCAGCCTCGCAGCCGGCTCGCGTGAAAGCTCTGTAAGCGCGGCTCAATGGGGCGCTTTGTTAGTGGTGGTCTTTATGCTGGTATACTACTTCATCGGGGGTGTGGTCGCGGTCCTGTCTGCCTTAGTCAACATCGCGATTGTGTTGGGCGTATTGGCCAGTTTAGGTGCCACTTTGACACTGCCAGGCGTGGCGGCGCTGGTTCTGACGCTTGGAATGGGTGTGGATGCCAACATTTTGATTTTTGAACGGATTCGCGAGGAGTTGAAGGCGGGTAAGCAAATTAAGCATGCGCTGGCAGGTGCCTTTGAAAAAGTGACGTCCACCATTGTGGATGCCAATGTGACGACGCTGATCACGGCCAGTATTTTGATTTGGTTGGGTACGGGGCCGGTCAAAGGCTTCGGAATTACGCTGGCCATTGGTATTTGCGCTTCCATCTTCTGTGCGCTACTTGTGACGCGTTTCTTGCTCGACTTTTTAGTGCACCGCTTGGGTTGTGAGAAGGTCTTGGGTTTGGATGTTTTCACCCACAAGAAACTGGATTTCTTTCGCTGGCGTCAGCCAGCATTTATTATTTCTTGGCTGATCGTTCTGACCGGTGTGGTGAGTGTCGCGCTGCACCATGATGCCATCATGGGGATCGACTTTACTGGGGGCGACGAGATCACCGTTTCCTTTGATCAGCGTATTGGGATTGATGGCATTAATGCTGCCGCCGCAGAAGCCAACTTCTCGCAAGTCAATCCCGTGTACCAATCACTGATTGGAGAGGATCGCGAGGTGCTCAAAATCCAAACGCCTTATGACCAGAGTCGTGCGGTATTGGGGGCTTTGCAAGCCGCATTCCCCGAAGCGAATTTAAATGAGGATGGGGTCACTCAAATTGGGGCTGCCGTTTCCAGTAGTATCCAGAAAAATGCGCTCTTCTCAGTCTTAGCAGCTCTTGTTGGGATTCTGCTGTATGTGGCCATCCGCTTTGAGGTTGGCTATGGCGTGGGCGCCGTGGTGGCAACCATTCACGATGTCTTGATGACGGTGGGTATTTTTGTCTTATTTGGCCAGCTGGGCTGGTTTGTGAGCGGTCAATTTACCGCTCCAATGTTGGCGGCCATTTTGATGATTGTGGGCTATTCGATCAATGATACAATTGTGGTCTTTGACCGTATTCGGGAAGAACTTTCATTGAATCCAGGTAGCAACCTGCGTTCGATTATAAATTTGGCCATTAGTCGCGTCTTTCCTCGTACTTTGTTGACCAGTGTCACCACGCTGTTGGCCGCTACTTCGCTGTATATCTTTGGGGCGGGCGTGATCAATGACTTTTCGTTCGTCTTCATTATCGGCATTTTGACCGGTACTTTTTCCTCGATCTTCATTGCTAGTCCCATTTTCTTCTGGTGGCACAAGGGAGACCGCCGTCATGTTGAGGAGCGGGAGTTGACCCCGAAACGCTACGAGTGGGAGGCAGAAGAGGCGTCTTGAGCAGTGCAGCCTCTAGGGCGAATGGGACTTTTGCATGCGATTTACTCCGCAGTAGCCAACACGCTGCTGCTTGGGTGGTGAATGGGATTTCTGGTCAATGATTTGGAAAACGCTTGCGGTGGATGCCGAACGCGCTCGCGTTTTTAGTGAGCACTTTGCCTTGTCGCCGGTTCTTGGAACCTTGCTGGCTCAGCGGGACCTCACGGATACGGATGCTTGTGAAGCCTATTTGCGTCCGCGGCTAGCGCAGCTGCGAAATCCCTTTGAGCTGACTCAAATGGAGGCCGCCGTCGCGCGCATTGAGCAGGCGATTGAGAGGGCGGAGTCGATTTTAGTTTTTGGTGATTACGATGTCGATGGAGTGACCAGTACCGTGCAATTGGTGCATCTTTTGCGCTTATTGGGTACGCAGCCCCGTTTTACGGTTCCTAGACGGATGGATGAGGGCTATGGGCTCAGCCGTGAGGCCATTGATCGCGCTTTTGCCGGTGAGGTACCGGATCTTTTTATCGCTTTAGATTGTGGGACCAACGCCCACGAGCCGATTGCCTATTTACGATCCCTGGGGGTCGAGGTGATTGTGGTGGATCATCATCAGGTCAAAGAACAGAAGCCTGCAGCTTGTATTTTTGTGAACCCACATGCACATGATGGGCCTGACGAGCCCTGGAGCCAGCTGTGTACGGCAGGCCTAGTCTTTAAACTACTGCACGGCTTGCTTATCCGGCGCCGACAGCAGGCGGATCCCCGAGTTGAATCGATCCAATTAAAAGATTATTTAGACCTTGTCGCGATGGGTACTTTGGCCGATTTGGTCCCGCAAGTGGGCGAAAATCGCTTGCTCTCATGGTATGGCTTGCAACATTTGCGGGCCAATGGCCGTATGGGGGTACGTGCGCTGGCGGAGGTTTCAGGATTAGAGGCCAGTCAACAGATCAGTGGCGGAGATATTGCCTTTAAGTTGGGCCCACGCATCAATGCCAGTGGGCGCTTAGCAGATGCCAGTCTGCCGATCGATCTATTGTTGAGCCAGGATGCTGGCGCTTGTAAAGGTTTGGCCCAGCAGCTGGACGCCATGAATCGCGAGCGTCAGACGATTGAACGTCGTGTGGCCCAAGAAGCAGAAGCACAAGTTTTGGAGCACTTTATGCAGGAGCCGGGTATTGTGCTTTTCGATCCGAACTGGCATTCCGGCGTGGTTGGGATTGTCGCCAGTCGGGTGAGCCGCCGTTTTCACAAGCCCTGTGTGGTGCTTGGGGCGGACGATGGGATGGCACGCGGTTCGGGGCGTAGCGTGCCCTCGGTGGACTTGGTTCAACTATTTCAGCACTGCTCCGAAAAATTGGAGCATTGGGGGGGGCATCCGATGGCTGCTGGACTTTCTTTACCAGTTGAGCAGGTGCCGGCCTTTACCGCTTGTTTTTTACAGGCTTTGCGCGAAAGTCATCCCCAAGGCTTACCGGAGCCAACGCTAGAATTGAGCTGTTGGATCGAACTCGAGGATTTGAGTGTGGAGTTTTTACAGCAAATGGAGCGCTTACAACCCTACGGTCAAGCCAATCCAGAGCCACTATTTGGTCTGCGTGGCGTGGTCTTGGATCAAGCGCCTAGCCTTTTTGGTGAAGGCAATTTTCGCTTCCATTTGCCCAAGGGCAGCAAGTCCAGCGGACATTGGTCAGGAATCGCTTGGCGGATGGAGTCCGCCCCTCCGGTGGCCCAGCCCATCGATTGTGCGATCCGATTTGGCTGGAATTATTGGCGCGGACAAAAAATGGCGCAGGTCACACTGGTCGACTGGCGACGATCGCTTTAGGGCGTCTCCCATCATACCTCTACCAGCAGCCGTGTGCGCATACGGCGATACCGCAAGGGAGTCGCGGATGTCTACTCTTGGCTGGTATCGCTTGGGATCTTATTCTCTACTGGCACGACGAGTACTGGGACCTTGCTCTTGATCCAGACATTTTGCTCTTTGAAGATTTTGGCGCTGACCGCCTCGCAGGCTTCGCCAATCGTTTCTACTGGCATGCGTCGACCTTTGGGAGTGCTGTTAAATTCGTATGCAGCTTGGATGATTTTGCTTGGAGCGGATTGCAGGTTGGCATCCTCTGGGATTTGCACCACCCAACCCACTAAGTCTTGGTCTTTGAGGTTTCCATCATTGTCGGCCACCAAAATAGAAAATTGCTTCTTGGTGGGGGGTGGGCGATTGGCTTTTTCCTCTTCCTCGGCCTTTAATTCCATTTCGATATCTTGCATCACGGCCGCCACTTTGCGAATGTCGGGTTCATTGCGTTGTAAAATAAACTTGAGCGTTTCGATGTCGATTTTTGGCATAACTTTAAAGCATCAGTATCAGGCCCTTGTCCGGGATCAATGGTAAATCTAATTGTTTTTAGCGTTTGAATAATACTGAGGCGTCTAGGATGAGCGCATCAATTTCTGTGATCGATTGAATGGCGAATTGGTTGGGACGCTCACCCCAATCCCAGGTTTTGCCTAAAATATAGTAGTCCGTCTGGGTCAGTTCGGTCGGTGTAATCGCGACGCTGTCGTGGACTGCTGTAATGACTTGCGGAAAGATGCCGTCTAGATCTTGCTGAAGCTGGGCCACGACAATCAAGCGTTCATCTTTCGCGTAAACGCTTTTAATAGCAAGCTTCCAGCTCGGATTGGGAGCGTCGATGCGCAGGCTGATACGCTGTTCTGCTGTTTCCGCTGTACTTGCTGTCTGGTTGAAAGTGCCCACCGCGACGCGCCTACAGGCACTTGGGTCGAAGTAGCGCTTAATGGCTTGGTTAACCTGTTTGGTGTTAATTTGACGCAACAGCTTTGGGTAGTGATCAATGTAATCGGGCGCGAAGCCGCGCTCTAAAAAGCTCAAGACTTGATTGGCTACCCGATGGCTGGTCCCCAGGTTCACTAAATAGCTGCCCTGCAGCGTTTCAATGGCAGCGGCGACTTCCTCGTCTGTCACGCCATTTTCAAACCAATCGAGGACGACAGCATCGCTGGCCTGCAAGCCTAGGTCCAGTTGCTGAGGGCTAAAGCTGGCTTGCAGCAGCCAATGGCCCGTAGTGAGCAAGTCCCCGGTGTGACGACTATTGATGCTGTAGGTCAGGCCTTGCTGCTTGCGGACTGATTGCATTAACTTTGAGTGGAAGCTTCCACCAAGAATGTAGTTTCCCAGCATGAAGGGTAAATAGTCTGGATGGGTCCGTTGTAGCCCGGTCTGGTAGCCTGAGCAAACTGATACGCTGGTTTTGTCGGCGACGAAAATTCGAGTTTCTTTGGCTTGATTATTATGGGGCTTGGGATGTGGACTGGATGTCGCCGAGGCACCTTGCCAGTCTCCAAACGCAAGTTCAACAGCTGCCATGAGTTGTTGGAAATCAATGTCGCCGGCAAAAACCAATCGCAGTGATTGCGGACCATAATGTTTGGTATGAAATGCTTGCAGGCGTTCGGTGTTTTGCCGCTCAAGGTCTTCAAGCTGGGCTTTGAGTGGGGGGCTGTAGTTGGGATGAGTCTGCGGATAAAGCTGGTGGCTGATAGCGGCCGTCGCCAAATAATCAGTATGATGCATTGCCTGTAAAATACTGGCTTTTTTTCTTTGTTTTAAGTTTTCAAATACAGCTGGTGAAAAGGCGGGTTTTCGGATTTGCTCGGCCAGTAGATTAATGACAGCACCAGATCGCTGACTCAAAAAACGTCCTGAAAAACGTACATGATGGCGATCAGCCGCAAATTGAATCTGGGCGCCTAAACGGTCCAGTGTTTCCGCGATTTGAAATCGATCTTGAGTTTGAGTGCCTTGATCGAGCATTGCAGCTGTCAAACTGGCTAGCAGCGGGGCGTCTGGCGGACTGGATCGATCGCCCGCGATTAGGCTACCCGTGAAGGAGACCACCTGTTCGATCGGGCGATCAATGGCAATCACTTCGATGCCATTTTGGGTGCGTCCAATCTGCATGGATTGGCTAAAATTAGTCGTTTGGGTTGTCGCAGATTTGGGTGTATGGATCACTCGAGGTGCATCAGGAGCTAGGGCCTCGTCTGGATTGCGAAAGTAATTAGCTGCTGTTGCTGCGCGGCTAGAGAGTGGGTTTTCTGTCCCACCACTGGGCACAAACCAGCCGGTGGTCTGCATTTTTCGATTTAGGTATTTTTTTGCGACCCGTTGCACGTCTTCAATAGTGACTTCTTGGATGGCATTAGCTTGGTGCACATACTGCGACCAGTCGCCCATGGCGATAGCTTCATTGATCTGGTCGGCGATCGCGTAGGGACCATCGCGGCCGTAGAGTGTATTGGCATGGATCACCGCTTTGGCCCGCTTTAGTGCATCCTCAGAAATGGGATTCATTTGCAGGTTGCGAACTTCTTCTAAGATAGCGTTTTCGATTTCCTGGTGACGACTGTCTGCTCCCAAGTAGGCCGCGAGCATGAAGAGTCCTGGATCGCGTAATTGGGGTGCGAAGGTGAAGCTGGCGCTCGCTTTGCCTGGATCTTCGAGGGCACGGTAAAGGCGCCCTGTCTTATCCGCACCCAGAATTTGCTCCAGTACAGCCAGTGCCGGCCAGTCGGGATGTGTCCCCTCTGGAGACTTATAGGCCACGATAACCACGCCGACCTGTCCACTGCGCTCAATGATGACCGACCGCTGACCAATTTGCTCCGGCTCGCGAGTGGTGACTTCTGGGATGGGGGCAGGCGACTTGGGGATGGATCCGAAGTGCTTGACAATCTGGGTCAATATTTCAGATGAGTCGAAGCCGCCAATCACGGTCAGGGTGGCGTTTTCTGGCCAGTAATAGGTGTCGTAAAAAAGGCGCAATTTTTCAGCGGTGATCGCGGCGATATCCGAGGGCCAACCAATGGTGGGGTGTCCGTAAGGGTGAGCCACAAAGGCGGCGGCAAAGATTTCTTTTATTAGGCTACGTACAGGATTATTCTCTCCGCGCTGGTACTCATTTTGCACCACCGTCATTTCAGAGGCTAACTCATCTGGACGGATCCTTAGATTGCGCATCCGGTCGGCCTCTAATTCCAGTGCCAGTCCAATGGATTCACTCGGGAGCGTTGCGTAGTAATTTGTGCGATCGAAATAAGTGGTGGCATTGGAGCGAGCGCCAATCCGTTCCATTTGGCTGGAGTAATCAAGGCCATTCTCGGGGTTAAAACGCTCGGTTCCTTTAAACAGCATGTGTTCCAGAATGTGCGTGGCCCCAGTTGTGCCGGCGACTTCATTGCGAGCGCCCACATTGTAGGTGATCATGGCCGTGGCAATGGGCTGCTGTTTATCTGGCATCAAAAGTATGTTTAAGCCATTGCTGCTGAGGCGATAGGACTCAATGCCATCGAGGCTCTGTTGTGACTCAATTCCGATCGGTAGCGCTGATGCCATGCTCAGCATGTAAAGAAAGTGAGCGCTTAAAAAAAATAAATGAAATTTCATAATAAGAAAACAGGACACTCAAATTTGTGAAAGAGTTGCCCATTTTATGGCTATTTGCGAAAAAAAAGAGTGCTTGGTTGGCGCAGCCATTATTTTGGATGGTTGAGCAGGCTGTTGAGGTCTTTGGAGCTGAGTAGCTCGATCAGCTTTTTCATCGCAGGCGTCAGGACACGACCCTTGCGATGGATCAGGGCCAAGGGACGTTTGTAGACTTTATCCTTGAAGGGGATGACTTTTAGTAGGCCCATCGCTTCTTCGCGCACCACAGTTGTTTTGGGCAGAATGGCAATGCCAGCATCGATTTCGACCGCTCTTTTGACGGTTTCCACGTTATCAAACTCCATGATGGGCTCTGATTCAATGTTGGCTTCGCGGAAAATTCGGTCCGTTGCCTTCCGGGTGGGGATGTCGGGTTCGAAGCCAATAAACTTTTCCTGCGAGAGTGCCTCTAAGCTGGTATGCTCACAATTAGCGAGTGGGTGGTTGGGGCTGACTACGAGTATGAGGACATCATCGTGGAAGGGCAGGATTTCAAGTTGTTTATGCTTTTGGGGGTAGGCGATTAGGCCGAGATCTATGGAATTGGATAGAATGTCCTCGTAAACCATATTTGCGCGTCGGTACTCAATGCGAATATTGACATCGGGAAATTTGCCGATGAAGGCTTTTACATAGGGCGGCAGTTCATGCAAACCGATGCTGTAGACCGTTGAAATGTGAATGGTCCCACTGATGACTTTTTTCATCTCTTGTAGCTCACTGTTGAGCTTGTCGTAGAGATAGAGCATCTCTTTGGAAGATTTGTAGATTTTTTGGCCTTCCCGAGTCAGACGAAATTGCTTTTGACTGCGATCTACAATCAGCACATTAAAATGCTTTTCCATGGCTCGCAGTTGCTGACTGACTGCAGACTGGGTGATACCATTGAGTTTTGCAGAGCGCGAAAAGCTTTCACTTTCCACCAAATCGGCAAAAATCTTAAAATTTTCAACATGCATATACGTACGCTTAAATTGTGCAGGACTGGATGCAATCTGATTTTGCAGATCTTCAATCCGGTAGGCTTGATTTTTTGAGTAAGTCGATCACTTAATGAATAGATGCTTAGCTATCCTGATTTTTGTGAGCGACTCGCGCAGGTGCAGTCCCGTATTGCCGCGGCCTGCCGCTTAGCGGGCCGCGAGCCAGCTAGCGTATCGCTGCTGCCGGTCACCAAATATCATCCGGTTGGCGTCGTGGAGTACGTCACCCGCAGCGGGCTGCCTGCTGTAGGAGAAAATAGGGTCCAGGAAGTCAGTGACAAGCAAGCGCATTTCGAGGGGGCCGTGCGTTGGGAATTGATTG
Organism: uncultured Puniceicoccaceae bacterium; assembly: GCA_963933035.1. Taxonomy (GTDB): domain Bacteria; phylum Verrucomicrobiota; class Verrucomicrobiia; order Opitutales; family Coraliomargaritaceae; genus CAWVTP01. The sequence goes on along the minus strand of CAWVTP010000020.1, from coordinate 9,771 downwards.
GCCATTTACAAAGCAACAAAGCGAACACGGCGGCGCGTTTATTTGATCGGATCCAATCAGTCGACTCACGGAAGTTAATTGCGCGACTGAATCGAGCGGCTGAGGCTCAAGAAAAAGTATTGCCAATCCTGTTGCAGTGCAATGTTGCCCGTGAGCAGCAAAAGACGGGGCTTTTAGCGGAGGCACTACCGGAGGCCATGGAGCAAGCACTGGCTGCTAAATACCTAGAAGTTGATGGCTTGATGACGATTGCGCCGATCGAGGATGGCAGCGGCTGTGCTGCGAAGGCATTCGACGGACTGCGTCATTTGCGCGAGGCGATGCAAGCTCGTTTTGGGCTAGTTTTGCCTGAATTGTCGATGGGCATGACGGGCGATCTGGAGGCTGCCATCGCGGCTGGTTCGACACAAATTCGAGTGGGGACTGCTTTATTTGGGCCCCGTCCATCGGCGTGATGCCCGGAGTTTTTAAGGGAATTATTTGAGTTGAATTGTAGGCGATTCCTCTTTAGTGCTGTAGCTATGCAAGCTTCCAAGGCCTTGAGTAAAGCGCTGAGTCATACCGACACGGATTCAGGATCGCAACGCGATTTGGACTGGATGATTGTGCAAAAAATTCAACGTGGCCAAGTCGGTGCTTTCGATGAATTGGTGCAAAAATACCGCGCGCCTATTTTTTCGGTGATCTATAATTTGACCAGTAACCGAGAAGATGCCTCGGATTTAACGCAGGAGAGTTTTATTAAGGCCTTTCAGGCGATCTCACGCTTTAAGGGCAAATCTTCTTTTTTTACTTGGATGTATCGTATTGCGATCAATACCAGTGTGAGTTTTTTGAAGAAGCAAAATCGACGTCGGTATGTGAGTTATGAAGTAATGGATACCTGTATCGCACAGTCCGAGATTGTGGAGCGTTTGGCGAGTCATCAATCTGCCGATAAGGGTGCTTTAATTCGAGAATTGCAGGAAAAATTGAACGAAGCGCTGCAAAAGTTGTCTGTTAAACACAGAACCGTCGTCATTCTCCACGAAATTGAGGGCCTCGATCATGCCAGTATTGCTGAAATTACAAAAACATCTGTGGGCACCGTGCGCTCTAGGTTACATTATGCAAAACAAGAACTACAAGCTTACTTGAAGGACTACTGCTTATAATTTAATTGGTTTTTGGTCATGGATAAAAAGCAAGAAAAGACTTCGCCTATACAAGTTGATGCATTATTACGTTTGAAGCGGGCGGAAAAACCGGACGCACAATATTGGGAACGTTTTGATGCGGAATTGCATCAACGCATGTTGCAAACATTGGTGCAAAAGGAGCCATGGTATCGGCAGTTATACTATGCTTTTTTACGCCCAAAAGTGCAGGTGTATTTTGCAGCTACTCTAGCTACGGTGTGGGCCTGTGTATTTGGATGGCCGCTTACAGACTCAGAGGCTCCTCACTTGCATGCCGTGAAGACTGAGACGGCGGAATCCCCGGCTATTGTGAGCAATGCAACTACGTCGCAGATCGCATCCATGGATTTAGCGCCTGTAGTCGCTGCGCAATTGTTTGATCTGGAATCTTCATTTGCGCTTGCTGGCAGTTTCGATGACTCACAAGAGTTCACTTTAGGGACCCAAAGTCTTCAAAATAGTGGGCTGGCTACTCTAACCTTTTAGAACTGGATTCTTGACTTTGTGGAAGCTTAGGTTCATTGGGTGGTTCGCCGCAATTTTTTGTATTGGGCTCTTGTCGCTTCGCAGCTCTAGCGTCGAATTGCAGCAAAGTATGGTGGCACTCTTTGCTGAAAAGCAATCGGCTGTTTTGCGGATAAAGGCAGCCTATCCGCTGATCGATGAGGAGCAGAATAAGCGGATTGTGATCAAAAGTGGGAGCGGATTTTTTATTACGGATCAAGGACATGCCCTCGTTTGCGCAAGCCGTGTTATGGGCGCAGAGCGCTTGTGGGTGGAGTTTCAATCTCAGCGCTATGAAGTTGACGTGATCGGGCACGACCGGATGACCAATGTTGCGGTGCTAAGGCTGAAAAAAACGCCGACGGATTTTGATTGGATCAAGCTCAACGAGCGTAAGGGCTTGCCTGAATTTGGATCTGTGGCCTTTGCGATCACCTGTCCCTTGGATCTGGCTCCATCGCCGGTGATGGGTTTATTTTCGGGAGTCGACAAGTATCTGTGGAATCATGTGTTCCCCACAGATTGTATTCGTACATCCATATCCGCTAATGGGGGGCAAAGCGGTTGCCCAGTTTTTGATTTGAATGGCCAGCTTGTCGGCATGAGCGTGACGCCAATACCAGAGCTTAATGGTTCGTATTGTTTACCCACGAGCGCTCTAGCGCGTGTCAGCAGTGATTTGATGGATGTTGGACGCGTTCGGCGTGGTTGGATGGGCTTGGAGGCTAATGAACGCATCAGGGGTTCGGGAGAGCGTTGCGTTTATTTGTCAAAAGTGGTGCAGGGGGCTCCTGCGGATCTGGCAGGTCTGAAGACGGGGGATCAATTGCTGGCCATTCAATCTGCGCTGATCCACAGCCTGCTTGACTTGCCGAGCGCGCTTTTCCCTATAAGTGAACACGAGTCCGTGGTCGTTCGTGTTATGCGAGCTGACACCGTCATGGATTTTACTGTGAAGACAGTGCCGGCACCTTTTGACGACACCGATCCGATTGAAGATGGCTCCCGACACGCGGGTTTGTTTTTACGTTAAGCTTCGTTATTGCCTGTTTGCATACCTGTCTAGCGAATATTCCATTCGGACTATTAAATTACAATGGTTCTGACGAAATGGTGTTTTGATATTGTGGAAAATTTATTGATTTATGGAAATTTTTAACGGCTTCGCTCGAAATGTAAGCAATATCTTTCTTTTTTTTATGTATTTTTCGACACAGAGCAAAATTATCACCAAGTATCTCGAATTCATTATATTCTGGATGTGTATATACCAGAAGTCTGAATACTGATTCGATATTTGGATGCTGTATTTGATCCGCAGAGAAGTTCTTTTGTCCCATATCGCGACCTCTGGCGTGTGCGCCAACACTCCAAGTCAAATCATCGAACAATATGCTACCGCCGCGCTTGATCAATTTATCTACCAGAAAAAAAGCAAATCCATCGGTTTTCCATAGTTTTGGGCCGTCGATGAAACAAAAATCAATAATGGGACGTCCGTTATTTTGACTTAGATTTTGCTCAATCATTTTTTTCAAAAACCAAGTGTAACAGTCTTTTTCACGAAAAATTTGCACATACGAGCTGAGACCAGTTTTTTCAAGCAGTTGTTCTAAATTTGGTGAATTTTTGTGACTGCTCTGTAAATCAACCGTAATAATTTTACCTCTACCCAATTCTTGTAGTGCAGCAGCGATGTAGCACGTGGATACGCCGTGATAAAAACCCAATTCGAGGCATGAGTGTAGTTTTCTTTTGAGAATATATTCGTAAATGAAGCGCCCGTGGCTCTTTGGTATACAAGGAATGCCTTCGAGATGCTCAGCAACTTTTTCAAAATTCATTTTATAATGTTTAATGTTTAACTTAACATTTGTGTCTAACAATTTAATGTTAAAATTCAAAAGCATTTAATCTGCCAATTTTTAATTCGCTTTTGGTTGATTTAGTATGATTGTAGGCAAATTTTGGTCAAAAATACCGTGGCTACTAATATCAGTTTATAGCATTTTATTGTTTCTCTAGGTGTTCTTTAGCTCTAGAATTGGTATATGCAGTGGGGCTTTTTTGAGCCTGAGCTGTACCGAGTGTTTTCTTAAGTCCACCATCAGTGCTTCTTGCAGGGCATCGACGGCAATCAAAGCACTGCCAATTGGGCATTCGCATGTCGGAGAATAGCTGCCAGACAGGACCGTGCCCACAGTGTCACCATCAGTCGAGCGCACGGGCGTTCCTTCGCGTGCAATCCGTTTTCCTGCAAGCGTAAAGTGGATGACTTGATGACTGAGTCCTTTTTGCTGTTGGCTTGCGAGTGCAACTTTTCCCATGAAATCCTGTGCCTTATTGAATTTGACTGTCCAAGCCAGTCCAGCCATCAGAGGGGAAATTTTGTCACTCAATTCATGCCCGTAGAGGGGGAACCCCGCTTCCAGCCTTAAGCTGTCACGAGCACCTAATCCGCACAGTTGGAGTCCGCTGGGCTGACCACACTCAAGCAGTTTTGGCGCTAGCTTTTCGGCCGCAGCAGGAGAACTGTACAGTTCAAAGCCATCCTCGCCAGTGTAGCCGGTGCGACAAACGCGTACGCTTTCGCCCTGAAAGTTGAATTCTTGGTGCCCAAAACGCTTGAGTCCGCTGACAGTCCATCCGATATCGGTCAATATCTTTGCAGCTAGAGGACCTTGCAGCGCGAGTAGGGCATAGTCATCGGATCGATCGTCTAGTTCTACCGAGAGTTCCCATTCGCGGATGCGTGCTTGCATCCAGGCGTAATCTTTTTCACGATTGCTGGCATTGACGCAGACTAGGTAATGGTCTTTTTTTAGACAATATACGATGAGATCATCGACAACGCCTCCTGTGGCATCGCACATTGGGGAATAGACCGCTTTTCCCTCAGTTAGCTGTTCCATTCGATTGACCAATAGGCGATCGAGGAATGTCGCAGCTTCGCTCCCACTGAGAAAAAATTCACCCATATGGCTGACATCAAACAGCCCCGCCTTTTGTCGCACCACGCGGTGCTCTTCTAAGATGCTAGTATACTGCACGGGCATGTTCCAACCGCCGAAATTGACAAAGCGGGCGCCGTGCTGCTGGTGAAATGCTTGGAGCGGAATGTTTTTGGCTGGGTCGGTCATAAAATGTGTATAGTAGATGCAGGCCAATCAGGGGTCAAGGCGATCAAAATAATGAATATTTGGGAAAGAAACTTGCGAACTGAACCGGCTTGTTTTGTCTGTTGGATTAACCATTTTATGTCCTATCTAGGTATTTTTGATTTTTATGACGAAAGTAGTATCCGATTCAAAGCTCGCACGTCGCGAACAGGCGCGCCATTACATTCCTGCCAGTGAGGAGGAGATTGCTTCAATGTTGGCCCAAGTTGGCTGCAATTCCTTTGCGGAATTGTTTGATCATATTCCAAATGCGGTTCTTTTTGCCGAGAAATTGGATTTGCCCGAGGAGCTCGCGTATGAGGACCTAAAAGAGAAATTGCAACAAATTGCGGGCAAGAATCAAAGTGCATCCAGCTTTTTGGGAGATGGCCTATTGGACCTTGAACCATCAGCAGTGGTGGAGCCCATTTGCGCGATTCGTAATTTGACGACGGCGTATACGCCTTATCAACCTGAGCTCAGTCAGGGAACTTTAATTGCCCACTGGAACTACCAATGTGCGATGGCGCAGCTGACGGGTTTTGAAGCTGTCAACGCCTCTCTGTACGATCGCGCTTCGGCCATTTTCGAAGGGATTGCTGCAGCCATTCGAATGAGCCGTGGGCGCTCGGCGGCCTTAGTGCCGGAGACGCTGTATCCGGGGGATTTAGAAGTTCTAAAAACCTTGGCGGAGGGTACAAATGTAGAGCTCATTTTTGTGCCTGTCGATGCGCAAACGGGTTGCATTAACTCGAGCAGCCTGAAAGCACTGGCGACAGAGGCTGCCGATCGCTTAGCGGCGATCGTGTTTCCACAAGTCAATACCTTTGGTCTTCTGGAAGCGGTGGATGAGCTGACCGATTTTGCCCTCAGTTATGGTGTACAGTCGATTGCTGTGATTGATCCGTTACTGCTGGCGGAAGGTGCCCTCAAAGCGCCCATCGATTTTGGTGATAAGGGAGCCAATATAATCGTGGGTGAGGCACAACATTTAGCTTTAGAGCCCAATTTCGGAGGGCCGGGATTGGGGCTCTTTGGGGTCCGTTTGGATACCAAAAATCGTAACGGGGTGCGGGCTGCGCCAGGTCGTTTCATCGGTAAGGCTAAAGACATTGCTGGTCGAGAATGTCGGGTGGGGGTGCTCTCAACGCGCGAGCAGCACATTCGTAAAGACAAGGCCACCTCCAATATTTGCTCGAATCAGGCCTTCGTGGCCACGCTGGTTGGCGCAGCTCTCTTGGAGCGGGGAGACTCGGGGTTAGCAGCAATTGTCCAGCAAATGCGAGCCCGTATGACCGAGCTGGTCGAGTCTTTGACTGCGCTCAAGGGAGTGGAGATCGCCTTTCCCAACAGCATCAGTTTCCATGAATTGACGCTGGCATTGAGTCGACCCGCAGAAGAAGTCTTAGCCGCTGCTCAAGCACAGGGAATCTGGGCCGGTGTCAACGTTTCGCAGCGTGTCTCCGGGGGGCGCCAATTGCTCAAGCTATCTTTCTCGAATCGGGTGCAAGATGTGGCTGGTCTATGCCGCGTCTTTGAGTCGCTGTTTTCATCGGGTGCTGATCCAGTGAAGTTGCGTCAGCCAGATGCGAATTACTTGCGCGCGCAGGCACCCGGCCTACCGAATTTTTCGGCGGAACAGATTATTGAATACTACCAGCAATTGGGGGAGTTGAATGTCAGCCCGGATGATGGCTGCTATCCGCTGGGTTCCTGCACCATGAAGTTTAATCCGCTGGTGAATGATTGGGCGGCTGGCTTGCCGGGATTCACTCAAGCGCACCCGCAGGCCCCGATTGAGGCAGTGCAAGGTTGTCTGGAGGTCTTGTATTCCATTCAGGAATGGTTTAAGAAGATTACAGGTCTGGCTGCGGTGACAACGCAACCCCTCGCGGGGGCGCAGGGTGAGCTGGTGGGCTTAAAGCTTTTTCAAGCTTATCATCGTGACCGTCAACAGCAGCGTGATGTCATCTTGATCCCTCGCTCAGCACATGGGACCAATTTCGCGACCGCCACGATGGCGGGCTTTGCAGGAAAACTAGGAAAAATTGTTTATTTGGAGGCCGATGTGGCGGGTCGGGTTTTGAATGAGGATCTAGAGCGCCGTATTGCTGAATATGGCGAGCGGATTGCGGGTATTATGATCACCAATCCCAATACCAGCGGGATCTTCGAATCTTCCTTTAAGCAGATCGCAGATAAAATTCATGCCATTGGCGGACTTGTTTACATGGACGGAGCCAATATGAATGCGATTGCGGGCTGGGTGAACTTAGATGCATTGGGCGTGGATGCGGTTCATAATAATTTGCACAAGACGTGGACCATCCCGCACGGTGGTGGTGGGCCGGGGGATGCGATTGTGGCGGTGAGCCATCGTTTGGTGGACTACTTGCCGGGACAGCAAATTGAGTGTTCGCAGGGTCGTTATTATCCGCGTGCTGCTCACAAGTCGATCGGATCTTTCCATCGACATTGGGGTAACTTTGCGCACAAGGTCCGCTGTTATACCTATCTGTTGCGTTTAGGGGCGCAGGGTGTGCCTCGCATGTCGGCGATGGCGGTCTTGAGTGCTCGTTATTTGCATTATAAAATGCGCGATGCCTACCAAACTTTGCCCGCGGGTGCCGATCACGTAGACCGCATGCATGAATTTATTCTGACCTTAAAAGCGGAGGATTTTGAACGTTTGGAAGCCACAGGCTTGCGTCAAGCAGACGTCGCGCCCAGAGTTGGTAAATTGTTTTTGGACTTTGGTTTTCATGCACCCACTGTGGCTTGGCCTGAGCCTTTGGGGCTGATGATCGAGCCTACCGAGAGTTACACACAGGCTGAATTGGATCGATTTGCTGAAGCGGTGGCAGCCATTGTGCAACTGGTGCGTGAGGCGCCGCAAGTCCTGAACTCTGCGCCGCATTTTACCCCGATTGATCGGGTCGCGGAGGTGGAGGCCAATCGGACGGTTTGTCTCTCAGAGCCGATCGCAGAACTGCCTCCGATTAATGCGCCTAGAATTTCCTCCCGCACACTGGCTAGCTTGCCGGTGAGCGAGATCTATCAAAAGATTTTGGTGGCAGCGGGGGTGGAAATGGCATCCTGCTGACGTGGGGGAGATTGCTTCAATTGCTGCGGGGGCTGATTGCTCTGCCTTCGCAGCAATATAGGAGTGTTCCAGTTTATCCGAGATCCCCCGTGTCGTTTCGGGGGAATTTTCAGGGCTGTCTTAAAGTTTTTTTGGGTAATCGCCGCCTTGGATGCAGGCCTGCAGCTCGCTTTGTACGCGACCTTTATCTTCGGGGTAGGTCACTCCAAACCAGTGGCTACTGGTGGGCAAAACCTGGCATTGGTGCGCGTGCTTTTGCAGTAAGTGATTTACAAAATCGGGTAGGTAGCATTCGGCCTCCAGCGAGTGGCCATGCTGTTTAAAGAAATCGACCATGTAATCCTGCAGTAAGGGAAAGACGGTGGCGGGGAAGCCCCAGAAATTCATGGAGACTGAATCGCATGCTGTCAGCGTTTTGAGTTGGCCCTGACGATTCAATCCGCTTATAGCGGCGTCCGTCTGTGCAATGGAGCTGTATTCTTCGACCGACTGGAGCCGTCCGTTTTTGCAGGAGCAAAGTCCACGGTTAACGCTGCCATGTGGGGACAGCGTGTTTTGAAGTGGGTAGGCGACTAGGCTGAGCTCGGTTGCTTGTTGGTTTGTTAGGTGACGCGCCATTTGTAGATAAGCGTCTTGACCATAAAAGTCGTCCGCATTGATCACCGCAAAGGGGGTCTGCAGTTGCTCACGAGCCGCCCATAAGGCATGGGCCGTGCCCCATGGGCGGGTACGACCTTCGGGTAGATTTGGGAGGCCGATGGTATCTTCAAGTTCTTGAAAACAATAATCGATCGCAATCTGACCCATGAAACGGCTAGCTACTTGTTGTTGGAAGGCCGCATAAAAGTCTCGCCGAATGATAAACACGACCCGTTCAAAACCAGCGCGGATGGCATCGTAGATGGAGTAGTCGAGCACCGTTTCTCCATGGGGTCCCATGGGATCCATCTGCTTGAGGCCACCATAGCGACTGCCCATACCGGCAGCGAGGACGAGTAAATTGGGTTTTGACTTCATTTTGAGTTCGTTGAGATGAGGTCGACTGCTGCGCGTCGAAAGACAGGTTTTTGTTTGGTCGACACTTCGGGGGCATAGCGATAACCGTCTGCGTCAAATTGATAGAGAGCCTCGGCGCTCTGGACGCGTTGACGAATTATGAAATCCGCCATACGTCCGCGTGCTTTTTTTGCATAGAAGGAAATGATTTTGAAGTGCCCATTTTTCTCGTCTTGAAAAATGGGTTCAATGATGGGCGCTTGAATCCGGTCTGTTTGGACAGATGAGAAGTACTCCTTGGAAGCCAGATTAATGATGCGCTCATGGCCCATGGCCGCAAGGTCTGAGGCAATCGCCTCTGCGATGCGGGCTCCCCAAAATTGATAGAGATTCTTGCCTCGAGGGGTGGCCAAGCGGGTCCCCATTTCAAGCCGATGGGCTTGGATGCGGTCCAGCGGACTCAGGACACCGTAAAGCCCGGATAAAATGCGAATCTGTTGCTCGGCTTGCTGGTACTCTGTCTCCGTCCATGCATCCAAATCCATGCCTTGATACACATCACCCGTGAAGGTGCACAGTGCTGGTCGTCCCGCTTCCAAGCTTTCATCGTAACTCTGATAGCGTTGACAATTGAGCTCGGCCAATTTTGGGCTGAGGTGCATCAAAGCCTGCAGTGCGGAACTGTCTAAATTTTGGAGCTGGCTGACCAGTTCTTGCGTTTCCTCGTAAAATCTTGGCGCATTGCTCGGCAGCGCGGGCAAGGGGCTATCGAAATTAAGAGACTTGGCAGGCGATAATAATATCAACATTGGTGTCTTGAATTTTTATGGTA
>CAWVTP010000019.1:0-22765 GCA_963933035.1 uncultured Puniceicoccaceae bacterium | reverse complement strand
CGTAAATAAGCGGTATCCAGCTCTGCTGGAAATGTATTCGGTTTATAGCGATTGAGTATCCCGGCAAAGCCGGGGGCCGCTCATAGACGCTGATATTCGCTGATACCAAAAATGACTGTGGTGGATTCAACGGAGCATACAAAAGCCCATCCAGCGCCCACAAACTGTGCGGGGCTATGATGGGCTTGTTGGCTGCGGGCGCTTTGTCCCTCAGTGCTTTTTAGGGCAGCTTGCTACTGCCCATGAGGAAGGCATCACATTCCCGAGCAACGGCACGTCCCTCGTTAATGGCCCACACAATCAGCGACTGTCCGCGGCGCATGTCGCCTGCCGCAAAGACACTCTTCAAGCTGGTGCGGAAGCGACCATAGTCGGCTTTTACGTTGGAACGTGCATCCTGCTCTAGATCTAATGATTCGACTAATGTGTTTTCAGGTCCTAAAAAGCCCATCGCTAAGAGCACCAAATCGGCCTTTAGCATACGCTCACTGCCGGCAACTTTTTTGGGAACATAGCGGCCATTCTCGTTGCACCATTCGATATTGTGAACGTAAACGCCTTTCACATTTCCGTCCGTATCGCCAACAAATTTACTGGCAGAAACGAGGTACTCACGTGGATCCGCACCTTGAATGGCTTCCGCTTCTTCTTGACCGTAATCCATTTTATAGGTCTTGGGCCACTCCGGCCAGGGATTATTGGCGGCACGCTCCATCGGCGGCTTGGGCATGATTTCCAGTTGCGTGACTTGTTTGCAACCGTGGCGTAGCGAGGTGCCTACGCAATCGGTGCCGGTGTCACCCCCGCCGATAATGACTACATTTTTGCCCTTCGCCAGCTCTGAAAATTGCTGGGCTTTGCCTTCCTTGATATCCCAAATCTCCTTGGTATTCGGAGCCAAGAACTCCATCGCAAAGCGGATATTGTTGAGCTCGCGCCCTTCGATGGGCAGATCGCGTGGCTTGGTCGCCCCACAGCAAAGAATGACGGAATCGAAGTTTTCCATCAGCTCGGCACTGGGAATATCTGTGCCAATTTCAACCCCACATTTTACGGTGATGCCTTCACTTTCCATCAGTTCGACCCGCCGCATAACGACATCCTTTTCCAGCTTCATGTTGGGGATCCCATACATGAGTAGACCTCCGGGACGATCGGCGCGCTCGTAGAGGGTGACGCTGTGTCCCGCTTGATTCAGCTGATCGGCAGCAGCCATACCAGCAGGTCCAGAACCCACCACCGCGACTTTTTTGCCCGTGCGGGTAGCGGGAACCTTGGGTTTGACCCAACCTTCAGCCCAAGCTTTGTCGATGATCGAACATTCGATATCCTTAATGGTGACCGGTGGTTCGATGACACCCAGCACGCAGGAGCCCTCACAAGGCGCCGGGCACACACGACCGGTAAATTCTGGGAAATTGTTGGTTTTTGAGAGCCGCTTGTAAGCATCATGCCACTTATCTTGATAGACCAAGTCGTTGAACTCGGGGATCAAGTTATTGACTGGGCAGCCGCTCGCCATGTTACTGAGCGTCATCCCAGTATGGCAATAAGGCGTACCACAATCCATGCAGCGAGCTCCCTGCTTTTTTAATTTCTCAGTTTGAAAGGGTTCGTGGATCTCATCCCAGTCCTTGACGCGTTCGAGTGGGGAACGGTTGGCGATTGTCTCCCGCTCGAATTCTAAAAATCCAGTTGCTTTGCCCATAGTGTAATTAATTAGAGGTGAATAATGCGCCGATGGATTAATGCCCGGCTTTTACGTTTTCTTCGAAGGCGGCTTGGATGGCATTGTCACCAGTCAAGCCCCGCTCTTCAGCACGTTTGACTGCTTGCAGTACACGCTCGTAGTCTTGTGGCAGAACTTTGAGGAACTTGCCCGCTGTTTCCGGCCAGTCTTTGAGAATGGCTTGGGCGCGCTCAGAGCCGGTGTACTGGACATGCTGTTCCAGTTTGACTTTGACCGCTTCAATTTCGCTATCCTCACATTCGATCAAGCCGTAGACGTTGACCATGTCAGGATTCAGGTTCTTATGCACAAAGTCACCGCTCTCATCATAGATGTAAGCCACCCCGCCGGACATGCCAGCACCCAGATTGCGCCCAGTGGTGCCCAAATTGATGACTTGGCCACCTGTCATATATTCGAGAGCATGATCACCGAGCCCTTCGACTACGGCATCGACTCCCGAATTGCGCACGCAGAAGCGCTCGCCCGCCATGCCAGCAATATAGGCTTCACCTGCGGTCGCACCGTAGAAGCAAACGTTTCCAGTGATGATATTCTCATGGGCCACAAAGGGAGCCGCTGGATCGGGCCGCACAATGATTTTGGCACCCGATAAACCCTTGCCTAAGTAGTCATTGGTATCACCAGTGACGGAAAAGGTCATGCCCTTTGGACAGAAAGCGCCCAGGCTCTGGCCTGCTGATCCGCTGAGGTTGATCTTCACGGTATCCTCGGGCAGACCATCAGGGCCGTGTTTACGCGAGATTTCGGCTCCTGTAATGGTGCCCACCACCCGGTTGGTGTTGATGATCGGCAAGTTAATTTCGACCGGCTTGGCCTCTTGAATCGCTGGCTGAGCCTGTTCTAGAATTTCTGTCATGTCCAGCGAGCGATCCAACAAATGGTCTTGCTTTAGTGTGCAGTAGGTGCCCACCTCTGGGCCGACTTCTGGACGATAGAGAATCTTGCTGTAGTCCAAACCTTTAGCCTTCCAGTGATCGATGGCTGCATTCATTTCCAGACGATCGACTTGCCCCACCATTTCGTCGATGGTACGGAAACCGAGTTCAGCCATATATTCCCGTAGCTCTTGCGCCACAAAATTCATGAAGTTGACGACGGCATCCGCGCCGCCCTTGAATTTTTTGCGCAGTTCTAGATTTTGTGTCGCCACGCCTACAGGGCAGGTGTTTTTATGACACACGCGCATCATCAAACAGCCCAAAGTCACCAGTGGAGCGGTCGCGAATCCAAATTCTTCTGCACCCAGTAGGCATGCGATCGCCACATCCCGCCCTGTCTTGAGCTGGCCATCTGTCTCCACCACCACACGTGAGCGCAGATCATTGAGCAGCAGCGTTTGATTGGTTTCAGCCAAGCCTAACTCCCATGGAGCACCTGCGTGCTGAATGGAAGAACGGGGAGAAGCACCCGTGCCGCCATCGTAACCGGAGACCAAAATCACGTCTGCTTTGGCTTTAGCCACACCGGCCGCAATGGTGCCGACGCCCACCTCGGAGACCAATTTGACGTTTACGCGAGCATGGATGTTGGAGTTTTTGACGTCATGAATCAACTCCGCGAGATCCTCAATAGAGTAAATGTCGTGGTGCGGCGGAGGCGAGATCAGGCCCACCCCAGGGGTCGTACCCCGGGTTTTAGCAATTTGGGGGAGGACCTTATGTCCGGGGAGTTCGCCTCCTTCGCCCGGTTTGGCACCTTGAACGATCTTAATTTGAATTTCGTCGGAGTTGACTAGGTAGTAACTGGTCACCCCGAAACGACCCGAGGCCACTTGTTTAATAGCTGAGCGACGGCTGTCGCCATTTTCGTCGGGCGTAAAGCGGGCAATATCCTCACCGCCTTCACCGGTGTTTGACTTACCGCCGATCCGATTCATTGCAATTGCCAAGGCCTCGTGTGCCTCTTTGGAAATCGAGCCATAGGACATCGCGCCTGTTTTGAAGCGTTTGACGATCGATTTCACCGACTCCACCTCTTCGATGGGAACGGACAAAGCTGGGTCCACCTTAAAGTCCATCAGTCCGCGCAAGGTAAACATATCCTTGGATTGGTCATTGATAATCTTTGAGTATTCTTGGAATACCGCACGGTCGCCTTGGCTAGTCGCCAATTGCAGCTTGTGAATGGTGATGGGGCTGAAGAGGTGGCGCTCGCCACCTGCTCGCCATTGATAGATGCCACCCGGATCCAGTGCCGCGTCGCGTTCATCACCGCGGGCACCAAAGGCTTTGGCATGGCGCATGCCCGCCTCTTTAGCGATAGCGGATAGCCCAATGCCTTCCACGCGCGAGGCGGTTTTGGTGAAATATTTGTCGATCACGCTTTGGTTCAAGCCGATCGCTTCGAAGATTTGCGCACCTCGGTAGGAAGCCACCGTGGAGATGCCCATCTTGGACATGGTCTTAATCACACCATTTAGGTTGGCCTTTAAGAAGTTGGCACAGGCCTTTTCTGGACTCAGTTCCAGGTCGCCACGTTTAATCATGTAGCGCACTGACTCGAGGGCCAGGTAGGGGTTGATGGCATTGGCGCCGTAGCCGATCAATAGTGCGAAATGATGCACTTCGCGCGGCTCGCCAGATTCTAGAACGATCGAGACACGGGTACGGGTCCCTTGGCGAGTAAGATGGTGGTGCAGGCCAGCCACCGCCAGTAGAGCGGGGATGGGGGCTTTTTTCGCACCAATCTTGCGATCGGACAGAATTAAGACATTGACGCCATCATTGATGGCAGCGTCCGCATTTTCGAAGAGTTTTTCTAGCGCAGCCTCTAGGCCCTTACCTGAGATCGCGGGTTCAGAAATGCTGTTATGCCCTTCAGCTAAGCCACCTACTTCTGACTCAAAAGTAATCGGCAAATTGGCAGACTTGAAGCCTCCCAATTTGACTTCTTTCAATTGCGCCAGTTGGCGCTCATCAATCAGCGGTGATTCCAGTTGGATCATGCGGCAGCTGTCGGGCCCGGGCCGTGTCAAGTCACCCTCCGAACCGATGAAACTGACGCTGGCCGTCACCAGCTCCTCGCGAATCGGGTCGATCGGTGGGTTGGTGACCTGAGCGAAGAGTTGCTTGAAATAATTGTACAGCGTTTGCGATTGGTCAGACAGCACTGCGAGTGGGGCATCGTTGCCCATGGATCCTAGCGGTTGTTTGCCACTTTCCGCACTGGGTCCGAGTAAAAACCGACTATCTTCGAAGGTAAAGCCGAAAGCCTTTTGACGGGTTTCAATGGTATTGAATTGATCTTGGTAGGGCACTTGCGGCTCAGGCAGTTCTTCAATCTTGACCAAGTTGTCACGCAACCACTCACCATAGGGTGCTTGTGCAGCGACTTCTTTTTTGACTTCTGCATCCCCAATGATACGGCCCGCTTCCATGTCAATGAGGAACATGCGGCCAGGCTCTAGGCGCCCTTTTCTCACCACATTTTCAGGTTCGATCCCGGCCAAAACGCCCACTTCGGAAGCCAAAATGACCGTGTCGTCAGCTGTGACGTAATAGCGAGAGGGCCGCAAACCATTACGGTCGAGAG
Source organism: uncultured Puniceicoccaceae bacterium (assembly GCA_963933035.1). GTDB lineage: Bacteria > Verrucomicrobiota > Verrucomicrobiia > Opitutales > Coraliomargaritaceae > CAWVTP01. The sequence goes on along the minus strand of CAWVTP010000019.1, from coordinate 17,481 downwards.
TGGCTCCAATTTGAACGCCGTCTGAAAAGGCCATCGACGCCGGGCCATCCCAAGGTTCCATCATGCAGGCATGGTAGGCGTAGAAATCTTTCTTGTAGTCTGGCATCGACTTGTGACGCTCCCAGGGTTCTGGGATCATCATCATCATGGCGTGGGCCAAACTACGTCCAGACAGGACCAGAAATTCTAAGCAGTTGTCAAATTTTTGCGAATCGGAACCGTCCTCGCGAATGATGGGCAGCAGCTTCTTTAAATCAGTACCAAAGACCTCGCTAGCTAGCTGCATTTGGCGAGCGTGCAGCCAGTTTTCATTGCCGCGGACGGTGTTGATCTCACCATTATGGCAGAGATAGCGGAAGGGCTGCGCACGGGGCCAGCTGGGAAATGTATTGGTCGAAAAGCGCGAGTGGGTCAGCGCCAGCGCCGAATCCATGGCCTCATCCGAAAGATCGATAAAGTATTCGCCCAATTGCTCAGTGGTTAACATGCCCTTGTAGGTCATGGTACGGCTGGACAGCGAACTGATATAAAATAGCGCGTCCTCATCCTTGCCGCTATAGCGAATGCGATGGGTCGCCAGTCGGCGCACGATGTAGAGCTTTCGCTCAAAGGCGAGTCCGGCATCGGTGGATCCGCGACCGATGAAGACTTGGCGCATGCAGGGCTCACAGGCTGCGGACGCCTTGCCCAAAATTTCACTGCGCACAGGCACGTCCCGCCAGCCAATTAAATTGAGCCCTTCTTCTTGAATGATGTCTTCGATGACACTTTCTTCGCTACGGCGTTCTTCAGCATCTTTAGATAAAAATACAAAGCCAACGCCGTAATCACCTTCCGCTGGGACTTCGAAGCCGCATTCTTTTTGACAGACGGTTGTAAAGAAACGGTGCGGGAGCTGAATAAAGATACCGGCTCCATCACCCGTGATCGGATCGCAGCCGCAACCACCGCGGTGATCTAGGTTAACGCAGATTTCGAGCGCGCCTTGAACGATCTTGTGCGATTTGCGCCCTTTCATGTCGACGATGAGACCAATGCCACAATTTTCGTGTTCGAAATTGGGATCATAGAGACCTTGTGCCTTAGGAGAGTGTGCGGGTTTAGTCATAGCGCGCTAAGATTGAAGTGAAATAGAAAGTCTTTTGTGAGAAAGAAGAAACTAATTTTCTTTAAAGAATCAATTATGGAGACGAAAAAGCCGGGCAAGCCCGGCTGGAAGTAATCTATACTAGAGTAGCCGGTTAGAAGAAGCGAATGGTTTTGGAGCGCATGGCTTCGTGTTCTTCATCAGTGCAGGGCGCATTGGTCGGCACATCGGTCGTCTGACCGTTTTCGGTGACCAGCCCTTCACTGAGTAAGTAATTCTCAACCTCTTCGCCGCTCACGTCAGCCAACATCGTACCATCAACCTCTACGCAGGGGGAGAGTGGTTGGCCCGATTTCTCGACCATTTCTGCATATTGAGCGGGGTCATTGATGATGTCGCGATCTTCGTAAGCGAGCTGATACTTGCCCAAAATGGCACGTACACCCATGCTCCATCCGCAAGTTGGTTTTAAGTAGGCAATGATCTTCATAGCACTCTATTGTGTGGGTTTTTTTAGGATGTCAACCCAGTGCTGCATATGAAATGCACTTGATTTCGTATTTTCTTGGCGATTTGGCTAGAACGGGCTAAGTACTCGAATGGATGGCACACTATCGTTCATTTTTATTGCCGGGGTCTCAGCTCAATCCATCGATTGCGGTTTTGGATGCGCGCGAGAGTGCGCATCTGGTCCGCGTGCTGCGGGCTCGCGTGGGATCGCGGGTCGAGCTTTTGGACGGAGCTGGACAGATTTATCAAGCAAAAATTGAAGTGGCCGATCCTAGAGCGGTGCAATTAAGTCTCGTGGATTGTCGCAGCGTGGCTGCACAAAGTCCACCGATTCAATTAGTGCAGTCGGTACCGAAAGGGAAGGCGATGGACCTCATTTTGCGCATGGCGACTGAAATCGGGGTGGAATCGATTCAGCCAGTGTTCACCAGTCATGGCGAGGTGCAATTATCCCCTGCGCGCCTGAAGGCCAAGCAAGAAAAGTGGGCCTTGCAATTAGTGGAGGCCTGTAAGCAGTGTGGTTTGCCCTACCGTCCGCAGCTCTTAGCGCCGCAGCGATTAGAAGCTGCCTTAACTGCGAAGGCAGCATCCGCTTCGGCTCTGCGCCTGGTTGCGAGCCTTGAGCCGGGCAGCCAAGCTTTGTACACATGCCTACAGCAAGCCCAGCAGAGCCAGCAGGTCGATTCAATTGTGATCGCGGTGGGTCCAGAGGGGGACTTTTCTACTGAAGAATATGCTTTACTGCGCTCGGCTGGCTTTCAGCCCGTTCGTTTAGGGCAGCAAGTTTTGCGCGCGGAGACTGCGGTGGCGTATTTGCTGAGTGTAGTGGATCAGTGGCGTCAAAGCCTTCTGTAGCGCATTGGATGGGATGGCGAAGTTAGCGAAAAGCTGCCGGCATTGCGGGCGTTCTTATCACAGCCATGCAGCTCAAGATACTGGCTTTTGTTGTGACGGCTGTGAACGTGTGTACGGGCTGATTCAAAAAAATGGCTTGGCTTCTTTTTATGACTTACAAGATCGGGTGGGCGTTCCCGTTGCCAATGATAAGCTCGATCATGCCGCGCTTAAATGGCTTGTGCCTTATCAAGCTGAGTTGGAAGCATCTTTTACGGAGTCGGCCTTGCCGGGCGCCGTCTTTTCAGTTTCGGGGATGACGTGTCCGGCTTGCAGCTGGTTGGTGCAGCGACTGGCGCAATCGTTTACGGATTTGAAAGGTGTCAGTGTTGATCTGCACACTGCTCGGCTCTCGCTGGAGTGGATTGAAGGCTCGCGGCAGTTGTATGCCTATTGCGAGCAACTGCATCAATATGGCTACCGCATAAAACCTGCGCGTGCGGGGACTCAGCCTGCAGGTTCCGGTTTTTGGGGACGGCATCTGCTGATACTGTGTCTGCTCGGAAATGGATTTTTTGGCGCCTTGCCGCTAGCCGAGGAAATAGGGCGTCAGTTTTCAGAAAATTTATTATTTTTATTCCGTAGCTTGAATCTGATGCTGCTGTGCATTTTGTTGGGCGGCTCGCGACTGGCGGCCATCTTTGCTGCTGGACAAATTGTGAAGACAAAAGCCCATTTCTTATGGTTTTTGACTTGGACGCTGATCTGTACGGCTGCGCTGGTCGCCTTATGGTTACAGCAGACCTATCCGTACGCATTGATGCTGTATTATCTAGCGTTGCTCGTATATATCTTATACACGATTTATCGGGAACGGCCTTGGTCTCAGATTTCTAGCCGCTCTTGAATCAGCTTTTTCACCTCGCTTGGGCGCATTCCTTTTTCGCGTAATTCGCGGATGCTGTCAGCCGAACTTCTTTTGGCCAGACGGCGCCCAGTAGAGTCTTTAATCAGGGGCGTGTGGTAAAAGTCGGGTGCGCTGAGTTGTAAGGCTTGGTAGAGCAACAGTTGCCGCGCAGTGGAGCGCAAGAGATCTTCGCCACGGACGACTTCGGTGATCCCCATCGCGGCATCATCCACGACCACCGCGAGTTCATAGGCGGGCACGCCATCCTTACGCCAGACCAGAAAGTCCCCAAAATCTTTTTGTCCGATGGCTGAGATCGGGCCCAAGCGCTGATCTTGGAAGGTGATCGCTTGATTTTCTGGAACGCGAAAGCGCCAGTTATGGGCTCCTGGAGCTTGGGTATGGGCTTGGTAGTGGTAATCGGGGCGAAATTCGACTGGATACAGGGCTTCACCCATTTCTTCTTCGGCATGGGGTGCTCGGGCGGCATGCGTCAGATCTTTGCGCGAGCGGGCGCAGGGATAGAGATAACCCGCTTGGTGCAATTGACGCCAGGCGTCAATGTAATGGTGTAGGCGCTGGCTCTGATTGTAGGGGGCGTCTGGTCCCGATCGGTCGGGGCCCGCCTGCCATTCGATGCCCATCCAGCGCAGGTCTTCCATGGCACTGTGCACATAGGTCGCCCGACTGCGTTGAGGGTCGAGGTCTTCATTGCGATAAATGAGTTCGCCATTATGCCGCCGCGCACGCTCGGCCGCGACATCAAAGGTAGCCAGATGTCCCAGATGGAGATGGCCTGTCGGGCTGGGTGCGAGTCGCCCGCGATAGGAGGATCGATCGGCGGCGGACATCTTCGCTACTGGGTAAATTCAGGTAGTGAAACGCTTCTAAGTTCCGGGAGACAGAGGCATCCTTCTGCTTGAATCCACGTTCTTATGAGCCGTTGGACGCTGGCTGCTTGAGTGGGCGGATTCAAAACATAGTGAAGTTTTGAATCCATCCCTTCCAGCTGCTTAATCCGCGACGACTTCTGTCTCGGCGTTTTCCTCCGTCGCCTCTTCCGACGCGATGACTTTGCTGATACCAATCAGTTGATCTTTGCCGGATAGGTTGACCAGTTTCACGCCGCTGGCGGCGCGGCCGGTGACGCGGACATCTTTGATCGGACTACGGACTGCTTGGCCCTTGAGGGTGAACATCATGATCTCGTCGGCTTCGGTGACGCTTAAGGCGCCAGCCACTTTGTCAGACTTGATGGCGATGATGCCGGAGCCACCTCTGGACTGGGTGCGGTATTCGCTAAATTCGGTGCGTTTTCCGAGCCCATTGGCGCCTGCAATCAGCAGTTTTTCCTCATTGTTGACGATTTCGATAGCCACCACGGCATCCTGCTCATTTTTGAGTTTGATGCCACGCACACCCCGGGTCGCGCGCCCTTGATCCCGCAAGTCAGTTTCGGAGAAGCGGATGGACTGCGCGTTGCTGGTAATAAGGATGATCTCGTCCTCCCCACTAGTTAAGCGGGCCCCGATCAGCTTATCGCCTTCATCGATATTGATCCCAATAAGTCCACCGCGGCGATGATTTTTATAATCGCTGAGGAGTGTCTTTTTGGTCACGCCTTTGGCAGTGGCGAGGACAATGCGCTGGGTGCTCTCATTGAAGCTATCGACACAGATCATTGCGGCGATTTTCTCGTCTTTTTGCAATTCGATGATATTGGTGAGCGCTCGTCCTTTGGCGGTCCGGCTACCTTCTGGTATGTTGTAGACTTTTTCTACATAGACGCGCCCATTGTTCATGAAGAACATAATGTTGTCGTGGGTACTTGCGGTGAACAGGTGCTCGACAAAATCATCGTCGTACTGCCCGGATCCAATCACGCCTTTGCCGCCTCTTTTTTGCGAGCGATATTCATCCAGCGCCGTCCGTTTCATGAAGCCCTTGTGCGATACGGTGATCATGCAACCCTCGTTGGGGATGATGTCTTCCATGCTGAGTTCGCCATCGATCTGCAAAATTTGAGAGCGACGAGGATTGTCGTACTTCTCCTTCATCTCGACCAACTCTTCTTTGATCACGGCCAGTAGCTTGGATTCGTTTTCCAAAATAAAGCGCAACTCTTCGATGAGTTGCATCAACTCTGCATATTCCGCCTCAATTTTATCGCGCTCCAGCCCAGTTAATTGGTAGAGGCGCAGTTCTAGGATAGCGTTGGCCTGCAATTGGGTCAGTGGGTAGGTGCCCATCAAATTGAGGCGTGCCTCTTCACGGTTTTTAGAGGCGCGAATGATTTTTACAAAATCGTCCAGATTGTCCAACGCGATGCGAAAGCCCTCCAAAATGTGGGCGCGCGCTTCTGCTTTGCGCAATTTGTACTGGGTGCGGCGGTAGATGACCTCGCGTCGGTGATCAATGTAACAATTGATCAGCTCTTTGATGTTCATCTGTTTCGGACGTCGATTATCGAGTGCGAGTAGGATGACGCCAAAGGAGCTTTCTAGCGGCGTGCTCTTGTACAATTGGTTGATGATCACCCGTGGGATGGCGCCGCGTTTGAGCTCAATAACGATGCGCGTTTCTTCGGTGGATTCATCCCGCAGATCGGAAATGCCCTCGATTTGTTTGGTTTGGATCAGTTCTGCGATCCGCATCACCAGTGAGGCGCGATTCACATTGTAGGGGATGGCGCTGATCACAATCTGCTCCTTACCGCTAATTTCGACGACTTCGGCCACGCCGCGTGTCCGCACGATACCCCGTCCCGTTTTTAAGTAGCTCTCGATGCCGGCAGTGCCGTGAACGAAACCACCGCCCGGAAAGTCGGGGCCAGGGATGATTTTGATTAAGGCGTCCAAATCGATGTTTGGATGATCAATAATGGCACAGGCCGCATCCACGACTTCCCCCAGATTGTGGGGGGGGATATTGGTGGTCATGCCCACTGCGATACCGGTGGAGCCGTTGATCAATAAGTTGGGCAGCGCGGCGGGTAGGACGGAGGGCTCTGTGATGCTCTCTTTGTAATTAGGGACAAAGTCGACGGTGTCTTCGTCGATATTTTTTAGCATGTCCTCCGCGATCGATTGCAATTTACACTCGGTGTAACGATAGGCGGCGGGGGGATCGCCATCGATCGAACCAAAATTCCCTTGCGGAACAATCAATGGGTAGCGCATTACCCAATTTTGCGCTAAGCGGACCAGAGTGTCGTAAACTGAGCTATCGCCGTGGGGGTGATAGTTTTTGAGTACTTCCCCCACCACGCCGGCGCACTTATCGAAATTGCGATTATGTAGCAGGCCCTCGCGCAGCATGGCATATAGAATGCGGCGCTGCACAGGCTTAAAGCCGTCGCGGGCATCGGGTAGCGCACGTGAGATGATCACCGACATCGAATAGTCGATGTAGGCGGTTTGCATAATATCCGTAATAGACGTTAACTCGGCTCCGGCAGAGTTATTGGATGGGTCGGTTGGAGGCGTTTCCATAGGGTTCTTCTATAAATTGATTCTGCGTGCTTAGACGTCTAGGTAGGATACGTTGAGCGCATTGTCTTCGATGAAGGCGCGTCGGGAGGGCACATCTTCCCCCATCAGCATGGAGAACATGTTGTCGGCAGCTGCTGCATCCGCAATGTCGACCTTCAGTAGCTTACGGGTACTGGGATCCATTGTGGTCTCAAATAACTGCTTGGGATTCATCTCTCCCAAGCCTTTGTAGCGCTGAATGGAGAGTCCGCGGCGCCCGATGCTGCGGATATTTTCGGCCAGCTCAATGATTGAGTGCAGCGGGATACTGGTCTCCTTTTTTTCGTCGCCTTTATTTTCGATCAAATGATAGCGTGCGGCTTCTGAATGGCTGAATTGTTGCACATCCATGCCGGCATGTTTTAGCTCGTCCAGTAATTTACTCATTTCGTTGGCTTCAAAGATCTCATGCAGCGAGATCCGTTGTTGGACACGGCGCCCACCATCCACTTCAATTTCTCGGAGTTGAGTTTCCGCGCTGTCGGCGTCGAAATGAAACTCTTGATAGAAAGCGCTGCGCTCGTCATCGTTGTTCAGGAAGCGGAAGCTTTCCTCGTTACCGGTGCGGATGCGCACGACGTGGCGTGGCAGTTGCTGCGTCGTTTTGTCGTGTTGATCGAGGTAAGACGCGAAGTCACAGCCATAACGAGTGACGCCCCGTCCCACCATTTCCAAGCGTGCCAGCAGCTCCACGGTTTTATCGATTTCAGCGCCGGCGATTTGTTTTTGATCCCGTAAGCGCAGCAAAGTGACTTCCTCAGTGCCCAGCTCTAGCAGGATGCGATTGAGCTGGAAGTCATTGTCGATGTATTGCTCCCGCCGCTTGCGCTTAATCTTGTAAAGCGGCGGCTGGGCAATGTAAACATAGCCAGCTTCTATCAGACCGCGCATTTGGCGGAAGATAAAGGTCAGCAATAAGGTGCGAATGTGTGCACCATCGACGTCGGCATCCGTCATCAAAATAATCTTGTGGTAGCGAGCTTTGCTGGCATCGAAGGCACCATCGCCATCGTGAGCACCGATCCCCGTACCTAGAGCGGTGATGAGATTGCGAATTTCATTGTTGTTGAGTACTTTGTCGAGGCGGGCCTTTTCCACGTTGAGCAATTTACCCCGAATCGGTAAGATCGCCTGGGTGGCGCGATCACGTCCCTGTTTTGCCGAGCCACCCGCGGAATCTCCCTCCACAATGTAGATTTCGGAAATCGTCGGATCTTTGGAAGAACAGTCGGCCAGTTTCCCTGGGAGGCCACCACCAGAGAGAGCTCCTTTACGGACGGTTTCACGAGCTTTGCGCGCCGCCTCGCGTGCTCGCGAGGCATGCAGACATTTTTCGACGAGGCTTTTGGCCACATTGGGGGTAGTTTCAAAATAGTATTTGAGTTCCTCGCCAGTAATTTTTTGTACAATGCCATCGACCTCGCCGTTGGACAGTTTTGTTTTGGTTTGGCCCTCAAAGCGTGGTTCGGGTACTTTGACCGAGATCACGGCTGTCAGGCCCTCGCGCACGTCTTCGCCGCTGAGGGTGGGGTCTTTTTCTTTAACGAGGTTGTTTTGCTTGGCGTAGCTGTTGATCACCCGCGTCAAGGCGGTCCGAAAACCGGTTAAGTGGGTGCCGCCTTCAAAATTGTGAATCGAGTTAGCGTAGGCGTAAATTTGGTCGCTGTAGCTGTCGTTGTATTGCATGGCAATATCCACGACGATTTGGGCATCCAAATCTGGGTTGGGGGTGGGCGCTTCCCCATGAAAACTTATCGGAATGGGGTGGATGGTGTTTTTGTTTTCGTTGAGGTAGCTGACGTATTCCGCAATGCCATCCTTAAAATGGAAGTCGCTGCTTTTATTGATGCGCTCATCGACAAACTTGATGAAAATTCCGGGGTTGAGGAAGGCCAACTCCCGCAGGCGCTTGGCGAGCAATTCAAATTTGAATTCTCGGGTCGTTTGAAAAATTTGAGGGTCTGGAGAGAAGGCGATCCGGGTGCCGGTGCGCTTAGTGTCCCCAATGACTTTCATTTTGGAGGTCGTGATGCCACGCGAAAATTCCATTTTGTGGACTTTTCCTTCGCGACGGACTTCCACCTCAAACCATTCCGAGACTGCGTTGACGCATTTTGCGCCCACCCCGTGTAGACCGCCCGATACTTGATACGCACCTTTGCCGAATTTTCCACCTGCATGCAGGTTAGTCATCACCAGCTCCAGTGCGGGGATGTTATATTTGGGGTGGATGTCTACCGGAATGCCGCGGCCATCGTCTTCCACAGAGCAGGAGCCGTCGTTGTGGATGCTAACCGTGATCTGGGAGCAGTAATTGGCCAGTGCTTCGTCAATCGAGTTGTCTACGATCTCAAAGACGCAGTGGTGTAGTCCGCGCTCGTTGGTATCGCCAATGTACATATCGGGGCGCTTGCGCACACCCTCAAGGCCCTCCAGTTTTTGAATCTTGGAGGAATCGTAAACATCTGGGTCGCCACTTTGTGGCTTGCTGTCGTTGCTAACTGAGGGGATGAAGTCTTTCGGCTTATCTTGTTCTGGCATAAGTGAAGGAGCCTGTTGGCTTTGTGTCGATCTGGCCACTAAAAAGTCGTCAAAGAGCACATTTTTTTGTGCCCCATTGCAGTGCCAATTGAGTCGGGGAAATTAGATGGGTACTGTTGGCTGCCTTGGTGCGATATTGCTGGACATTGCGTACGCTCAACGATTCAGGATGGAGCCACCTGTCGGGATCGAACCGACGACCTGATGATTACAAATCAACTGCTCTACCAGCTGAGCTAAGGTGGCCTGTCCTACTGGATCGGGGACTCGAACCCCGAACCAATTGATTAAGAGTCAACTGCTCTACCAATTGAGCTAATCCAGCAGGTATGTATCCTGAGATACTGAAAATCTGAATTGCAACGGATACAAGTTTTGGGCTGCCTGTCAAGTGAAGCATTTTTTTATTTTTTGGCTTCTTCTTTGAGGATTTGGCATGAAATGTTTTCAGTTTAAATGTTTTATTTTGAACTCATCTGGCACCATAATTGCGTACGTTCAATTCTGGCTAAAATAGCCTTAATACACTACATGTAGTGTTTAAATGAAAAAAATATTCAATATGTTGTGTTGGGGGTTGATTTTTATTTCGTCTGATCTTAATAAATCGTGAGCGTTTTTAAGGCTCACTTGCAAAGTTTAACTGCTGCCTTTGTTTGAGGCAGTCTGAGCATAATTTTGCTTCTTTTTTCTCTACAAATCAATCCTTCTTCTTCTCTCCCACATTCAATTAGTGTATCATGGAAAAAAATTATACAATCGGTAGTAAAACTTTCGTTCTGGACCAAGCCAAAGCAGAGGCCGCCTTTGAGGCCAAGCGCATCATCAATGGTAAGGATACCATGTTCTTTAATATTTTGCCGCTAAAGTATCAGTGGGCTTACGATTTGTATAAAAATATGAAGAACAATCATTGGGAGCCTGAGGATATCCCGATGCAGAAAGATATCGAGTTGTGGCGCGGGGATGCGCTCTCGGATGTGGAGCGCTGGATTATTAAAATGGCCATTGGTTACTTTTCGGCTGCTGAAGGGATTGTTGGGGATAATATTTTGCACGTTATTCGTGAGCTGGTCACAGCGCCGGAGCTCAAATTGGTCTTGGGCCGTCACGCGCATGAGGAAAACATCCATGCAGATTCCTTGGTCTATATGATCAGTTCTTTGGGGATCAATCCTCATGAGTGTGAGTCTATGTTTGAAGACATTCCGACGATTGATAAAAAAGCGAATTTCGTGGTTTCAAATTCGCGTGGCTTGCGTCGAGACATGGATTTAACCGATCCCGAAGAGAAGAAGGCATTGGCCAAGAATATGTTTTTGTTCGGGCAATGCATGGAGGGGACCCAGTTCTATGGCTTGTTTGGGATGGTCTTGTCTCTCTACCGCCAAAACAAATTCCCAGGCGTTGGACAAATGTTCCGTTACACATTGCGCGACGAGTCGAATCATATCGAGTTGCTACGTAACTTATTCATGGACCTAGTGGAAGAGAATCATGAAATTTGGACTCCCGAGTTTCGTGAGGATTTGCGGGCACTGATGCAGCAGGCCGTGACTTTAGAGAAAGAGTTTATCCGTGATTGCCTGCCGGTGAATTCAGTTGGCTTGAGTGCCGATGAGTTTTGCCAGTATATTGACTATATTGCGGATCGTCGTTTAGAAGGTGTAGGATTGGCACCCTTGAATGCAGGGGTAGAAAATCCGTTCCCATGGTTGGCGGAGATGATGGATATCAAGAAAGAGCAGAACTTTTTTGAGGGGCGTGTCACCGAGTATCAAAAGTCTTCCGCGCTGGGTGCGGTCGATGATGATGAGCTGTAATTGCATTCTTAAGTAGAGCCGTTCCTATGTTGAAAAAAATTTCTTTCGAACAAGATGTTGAACTTGAGCGCTTGGTGGCGACGCCACGGCATGAGAAGCCGCAGTATGACTGGCGGGGGGTCATCGCTGATCCGGGTGTTCCGGAATCCACCATTAAAATTCAAAGTGAGGATTCTGAGCGTAATTTCGATCTCGCGGACATAGCCGATATGATCGGCCACGCGCTGACAGATTTATTGTTATCGCGTCAGGAGCAGGAGATTTTCACGGATGTGAATCGCCAATTTGTGGCCAGTGTAGCGGAAAGTGTGGGCTCTGTTCTGGCCAAGTCGATCGAAGAGGGGCGCGCCCTCAATCTGTCTTCTCACGATGTGCATCTGTTGATTGAGCAGGCACTTATCGAGAATGATGCGCATGATGTCGCGAAAAGTCTGGTCTTTGGACGCAATAAGGCGCCGGGCCAAGCGCCTGCGCCTGCTTCGATTCGCTTGATTCGCCGCAACGGTTTGGTGGTACCCTGGAATGAAGCGAAGATTGAAATCGCGGTGCGGAAGTCCTTTTTGTCACGGCACCTGGATTCGACGCCTGCGCTTGAGGTTGCGCAGTCAGTGACCGCGCGCCTGACGCAGTCCGGGCAAGCCTTCATCAACATCGAGGACGTCCAAGACACGGTGCAAGAGGAGTTGATGCGCCTCGGTCATTTCAAGGTCGCTGAGGCCTACATTCTATTCCGTGCGCATCGTGCGCGCCAGCGAGCGGAGGCCGAGGAAGCGCCGGTCAGCCGAGAGCAGCAGGATTCCATGATCGTGGTCACGGAGTCTAATGGGGACAGTACTTTCTGGGATGGGGTAGATTTAAGGCTCCGAATCGACTTCGCTTGTATTGGTTTGGACCTCAATCTCACGGCTACGGAAATTGAAAGTGAGCTGCGCCGCTCCCTATACCCGGAAATGAAGCGTGAGGATCTAAATAAGACCATCATTCTGAATGCGAAGGCCATGATTGAGCGCGATGCCGACTTTGCTCGCTTTGCAGGGCGCATTTTGTTGAGCTTCATTTATGAGGAGGTGTTGGGTTGGAACATTGTCTCCGACGGTGTTGATCAACTACGCGAGCTGCATCGTCGCAATTTCAAAGCCTATCTGAAGCATGCTATTAAAATTGAACGCTTAAATCCTGAGCTTTTGCACTATGATCTGCCTCAAATCGCGGATGCCTTGGATCCTTCGGCGGATTTGGATTTCGATTACCTAGGGGTACAAACGCTATATGATCGTTATTTAATTATTGATAAAACAGACAAAGTACAGCGGCGCTTAGAGGTGCCGCAGTATTTCTGGATGCGGGTGGCGATGGGCTTATTCATCCAGCAGCCAGCCAAAAAAGAGCAGCATGCCATCGATCTTTACAATTTGTATAAGAGTCGCCGCTTTTGCTCCTCTACGCCCACACTGTTCAATGCGGGCACGCTGCATTCGCAGTTGTCGTCCTGCTATTTGTACAAGGTGGACGACAGCATTGAGTCGATCATGCACCGCGGTATCGCCGATAATGCTTTCCTTTCCAAGTGGGCGGGCGGCTTAGGCGGTTCTTGGACAGCTGTCCGAGGTACTGGTGGTTTTATCAAGGGCACCAACGGGGAGAGCCAAGGGGTGATTCCATTTCTCAAGTTGCATAATGACCAATTGGTAGCGGTCAATCAGGGCGGCAAACGGCGCGGCTCTGGTTGTGCTTACCTGGAGACGTGGCACAATGATATTCACGACTTTTTTGAGTTGCGCAAAAATACTGGGGACGATCGCCGCCGCACGCATGACATGAACACCGCAAACTGGATTCCTGATTTGTTCATGAAGCGCATGGAAGCACGCCAGGATTGGACGCTATTTCGCTCCAACGAAGCACCGGATTTGCATGATCTTTATGGCAAGGCTTTCGAAGACCGTTATTGTGAGTACGAGGCGATGGCTGAGCGTGGCGAGATCTTTGGACGCAAGTTGCCGGCCATTGAGATGTGGAAATCCATGTTGAAAATGATCTTCGAGACCGGGCATCCTTGGATTACTTTTAAGGATCCGTGTAACGTTCGTAGCCCACAAGATCACGCCGGTGTGATTCATAGCTCTAACCTGTGTACCGAGATCACTTTGAATACCAGTCACGAAGAAACGGCGGTCTGTAATTTAGGCTCCGTCGTGCTGGACTCGCATCTAGATGCCGACGGCAATTTGGATCACGAGAAGCTGCGCGCCACCATCAGCATTGCGGTTCGTGCACTCGACAATGTGATCGACATCAATTTTTATCCCACCGAGTCTGCGCGCACTTCCAACTTGCGGCACCGTCCGATTGGTTTGGGCATCATGGGCTTGCAAAACGCCTTGTACAAAAAGGATATCGCATTTGCTTCTGATGCTGCCGTTGAGTTCAACGATGAGTTTATGGAAGCGGTGGCCTATTATGCCTACGAGGCCTCCTGCGACTTGGCGGCAGAGAAGGGCACTTACAGTACTTACAAGGGCTCAAAGTGGGAGCGGGGACTGCTACCCCAAGATACCCTAGATCTCTTGGAATCGGAGCGTGGTGTTAAAATCGATGTGCCGCGCGCCGGTAAGATGGATTGGCGCCCGTTGCGAGAAAAAATCGCGCAGCACGGGATGCGTAACTCCAATGTACTCGCGATTGCCCCGACGGCGACCATCTCCAACATTATGGGGACCACGCCTTGTATTGAGCCGACCTACAAAAATTTATTTGTGAAGAGTAATTTGTCTGGGGATTTCATCGTTTTAAATTCAGAGCTGGTGCGTGACCTCAAGCAATTGGGTTTGTGGAACGACGAAATGCGGGACCAGGTAAAGTATTTCGATGGCGAGCTGGAAGCCTTAGAATCAGTTCCTGCGACGATTAAGGAGAAGTATAAGACCGCCTTTACCATTGATTACAAATACTTGATTGCAGCTGCTTCTCGACGTCAAAAGTGGATTGACCAGTCGCAATCAGTTAATTTATTTTTGGCAGAAGCCGATATCAAAACTTTGTCGCACATGTACCGAGATGCCTGGCACAAAGGACTCAAAACGACTTACTATTTGCGTACGCTTGGGGCCTCCAACATTGAGAAAGCCACTGTCAGCGTTAAAAAAGAAATGCGAGGCCGAGTGGGGGAAGCGACGCAAGCGCCTGAATCAGAAAAGCCACAGTTTACCGCCGCCGAAAAGAAAGCGTGTTCGATTGAGGCGATGATGAACGGCGAAGAGTGTGAAGCCTGTCAATAAGTCTACAATAAGAGACTTGGTTGTGCAAGGGATGCATGAATGACAGGAAGGCGCTTTTCAGTCTGGACACAGCTTGCGTAGCCAAATTGGTTAGCGGGTGTTATCTATTAGAAACTTTATTTGAATAAGCTATGGCAGGAGTCGGTAAATTAATGAAACAAGCGCAGAAGATGCAGCAGCAAATGAATGCACTGCAGGCGCAATTAGCAGGGCAATCGATTGCGGTGTCGAGTGGCGGAGGTGCCATCGAAATTGTGATCAATGGACAAGGGGAATTTCAGTCCTTTAAACTGGATCCTGAGTTTTTGAAAGAAGATGTCGACTTTGTCGAAGAGACCTTACTTTCGGCTGTCCAAGAGGCGGCTGCAAAGGCGAAGGCCACCAATGAGGAAGCGATGGGGGCGATTACGGGTGGGATGCCTGGTTTTCCCGGCTTCTAGAGGAATGTGACGCCCGCGTATCAAGATTTGCTGCAAGCCTTAAAGCAATTGCCTGGCTTGGGCTACCGCTCTGCCGAGCGTGTGGCGATGCACTTGCTGGTGGAAAAGCCGCAGGCGTTGTCGCAGCTGATTGAGCGCTTGCAAAGCGCATCTGAGAGCATTCAGCCCTGCCCCATTTGTGGCAATTTATCCGAGGGAGGTCCCTGCGCTATTTGTGCAGACCCGCAGCGTGAGCAGTCTAAAATTTGTATCGTGGAGCGCATCAGTGATCTTATTGCGATTGAACGCTCGTCTGCTTGGAAAGGGACTTATCACGTTTTGCACGGACGTTTGTCACCCATTCATGGAGTGGGTCCTGAGCATTTAAATTTCTCCAGTTTGGCCACCCGCATTGAGGCGGGCACTGTCGAGGAGCTGGTGCTTGCCCTTTCCAACGACATCGAAGGGCAGGCGACCTGTCACTATATTCAGGAAGTCTTAATCCAAAATAAGCCGATTCAAGTCAGTCGTATCGGTTTTGGCCTGCCCAGTGGCGGTGGGGTGACCTATGCAGATTCTAGCACTGTAAAAAGTGCACTGGAGGCCCGAAGTACCTATAATTGAGTCGCTTTAACTCAGTAGTGGTGTAGCTGCCTCGCGCAAAGGCCTTGGCGAACACTTATTTGCACGTCTTTTGTTTGCGCTGATCGATCAGCACGATCATAAACATATGGTAAGCGAACCAAAAAACTGTGGTGATGGGAATCGCCGTAAAGCATGCTTGTAACTGAGCTATTACAGGGTCAGTGGAGAAGGTAAATGGCAGTAAGAGCACTGACATCAATCCAAAGACAGCAAGCGATAGAATTACACCCAGAATGATATGAACGGGTGATAGAAGTTTCTGATACGGTACTTGGCTCATGATATATTTAGCAAAGTAAGCTGTTTCAGCCTGTCAAAGCGAAATTGTGAAAATATTTGGGGCCATCCCATAGGGATGCGACTTCCTGGGCGAGCATGCCATCATTGAGTATCATGTGTAGGTGCAAATAAAATAGTACCGAGAGTGAGCACTCCGAACGTCATGAGTGTGACGGCTGCATGATCAACGCATACCATCAATAGCTCGAGCAAGCTGCTCGGCAAGTGCAGGCCGAGGAAGCGTATAAACATATGTGACTGCTGGTCTGTTTGGCAGCCATGTGCCTTGGTCGCCTAATGACTTTTTGAGCACCCGCTTGGTAAGCATATTTCTAATGCGATGCATTAAAAATGTAGCTGGTATAATGGCACTTACCATCATAATCCGAATACTCAAAAAATCCGTTTGCATAGTTCTGGTTCAATTCCTTTCGAGCAAACTCTGTTAGTGAAAAATGCCAAACCGCAAAGAATCAAAAATTCTGCGGGTAAGATTACCTCCATTTTTTATACTTTTTGTATGTCAAAGTGTATCGTGTAGTGGAGCGCAGCCTACATGTTGGCGATCTCGAATGGTTGTCTCTTCATTTATTCGAAAATAGCGCCTGAATCTAAGGCCGCATTTAGAATTCTAACAATCTGAATCTCAGCGTTGTTGCGAATGAAGAAAATTACGTAGCGCTTATGTGGAATGCTGAGCAATCCTTCCTGTAGCTCTTCTCTTTTTCTTCCAACGCCATCTAGGTTTGAAACTGAAGTGCATGATGTGTCCTGAGAAAAGTGGACACATCATAGCACCTGTTTTAGGGGGGGGGGGCAGGTTGCTAGGATGTGCGAATTTTTCCAAAAACTCTGAAAATACCGTAGCAACAGCTTGCGGAAATTGTGGCTAAGCAGAATCCAATGGCTTTATTTCCATAGATGAAGCTCCCAATAGCAAATAGGCAGGCATAAATCATCAACGTACCCATAAATACGCAGCTGAGCTTATGAATTATTTGCCAGTCACTTTTGTCTGTGCCCCGTAGATTCACACCTTCAAGTTTGGCTTGTCGAACGATGTATGCCCAGCCGGGCCCACCCGGATGGCATTTCCGATAGAAGGAGTACAAGGTTTCCTTAGCCACTGGCTTGCTTAAGAATGTGGCGACGATCCATGACACGGTGACGAGAAGCACCATCACTAAGAGCTTAACCGAAAATGTAAGTCCACTAACTTCAGGGTGGTAGATGAAAACAGTGTCGCCTTTAACGATTCCTCCAAATGGGATTTGCGCGGCGGAGAGATCTTTTAAGGCTTTGTTGCGAGTTTGGAGTGTGCTGTTTATCTTGCTCAGTAGCTCATGGCGAAAACCCATTTTGAATGCTTGTAGTTGATGTATCCAGTCTGGCTGAAAGTCGATTGCGTCAACTGCTTCTGATCGTGAAGCCCGACTAATAATAGCTTCGATGGTTGTCATCGCATCGTCCTTTGCTTTAACGGATGCGATGTTTTGTTTGGGATCCTCTGACTTTAAGTGTTTTGCTTCGTGCGAATTATCGAATTTCAGGTTGTGGTAGGCATCGGTCAGGGCCAAGGTAACTTTATTTAACTCGTAGCTTGGTGATCGCATTGAATGCGATAGCTG
>CAWVTP010000018.1:0-23387 GCA_963933035.1 uncultured Puniceicoccaceae bacterium | reverse complement strand
CTAGATAATTCGGGGGTACATGCGTTTTAATGGGTTGCCGACCTACTTTTTGTGCGGGTATCCTTGATCACGTCTAGTCAAGACAAAGCAGAATCATCTATTATGGCATCTTTAGATAGCTTTTCTTAACTATGGATTTCCGGTTTTGTAGGTTAAAACGCTTATAGTTTTGGTGGGGAAGTGCCTGAATAAAATGGGAACCATAATGTTTTTGTAGCATTCGAGAATCCAGAATAACCAAGTTTCCTGTATCGCTTTGGGTACGGATAAGCCGTCCGATGCCTTGTCTAAATTTTATCAATGCCTCGGGTATAACCATTTCTGAAAATGGCTGACCTCCTCGCCCTTTAATATGCTCACTACGGGCTTCATTGATCGGGTGATTGGGGTTTTCAAATGGAAGTCTGGTGATGATGACTTGCGAGAGCGCGGGTCCAGGGATATCTACTCCAGTCCAAAAACTGTCTGCACCTAATAAGGTCGCATTGCCTGCGGCGAGCAGTCTCTGGCGTAGCTCGCTTCGTGAGTAATCTATGCCTTGAGCAAAAAGAGGACGTTTAATCTTATGGAAAAAACCACGTGCGCGCTGATAGGTTTCTTTTAGGTCAGCATGACTGGTAAAGAGTACAAGACTACCGCCTTGGCAATTGTGAGCGAGCCATGCGACCATATTTGCTAAATAATCGAGGTCCATCCGTCCCTGGTCTCGACTGGGTTGCGGTGCGTCACTTGCGATATAGATGCGTACTTTATTTTTGTAATCAAAGGGGGAAGATACAATTTTTTTCTGGGCATTTTGGGCACCGACGCGTTCCTCAAAATGCGTCAACTGCTGTCCGTTTGAAAGTGTCGCACTGGTTAAAATCGATGCAGTATTTCTTTCAAATAGCGCTCTTTGTAAATGAGGTGCAATGTCGAGCGGCGCGCTGCGCAGCGTAATGGTCATCGCCTTTTTTTCACTGCGTTCTAGCCAGTATACATGATTGTCTTCTGCCAAATTCAGAAAACTATGCAGTTGAGAGCGATAGCTTAAAATTCGAGAGCGTTGGTCTTTCAGTTCATCTTGAGCTCGTTCGTCGTCGACACTTTTGCGTAGATCTGCCAAGCGCTCTTCAACTGCTTTGAGTCGGCTGATTAACTGTTGATCCGCCGCATGAGCTTGATGGATGCGTCGAATTGATTGGGTGCTCAGATAGACGTCTGCAAGATCTGCAAAAAAATCATAGGCTGCCTCGATTGCTTGGATGACGCATTCTTGATCCCGAATACTACCCAGTCGACGCAGCATGCCGCGATTTGTGCGTGGATTGAAAATTCTTTTGAGTGCTCGGTCTAGTGCATAAGAGCTAAGATGGATCCCAAAATGGTCACTGGCGATTGCGGGAACGCGATGTGCTTCATCTAGTACAATAAAATCATCTGCAAATAAGACTCCCTTACCATCAGATTCTTGGGGGCTCATACCTGCATTGATGAGTGAAAATAGTAAACTGTGGTTGATGACGATACAGTGAGCCGATTGTATTTTTTCTTTTGCTCGTTGGTAAAAACAGTGCTCGCTGGAGCAGTTTTTGCGCGAGCAAGTCGAACTGTCAGCATTAATGGCTTCCCAAACATCCATGGAGGGACTGGGGTTGATTTCTTGGAGTATCCCCTCGGTGCTATTTTTTGACCATTCCGCCAACTGCGGAATCATCTGCTTTTCTTGCAGCAGTTGAAATTGGGCTTGCGGATCCGAAGCAACATCTTTTAGCGCTGACTCGAGCCTAGTGGTACAACAATAGTTGGCTTTTCCCAGTAATAGTGCCGATTTGAAGTTTGCGTAGGCGTTGAGCTCCGGCACCGCGGTGAAAAGTTGACGGCACAGTTCAAGGTCCTTTTGGATGATTTGTTCTTGCAGGCTGATAGTGTGAGTGGAAACGACGAAGGGACGTTCAAAGTCGATGGAGTACATCAGCCCAGGGATTAAGTAGGCTAAGCTTTTTCCAACACCTGTTCCAGCTTCGAAGAGCAAGCTCTGAGAGCCGACTAGGGATGCGGCCACAGACTGTGCCATCTGACTTTGCTGGGGCCTATAATCTAGTCCCAAAACAGTGAATAAATGGCCCTTTTCTGTAAAAGTTTTCTCGATCTTATCGAGGTAAATTCTGGCACGTCCCTCTGGGGCTCCATGGTTACCGATCAGTCCAATCATTAGGTTTTCTTGGGGGAATGATGGCACATATTCATGACATTATAATGGATGAAGGCTCTGTTGCGCGTCAAATCGAAGAAAATAGAATGCGCTATGAATGCAAAGGACGTACGCTGTGTACGCAAAGTTTGAACATACACATAATCAATATCAAAGCATCTACCGAGAGGAATTTGTCAAATACTGAATAGGTTTGATCCTGTCGCGGGGCATAAATCTTGGTCGTTGCTGGTAGAATTCAAACCGAAAGGGTGTGGATTAGGGTTCCCAGCAGGTCCAAGCGCCGCTAGGAACTTCAAAAGTACCGTCAGCGCCTTCGAGTAGCATTTCCCCTCCTTGGATATGCCCTTGGGGCAGTCTTTGTTCTAAGAGGTTTTTGAGAACTGTGGGCGTAAAGCCCGGAGTATGGCTGGTTAAGTAGACAAAACAAGGATTTTGGCTCAGCACGGAGCGTACATTTTCGAGCGTTTCTAACATGGCTTGCTCTATTTTGTACAGTTCTCCACTTTTACCGCGGCCGAATGACGGGGGATCGAGCAAAATCGCATCGTAGTGGCGACCTCGTCGACGTTCCCTGAGTAAAAATTTATTGACGTCATCAACAATCCAGCGAATTGGGTGCGCAGCTAATTCGTTCAGTGCAGCATTTTCTCGAGCCCATTGGACCATGCCTTTAGCCGCATCGACATGGCAGCAGTGAGCGCCGGCTTGGGCCGCCGCTAAAGTGGCTCCACCTGAATAAGCGAATAAATTCAGAAATTGGATGGGCTCATGGCTTGGTCTTTGTTGCTGTGTGATCCGCTCACGAATTGAATCCCATAGGCTGCGTGTTTCCGGGAACACACCTAAATGACCGAAATTGGTGGTGGAGAGTTTCATGCGAACGGCATTGACCCAGATGATCCACGATTCCGGAATTTTGTGACGTCCCAGCCATTTTAGGCCTTCTTTACGGGTAAACTGCGCATCGGCAACAGACCACAGTTCAGGCTTTTGTGGATGCCAAACGGCTTGAGCGCATGGTCGGTCGAGTGTGATTGGACCGAAACGCTCTAGTTTACGTCCATGGCCACTGTCGAGAAGTGCGTATTCATTCATTAATTAGACCTTCTGAGAGGGAGAAGGTTTTTTCGCAAGTGGAATCGCCAGCAACTCGCTACCAATTTGGGCTGTTTGTAGCATCAGTGTATTTAAACGATTACGGAGTATGAAATAAGCAATCATTGCTGGGATACCGATTGTGAGTCCGGTTGCTGTGGTGACCAAGGCTTCCCCAATATCACCAGCCAACAACTCTGGGCGCCCCATACCCCCACGGCCAATTGTTTGGAAGGCGCTGATCATTCCACTAACAGTGCCTAATAGGCCAATCATGGGGGCAACACTGGCCACGACATTCAAGTAGTGAATCCATTGTCCGATTGTATTTTCTTCCGCATCTAGGCGGTCGAGAAGGCTGTTTTCAGCTTTTTGTGGGTCTTTTTCCAATTGCTTAATACCTGCGTTGAGTGCGCGCCCGAGTACATTGTCTACGCTTTCAAGTAGTTTCTTACAGTGATCGAACTGACCCTGTGCGATATAGGTTTCGATTTGTTGATTGAGCGGTTGATTGATGAAGCGATGTTTGCGCGTCTCACGCCCAGCATAGGCAATTAGAAAAAAACTGATTAAAGAGCAAATGCCCAATGGGTACATGGCCCAGCCACCTTGTTGAATCAGTCCCCATAAACTGAGACTGCTTTCCACGGGCAATGCTTCGTTTGTTTCCGCAGCGCAGAGCAGCGTAGTCGTGATGGGAT
The DNA here is from genome assembly GCA_963933035.1 of uncultured Puniceicoccaceae bacterium. Classification (GTDB taxonomy): domain Bacteria; phylum Verrucomicrobiota; class Verrucomicrobiia; order Opitutales; family Coraliomargaritaceae; genus CAWVTP01. Next base: position 19,394 of record CAWVTP010000018.1, on the reverse strand, counting down.
AAAAGTAAAAAGCCAGCGTGAGCCCTAAGAATAAGCGATTAGTGGAGACCATGTTCTGTGAGTTTTTGGATGAGGGTTTTTTCGAATTTGGCTAGGGCGCTGGGTTTTGTCGGCCAGTCGAGATTGCTTTTTTGCATGTCTAAATACAAGCAGTGCGCGTATTCGGTCTGTTTGAGTTGAAGAGCAGAAAGTGCAGCGAGTGCATAACATGCATTTAGATAGCTTCCAAACGGGCGCGTGTCGAGTACGATGCCCTCTAGCGCGGTTGCTAGCGACGACTGGTAGGCTTCTTGTTTGTAGTAAGTCTTTGCGAGCACGTAGTAAGCGAGCCCGTTATGCTGCTGCCATCGATTGGCAGTAATAAACTCTTTGGAGAGCGAAATTGAGTTTTGATCGAGTTGTAGCTGATCATAGCATTTTAGTGCGACTAACTGCAGTTGACGCTGCGACAGCTTGCTTTTTACTTGCGCTTGAATTTTCTGACAGATTCCCAGAGCGGCCGCAGCATTGTTTGCGGCGAAAACTGCCTCGGCATAAGCAATGAAAAATTGAGATTCCGCCTCTGGTAACAAGGGCAGTAGATTCACTCGTTGATAGTAGAGCCGCTCTAAAATGCCACGAGCAAGCTGGCTTTGTTGGTTTTGAAGCGCTTGCAATGCTTGTTTCTGAACTGTTTTTCCGGGTAATTGGATCTGTTCCAGCTGATGTAAGTCAAAAGTGAAGCGAGCCTCGCCACCCTGAGAGGAGGTTCCAACAATGAGTTGCTGATCTTGTAGCTTGACGGAGTGGCCAATGATGTGAGCCCCATTTTTTAGTCGGATCAAAACCGGTTTTGAGAGCTCGGTCATAATTTCTTCATGGACATCACTTTCCAACGCTATCTCAAAGTTGAAGTCGCTACTAGCTGCCTGAGATAACAGGAGTAAGCAACTCATTCCAATCAAAAGACTTCGTACTGTCGATGCGGGCATCATGACATTGGGGCGGCGCTTGCGGAACTCAATGTTTGCCGATCTTGGATTTTGATTCGAACCTTTTTGAGTGCTGTCTCAAATTCTGCCTTTTGGCAATGCTCGCTTAGTCGGATATCGTTTTGCATCTCCACTAGACTCGCTTCTGCTGCAAGATAATCTTCCAGTTGGCAGAACAGTAAATAACTTTCCCAATACGCTTCAGCTACTAATTCAGGGTGGGCCCGATACAGTGTATAGATTCTTTGCCAATAAGCGATGGCCCTTTTGGGCAGACCAGCCTGCGTCTCTAAGACTGCGTACTGTTGCAATGCGAGGGCATGGTTTTTGCCGCGAAAACGTTTGTCAGCCAAGAATGTCATCAATTTCGTTCGGGCCAATTCGAAATCTTTAATTTGGATCAGCAGCTCCGTCTCCAGCAAATGTGCCTGAGCTAAACAGTCATGCAGCGGCGTCTCTCGAAAAAAAAGTTTGAGTTGCGATAACGCTAGGCGGGGGTCCTTTTTTCGTTTTTGAGCCAGCAGTGCTTGTCCATAGTAAGCGGCGCCTCTTTCAGGACGTTCTGGGTAATTGTTCAGTAAATAATCAAAGTATTTTTGTGCGCTACGATAAGCCCGTTTGGCTAAGCAGAGTCCGACGGATCCTAGTGTGTTCGGGGGTTGTCGTTCAATTGGAACTTTTTGATGCACCAACAATAGGCGAGCTTCCCCTGTAGCATCAGCTGTCGATTTTTGAGCTTTTTGCGCGCGAAAGTTTTGCAAGCGAGCATAGCGAGTGAGATGACCTTCTTGCAAGGCAAGTTGAGTTCGAATGTCCAACCAGCGGGTAAAGTCCTTGGGTGCTTCCGGACGATTCTGAATGGTCTTAGGGTAATAACTTTGGTAAGCATTCAAGATAGCATCAATTGCCTGGGCTTGGGGATCGTCATCAAAGCGATTCAGCGCATCCTCAAAATGTTTCACTGCTTTCGTATGGTCTTCGGTTTGCGCATAAGACCAGCCCAGCCAGTAAAGTGCTTCACTCACCCGCGGGCGATTAGCGGCGTCTGGTAAAGCGAGGTAGTGTTCTAATTGCTGGCGCATGGGGATGAGTTGCTCCATCATTTTGTAGATTTTGACCGTTTGGAAAAGCGCATACTCGAAGCTGCTTCCCTGTTGAGGATCAATACCTTTGTAGCTTGCCAAAGCATTCTCTAGTTGACCGCGAATTCCGTAAATGTCGCCCAGAAGGACTCGTGCTTGAGGATTTCTGGGATGTTGCGAAAACTGATCGCATAAATCGATCAATATTGCCTGAGACTTTGAGTAGGCTTTTTGCACGTAATAAACATTGGCAAGTCGAAATAGGATTTCCGGATAGAGTGGGGCCGAGCGCGCAGCAGCCTGCAATTGCTCGAGCATCGTTTGACTCGTAGCGTGATCGCCTGCGAAGTCATAGCTAAGTGCTTGCCAAAGTCTTATTTTGATACTAAGGGCCGATTGTGGATCAACTAAAAGCGCACGACGATAAAAGGTGCGCGCTGATTCGAAGCTTTCCAAGCGGGTATAACTGTAGCCGCAACTAAATTGCCAGCGTTGTTGATGAGCATGGTCGGGGTAATTTTTTATGAGGCTTTCTAGGATCTCAATCGCTGCTTGGAATTTGTTCTGCCTTTCTAAGCTTTGCGCGACTAAGTAGCGTAGCTCTGGCTGTAAGGGGTGTGCTGGATATGCGCGCATAAAATCTTGCGCACAGGCTTTAGCTAGATCCCATAGCTGGCCTTCAATCAGTGCTAGCACCCAGCGATAATGAGCCTGGCTACGTACTTCAGAGGAAAAAGAATTGGCCGCGCTAAGCTGACGAAACAGAATGGCAGCTTCTTGGTGACGACCTGTTAATAACCAGCACTGTCCCATTTTTAAGTAGAGGCTAGCGCTGTAGTCGGGCTCGCTAGATAAGCTTAAGCTTGCTGCCGTTAAAAAATCCATCTGCTCTTGCGCATACTGTAGCCGGATGGAATAGCTCGAGTGACTTGCCGCCTTTATTTGATGACTGCGGATGATGATGGCCTGATTTATTTTTTCCCTGAGTTGTTGCTGAGGGAGCACCGAGCGATAGCATTCCAATGCGGCAGCAAAATTACCTTGCTGATAGAGTTCATCCGCAAGTGCCATCAGTATAAAGGTGAACTCTCGGGGAGCATATTGGATGCTTGCATGCCAATCAATTTCAGCAACGAGATCTTGCGCATACTCCAGATCCTCTGCAATTAGGGCAATTTTTAGCGCGTAAACTTGTATGGCACTATGAATAGCCGTTGAGGCTTTTCCTAGTAATGCTTGTTGCAGTAGATCTTGGGCATCTTTGTATTGTTTGAGCGCATGCAGTTGTTTCGCATGGTATAATTTAGCAATGGCTGCTTCGTTGGGATCCCGCGCGTGCGTATGCACAATTTGATAGTGATGGCAGGCTTTTTCACTGTTCTGCAAAGCTTGGTAACAGCGCGCCAATTGAAACTGTGGGAGGATAAGCGCTAGTTGATTGCTTTTCTCAGTTTGAATCCATTTTTGGTAGAGATCTAAGGCCACAGGGAAGTCCTGAGCAAAATATGCAGTGTGTGCTCGAATTGGTCGCAGTTGATCTTGAAGTTCTTTTTTCTGATAGGCTTCACTCATTCCGTAATCCGTAGCCATCTGAGTAAACTGTTGATGAGCGGCTAGAATCGCGCCTTGCTTTAAAAACTCAAAAGCTTGGTCAATTTGATTTTGGAGCGTTTGTGCTGAGATGGGGATGCACGGTAGAAACAAAGCAAAGAATCCCCAACGCCAAATTTTAGGGCGATACGGAGCGTTCTGATACGCTACTAAGATCATCGAAACAAGGACTTAAGTAATTCTGAGAAAAAGGACCAGTCAATAATTCAACCGAATTGATTATTTCCAGCATTGACAGTCAGTAAAAACTCTATGCAAACTTGTTGCATCGGGGTGTAGCGCAGCCTGGCTAGCGCACCTGGTTTGGGACCAGGGGGTCGCAGGTTCGAATCCTGTCACCCCGACCAAATAGCCCAGACTCGCTTGCGAGTCTGGATTTTTGTCGCTGAGTGTCAGAGATGAGAATCTGCGCAGCAGGTTTGACGTAGCGCAGCGGAGAAGGGGCGCGATTGAGCGAGTCCGAAGGACCAGCTGCTGTCGGCACAATGGAGTGGGGCTGGTTGATAAGCTTATGGAATCTGCAATGAGCCGTCTAGGGTCGCGTCTAGGTCCGCCCAGCGCTGCCTTTGAGCACCTCTTCTAAGCCGAGGCCGGTCATGCGCTTGATCCCTTTGATCAGTAGAATGAGAGTGAGCACCATGATCAACATGCTCGGGACGGCGATGACTGGCCAGCTCCATGCCATCATTTTGCCAACTTCGGTGTTGAAGGCATCGCTGCCGCTGGGACTGACCACGATGCTGCGAGCCAATAAGTAATTGAGGCCGGCGCTGAGAAAGAAGGAACTGGCCAACAGCACGGTGCAACGACTGAGTAGGCTGTCGAATTGAGCTTGCTGCTGGGTACGTTCCAATTGCGCTTGCACTTTTTCGGTTTCGATCATCTCCGGGTTGTAGAGCAGGGTGCGGATCAGTGGATAGCGAGTTTTGAGGGAGATGAGGACGGCCAAGCCCAAGAGAAGGGGGATGGCGGCCTCTTTGATCGCGAACCATTTGGTGGGGATTTCTAGGATGCCGATGCCCCCGGTCAAGAGGACACTGATCAGTCCCAGAATGGAGAAAAAATTGTATTTTTTACGCTGTTTATAATCGTAGACGAAGTAGCCGATCGGGAAGGCGAGGGCGATCAAAAGGACCAGCAGCGCTGGATCCGCAATCCTTGTTCCCAAATAGGGCTCAATAAAGGATTGCCCCTTATTGAGGATCAAAATTGGCAATAGTAAATTGAAGGCCAGGTTTAGGAAGGTGTTTTCTTTTTTGGGGGCGTTTGCTTGTGGCGCTTGCATTTTTTTTGAATTTGACGAGCTGCTGGGTTGCGGAGTGGACTTCATGTGCGCTAGACTTTTGTAAGTTATGTCAAATGCAAGCACTATTCGCTGTCTGATCACCGCCGGACCTACCCGAGAGTATCTGGACCCTGCCCGCTTTTTGAGTAATCCCTCGACCGGTAAGATGGGCTTTGCGATTGCAGAGGCCGCGCTGAAAATGGGCTGGACGGTCGACTTGGTGGCAGGACCAGTGGATTTGCAGGAACCAGATGGGGCAATTCTGTATCCGGTGACGTCTGCGGATGAAATGCTGCAGCAGGTTGACGCTTTATTTGATGCCTGCGATCTTCTGATCATGACCGCTGCGGTGGCCGATTTTCGGCCTGCCGAGCGGCTGCCCCAAAAAGAAAAGAAGGCGGAGGCTACACTGAATTTAGCGCTGCAATCGACGGTCGATATCTTAAAGACGATGGTGCAGCGGCGGGCGCAACAAGTGGTGGTCGGCTTTGCTGCCGAGAGTGAGCAGGTCTTGGAGCATGCCAAACAGAAATTGCTGGAGAAGGATTTGGACTGGATTGTGGCCAATCAGATCGGTCAGCCTGATACGGGTTTCGCCGGGGAGCAAAATGAGTTATGGCTATTGGCACGCGATGGGAGCTGTCGCCACTTAGAGCTCGCGAGTAAACGCGCGTTAGCTGGGCAGTTGGTTGCGTACATCTCGGCAGATTTATCAGGACAAGAAATGAGAGCTGGGAGTGCATGAAAAGATCTGGACTGGATAAAATTTTAGGACGCATTGACGATCTGGATTCCGTCAATTTGGGCATACTGGTCCAACGCTTGGCGGGGGAGCGTGCCATGCAGGAGACGGTTTTTAACACCATCCAAGATGGCATTTTGGTGATCGACTCCGAGGGCGTTGTCCAATACGCCAACGAGGCCGCCCTCGGTTTGATTGGTCTCAAAACGAACGATGTGGGGGTGACCCGCTTATGGAAGATGGTCCCGGACTTAGCGCAGTCGATCGCCAAAGATTCGGCCAATGGGCTAGGACAAAAAAATGGGGTGATCTCTCGCGAAGTGTCGCTCTCTTATCCTGAGCAGCGAATTGTGCGTTTGTATATGGTCCCCTTTGGTACGCAGCTGGTCCCTGACGGCAGTGGTGGATTTGTGATTGTTTTAACGGATGTTACGGCCGATAAAATTTCACTGGAAGAACGCATCGAAGACGAGCGCACTTCATCTATTCTGCGCTTAGCTGCTGGGGTGGCTCACGAATTGGGGAATCCCTTGAATTCACTCACCATTCACTTGCAGCTAATCGAGCGCAAGTTGCAGCAGCTTGGTTTGGGAGAGAGCGGTGAGCGGCTAGCGCGATCGCTAGATATCTGCAAAGGCGAAGTGGATCGACTCGATGGGATTATCACCCACTTTTTAGAGGCTGTTCGACCGCAAAAACCCGAATTGAATGAATTGGATCTACTCTCGCTGATCGAAAGTGTGTTACAGGTACAAGAAGTGGAGCTTAAGGATCGGCTGGTAGATGTGGATCTGACGATTGAGGGTGAGTGGAGCACGATTTTGGGCGATCGGGGGCAAATTAAGCAGGTCTTTTTCAATCTAATCAAAAATGCGATGGAGGCGATGCAGACCAGCGGTCAGATTCGCATTTCAATTCGTAGTGATGAGAGTTCCGTTTACGTGCAGCTAGCCGACTCGGGACAAGGGATTGCCGAAGAGGCTATTTCCCGGGTTTTTGAGGCCTATTACAGTACCAAGAAATCCGGACATGGTCTAGGCATGCTGATTGTCCAGCGAATCATGCGTGCGCACGGTGGCCAGATCCATTTGGAATCCAAGCAGGATGTGGGTACCGTCATTAGTTTGCAATTTCCGCATCCGAGTCGTCGGACGAAATTATTGGGTAGCTGACGGAAGTTTTGAGTATCAGTACGCGGCTGGTCTTATGACCAGCCGCGCAGATTCTCAAGTACTCTATTCTTTAATGTCTAACAGTAACTTGTCTGTCTTTTCTAGATCAAGCTCGTCGGATACACCCGAAGTTATTTCAGAGAGTTCATTCACCAACGATTTCAGTGCCTCCGCTTGTTTGGCCAACTCTTCGCTGGCAGCTGACGATTCTTCGGACGAGGATGCATTCTGCTGTGTAAGATCGCTCATATTCGCCACTGTAGTGTTAATTTGTTCCACGCCATCTTTTTGCTCGTTGCTCGCGTTTGCAACCTCTTGGTTGATTTGATTAACTTCCTGAATGCCCTCGACGATAGGGTCAATATTTTCATTGATTACATTTTGGAGAAGTTCGCTCACCTTTTCGGTGTAATTAACGCCACTTTCTGCGTCTTTTCCCGATTCGTCAATTAGGGCTGCAGTTTCCAATGCTGCTTGCGCGCTAGACTGCGCTAGATTTCGTACTTCTTCCGCTACAACCGCAAACCCGCTGCCAGCATCTCCAGCTCGTGCTGCTTCAACCGCCGCATTGAGCGCTAGAATATTTGTTTGAAATGCGATTTCATCAATCGTTTTGATAACTTTAGCTGTTTTGTCGGAGGAGGCTTTGATACGGCCAACGGCATCCGACATATCATCAATCGCCTCACTCATTTTAGTCATGGCGGCTTTCCCATCGAGCGCAGCACTTTCTGCTTTTAGTGAAAGTCCGCTGGCGTGTTCTGCATTTTCAGAGGTTTGTTTGGTGATCGAATCAATTTCTTCTAAAGTGGAGGATACCTCTTCGATACTCGCTGCTTGTTCTTGGGCGCCATCTGCTAACTGATGTGAGGAAGCTCTGAGTTCATTAGAAGCACTGTAGACACTATCTGCATTGTTGCTCAAACCTTTGATCATTTGGTTAAATGTTGAGCCCAGTTGGCTCAACTCAGCATTACTGAAGGAAGTCAATCCACCAAAAATGCGTTTGAACCTTTTCAATATACCGTTTGCCAAAAGTAAGGCGATTATAATGGAAACCACGACTGCCATTAAAATGCCGTAGATCAGTGTATTCTCAGCAATTAGCTGAGTACTTTCCGCTTCCTCTTTGCGGATTTCCATTAAGCTTTGTTCGCGCTCGATGAATGTGCTCAGCATGCCTCGGAATTTATCGAAGTATTTTTTTCCACGCGCTTCGCCGACTAAACTTGCGATATCTTGCATCGCTTTGGAATTACCAATTTCGCGCCGCAGTTCAATGTTGGGCTGACATACATCAGTCAACCATTGCTCCACTAGAAGTCTGATTTCTTCCAGTGTCGCGACTTGTGTCGGATTATCATCCACTTTCTTCTTTAATTTTATTATATTTTCTCTAAACGCTTTAGAGCCCCAGTTAAATGGCTCAAGGAATTGTTCTTGCCCAGCAAGCAAGTAGCCCCGCATGCCAGTTTCCATGTCAATGGCAGTTGCCAGCAAGTCTTTCGTGTCTGCAATGACCTCATGCGTGTGATTAACCCACGCTAAAGCATCACGGAATTCACTGGTGTCGGTTGATGCGTTTAGCTTATTTTTACGTATATCCATGAGTGCATACTCGCGCTCTTGCACCAATGCTAGCATACGTCGAATTTCATCAAAATACTTCTTCCCTCGTTCCTCAGCCACCAGTTGACTGATGTCTTGCATGGCTTTTCCATTACCAATGGCTCGCCGAAGCTCAATTTGCGGCGTTGTGATATTCGTAATCCACTCGTTTATGGTATCTCGAATATCCCCCAATAGTTCAACTTGAGGTGGGTTATCATCGACCGTCTTCTGCAAGGCAGCAATCGTCTCGAAAAAGTTTTCTTGCCCTGCGTTGTAGGGCTCTAGAAATTCCTCTTTTCCGGCAAGCAAGTAGCCCCGCATGCCTGTTTCCATATTAATAGCCGCTTCCAGAATACCTTTCGCACTGCCAATGACACGGTGCGTGTGGTCAACCCATTGATTACTGTTGAGTAATTTATTTAGACTGCTAGCACTCATGAATCCTATCGCAATGACCAGTATGAGTGGAATACAATTTCCGGCTAGGATTTTGGCTCTAAGGCCGATATCGAGTATATTTTTTTTCATTATGTTTTATCTTAATTTTTACGAGAATTACACTACGCTAGTGTCAATTTTTAGGGTGTGTCTGGGTTGTCTGTGAGTCTTTGTCTTTCAAGTTCGTCCATAACGAAAACTTTAAATACTAAGTGAAGCTTTCATGTTGCTCAAGCTTGTTAGTTACTTAGCACATCTAATGTGTTCAACGCGAAGTGTTACCAACTGTGAATTACGCCCACAGATAAACCTTGTGAATCGTCACCTTTTTGTGGAGTCACAGTTTCTCCGTGCCCACCACCTGTGACCCCATTTTCAGCCAAGGTGTCATTAGTCGTGATGGCATAGGCGAAATAGATTTTGGTATTTTCTCGGATTGAATGATCCAAGCCGAGTGCGTAAATGGTCGACGCATCTTTGTCGACACCATTTGTGTGCCTAAATTGAGCTTTGAAGGTATTTTTGGCATCGATTGCGTAAGCAGCACCAAAGCCTCCCGAAGTGCGATCTGAACCATCAACTCCACCAATATTATCTAGATATTCAATGATGCCTGCCAACTGGATTCTTTCCCATTGATAACTTGCAACTAATCGCATCCCCAATTCCATTTTATCGCCACTGACTAGACCGTCATCATGGAGTTCCAAGCCACCTGCGATCATTAAACCTGCTGCATTGCGGAAAGCAGTATTGGTCGCAAATGTCGAACTGTTTTGGTCGCCTTCTCCCGTTGTGAAAGTAGCCATAGTCGTGTAGCCATTCATTTCGGGTGAAATATACTTAATACTATTGTCCTCTCGGTTATCGAATCCGTGTGAATCTGGTCCAAATCCCACGATATTTCGCGAGTCACCTATTTGATCATCAAAAAAATCTGTCCAGCGGTGCAAGCGTTCAAAAGCTGAATCCATTCGGCCAATCAGCAGGCTGCCGTAGGTATCGTGTGCGACTCCAATATAAGTATCTCTTAGATTGAAATTGCTATCGCTGCCCTCATCGAGGTTGATAGAGGCTTCGATTTGCCAAAGCAGGTTGAAATCTGAGTCGAGTGCCTCTTCCGAACGGACGCCTATTCGAGAAGAGTTACCCGATAAATAAGTGCCGTCATCTAAAGTGTCTAATGAGGCATGAAACTGACCATAAAACTCTACGGAACTCGCAGGGAAGGAAGTGTTAACTGCGGCAGCAACTTCTTCGGTAATCGCTTGTTTTACACTTGCTGATAGTTTGTTTTTTTGTAAAGGAATGCTGTTTTTTTCCTGAAGTTCAGAGATCAACTTTTGTTGCGATTCTATCATGGATCTTAGTTCTGCGATCTCATTTTCTAATTGTTCATTAGAGGCAGTTTGTGCGATTGTTAATGTTGGAATAGTCAGCATGCCGAAGAGTAGACTTGCTATGTAGGAAGTGAATGATCTGAGTTTTAGCATTATTTTTTTTTGATAATATTGTTCGATTTTGTTTTACAGTATAATGTTTACGCTCAGTGATACAAATGGGTCAACAGTAGATGGTTAGCCTAAGCTGTATCCATGTTTTTTTATCGCATTTTTACAATTGCTTATTTAGCTTGTTAACTGAGGGATGCGAAATGAACGAGGGCTGGTAATTGGCTCGAATTGAATTTAAAATCAGATGCTCTGAGTAAATTTGTGTAAACGGTACCTTATTTTTAGAGGTGCCTTGCGCTCGTGTTTAATCTTTTGATAATAAACTCACTGAATGATTTTGTGAGGTGTTTAGGATCGATCAAACTGCTGATTTGGACGCGTGCCCTTAATTGTGATCGCAGACGGGCTACTTTTTCTGGGCTCTGATAGAGTTGTTGCGCTAGCGCGATATAATTCGAGGGGCTGGCAACACTGAAGTGCTGAAGTCCGACTTGTGTAAGCAGGGAAGCGCCAACGCGTGATTGGATTTGAGACCCATGAAGGCTAATAGTGGGCACCCCCATCCAAAGCGCTTCGCAAGTCGTGGTGGTCCCGTTGTAGGGGTAGCTGTCCAGTGCTAGATCGATTTGGTTATAACTTTTTAGATGTTTGGAGAAACTTGGCGTACGACCCAAGAAATGAACTCGATATTGCTCATCAGGGGCAAGTTGCAGCCAATTTAGAATTCTTTTTTGCACAATCTTGGAGTCGAGTCCTGTCGATTTGAGTATTAGCTGACTCTTGGGACATCGCCGTAAAATTTGGCCCCAAGTGCCAGCGATTTGAGGACTAATCTTAAAAAGATTGTTGAAACAGCCGAAGGTGAAGTGGCCGTTTTGCGTGCAAGGAGCTGAGTCGATGGCTGGAGCCTCTGATGGTGGGCTATAGCAGTGAAAGCCCTCGGGCAGAGCATAAACTTGCTTGCGCTGAGCGGCGCTGAGCTCAGCTTTTTCCAATACGATACGATCCGCTAAATAAAAGTCTAGATTTGGGGTGTGGGTGATGCCGGGGTAGCCTAGCCATGCACATTGAATGGGGGCTGCACGTGCCGCAATTATGGCTTGTCGATTGTGGGTGAAGTGACCGCATAGGTCAAACAGCAGATCAAGTGAGTGTCTACGAATTAAGTGGGTCAGCTCAGGATCGCTTAGCTGAGAGCATTCATACCATTTGCAAGCAATACGCTTAAAGTTCGCAGAATAGCGATCGTTTTGCTCATTGTCAGCATACAGGTGGAGCTCAAACTGGGTTTTGTCTAGATTTTCGAAGATCGATTCTAAAAAGAAGGCCACCGAATGTTGACGAAAGTCCGGAGAAATAAAGCCAATTTTTATGCATTTAGCGGCTTTGCGGCTAGCTTGGTACGCGGGAATCGATCCGACTTTTTGGGTAATAGCACGCCTGTAGTCATCGTACACGCTTTTTCGGAGCGCCTGACTTGTTTCGCGATACAGGGTGGTGAGAATTCGATTTGAATGAGCCGAAATATACAGCGGATCGCATTCAATCGCTTTGGAGAATGCCTGAAAGGCAGCTTCGACTGCGCCTGATCGTAGCAATGCATGCCCATAATTATTCCATGCAGCTGGAAACTTGGGCGCGAGCTCTAGCGTTGTTTTTAAACAATCGATCGCCCGATCAATTTCGCCTGTTTGACATAATAAAGCCCCGAGGTTTATACGAGCACCGACCATATTAGGCTGTGCAGCAATGACGCTTTCTAAGGCTGCGATGGCCGACTTTCGCTCGCCCCCTGCAGCCAAATCGAGTGCTTGATTGGCGAGCTCGATGAAGGCACTACTTTGACTGGACATGGTTAGGTGACTTTGCAAGCGGGCTAAATGACCGGTTGATGCTCGCTAAATTGAGGCGGTGCTAAGTTGGCATCCATGCAGTTGCCGAGTGCAACCCCATGGCGATAGTTTCCCATAAAATGGAGGCCGTGATATCGGTGCTCTAGCGCATGAATCGACTCGAGAATCGATCGATAGCCGACCACATACTGGGGGATGGCTCGTGTCCAAGTTTTGATATGATGGCTGGTGTAAGGACCGCGAATACCGATCAGAGGCTTGATTTCATCTAGAAGCTTCTCAGGAGGCGCTGCCTGATTGGAAAAGACAGATATGAGATGCGCATCATCAGAGGCTCGATGTTTAAATAAGCTGGAGGGAAATAAGACCCCCAAAACTTTTTTTCGTTCTTTCTGGGGCTGTAATAACCCAAATCCATCCAAAGGATGTTCAATACTGGATCGGTTAAAACTAAAGCTACTGACCGTAACCGAAGGATGCGGGATGGATGCAAAGCAGCCTGTTGCGGCTTGAATCGCTGGGGGGAAGGGGAGTTGCGCAATGCAATGAGCCGGGATGGTGATGATAAGCTTATCAAATTCTTCGCAATGAACGGCCCCTGAATGCTGAACCCATTGAACACGCCATCTGCCTTTGATGGGGGTTATTTTTTGTAGTGAAACGCCTGTTTGCAGTGCATCGGGCCTAAGTGCGGCGGCGATCGTTTTGGGCAGTTCGTGTAGGCCGTCGACAAAAGAAATGACTTGCGGTTTAAACCCTGAACCCTTCGCTTTGACGGAGGCTAAGATTTTGTGGAAGATACCTGCTGTAAGACTCCCATAGTTTCCTTCCATTGCAGCCAATCTGGGAAGTGCATGACGAATGGATAAGTTTTCTGGATCGCCCGCGTAGATGCCACTGACCATTGGGTTGATACAGCTCTCGTAGACCTCGTTACCCAAGCGTCTTCGAGCAAAGGCGGCGATGCTCTCATCTAGTGCGGATAGCTTTGCCGGCACCCATGCCTCTGAGATGAGCCTTATTTTTCCTGGGGTGGAAAGCAGGGGAGAGGCGAGCGCCGCAAGCGGATTCATGGGCACAGTGTGCAGTTGCCCATGCTTGCGTAAAAAACGCTTCTTAGCAGCTTTGTTGGCGTAGACTGTTCGCTCTTGCAGGCCAGGGATACTCGAGAGGAAATGAGCTTGCGCTTGCGAGTTTACCAGGAGTGATTGAGGCCCCTCTTCATATAGATAAGAGCCAGAGCGTTGACTTTGTAGGTTCCCTCCAATACGAGAACTGCTTTCGAGAATACGGTACGAGGCCCCATGGGCATGGGATTTCCAGGCAAAACTCAATCCGGAAAGTCCGGCACCAATGATGCAACTAGTCGGCATTCTTTTGTCCTGTGACGACTTCCATTAAGGCTTCGACACAGTTAATTTTGGCACTTGGTACCATTCCATGCCCTAAATTAAATATAAACCCATCCTTCGATTGGTTTTGCTGTAAAATTTTTAGTGCTTGGGCGCGGGTAATTTCTGGTGTGGTACAGAGGCAAATTGGATCTAAGTTTCCTTGAATCGCTTTACGATCATTCATGGCTTTGCGGGTCTGTTGCAAATCCATGGTCCAATCTAAACTGTAGACTTCTGCGCCTGTTTTTTCCAGTTGTTGTATGTGGTGGCCCATGCCTTTAGCGTACAGTATAATGGGAACTTGATGGTCTAATTTTTTGATGATTTTTTGAATCCATTTCAGTGACCAATCCCAATAGTGATGCTGGGGGCAAATGGCTGCCCAGGAGTCGAATATTTGAATGGCATCCACTCCAGAGTCAATTTGCATCTGTAAGTAATCCACTATGGCTGCGCTTAGCTTCTCCATCAGGCCAGTGAACAATGCCGGCTGATCCCAAGCGATTTGCTTGACCGCTTGGAAATCTTTAGATGAACCTCCCGCGAGCATATAGCAAGCGAGTGTCCAGGGCGATCCGGCAAAGCCCAAGAGAGCATGCTGATCACCTAACTGCTTGCGAATCAATGTTAAGGCCTCAGCAACATATCGGAGTTTTTCATCGACTCCTAGCGGGTCCAGCTGTGCCAGCTTTTGGGGCGTGTCGAGCAAGTAATCCATTTCAATGCCCCCACCTTCACGAAAGTGATAGCCCTGGCCCAGTGCTTCGGGGATGACTAAAATGTCAGAAAATAAGATGGCTGCATCCAGTGGAAATCGCTTGAGCGGTTGTAGGGTCACTTCCGCCGCGATGTGCGGAGTCTGCACCATGGTTAGAAAGTCGTACTGTTCTTTCAGTGCTCGGTACTCAGGCAAGTAGCGGCCAGCCTGGCGCATCAGCCAAATGGGCGGGCGATCAACTGTTTGGCATTGAGTTGCGGATAAAAAGCGTTCGCGTGGAGTCATGATGGTATAGGTCCGTTTTGAGTCAGCATAAATTGCTTTGATCAGTTTACTGACAACCAATCTCGTGGTTTTAGGTAATTCTCGACCAAGTCAGATTCAGCCGATTGAGGATCAAAATTGCGGTTGTAGTCCCAGCGCACCATTGGGGGTAAGGACATCAGGATCGATTCCGTGCGTCCCTTGGACTGAAGGCCGAACAGCGTTCCGCGATCATAGAGCAAATTAAACTCAACATAGCGGCCGCGTCGGTACTGTTGGAAATTCAGTTCTTCTTCACCGTAGGATTGATGCTTGCGGCGCTCAAATATGGGTAAGTAAGCCGGCATATAGTGTTGGCCGACGGATTGCATGAATTGGAATGCATTGTCAAATCCACCCTGATTGAAATCATCAAAAAATAGCCCTCCGATTCCTCTAGCTTCATTGCGATGCGGCAGGAAAAAATAGCGGTCACATAGGGCTTTAAATTTCGGATACAATTCTGCACCAAATGGCTCACAGGCCGATTGTGCGGTTTGATGCCAGTGAATGGCATCCTCCTCATAAGCATAGTAGGGCGTTAGATCAAAGCCGCCACCAAACCACCAGATGGAAGGCCGATCTTTAGGCTGAGCGCAAAAAAAGCGTACATTCATATGGCTGGTCGGGATGTAGGGGTTCTTGGGATGAATCACCACGGAGACCCCGCAAGCTCGGAAAGAACTTGCTGTGAGTTCTGGCCTTTGTGCGCTCGCCGATTGTGGTAGCGCAGCCCCATGTACATCGGAATAGTTAATTCCTGCTTTTTCTATGTGGCTTCCGTTTTCTAGCAAATAGGTTCGGCCACCGCCGCCCTCAGCCCGTGACCATGCGTCTTCCCGATGCGTAAGTTGGTTGTCTTGACTGCTTAAGGCTGCAATGATTTCGGATTGCAGTTGCTTTAGGAAGTCGGTAACGCGTCGCAGATTTTTGTCGTCCATAATTGTTTGAATAGAATGCAGTAGCAAGAGAGCTTTTCGTTCGATAAGCGATAAAATTCTCGTGAAGCGCACAGCAGAATTTGTGTCAAAAGCTGGTAAAAGCACTCAAGGCTAACGGGACTCACACTATTTAAATTTACTTATTTGGATACCTATGCAAAATCGTTCATGTTATTTGTTCAAATTGCTAAAGTTTGTTGGGCAGATCACGTTAGTAAGTAGGACCCCCTAATTAACCACACTTAATCTATGAAGCTATCCTTGAAATTAATCGTTGCCTTCTTGTCCGTTGGCTTGATCCCGCTGATTGTAGCCTCCTTCTTGGCGCTGAATCAAGCGAGCTCTGAAATGGAAAAAAAGGTCTTTGATCGCCTGAGCGCAGTTCGAGACCTCAAAGCACATGAATTGAAAAGTTATTTTAAAAATAACGAAAGCCAGTTAACCAGTCTGGCGGAAACCGTAGCTGTTTGGGAAACGGCTGAAAAATCCAAACTTTATGGGCTTTTGAGCGCCAAAAAGCATGAGGTCGAAAGTTATTTCGGCACCATACAGTCCCAGATTATTACCTTTGCACAGAATAAAATGGTGGTGGATGCCATGGCAGGGTTCAATGAGGCTTATAATAGTTATTTGGAGGAAGCGCCAGTTGATGAAGCAACTCTGGCTAGTATGCGCAGCGAATTGCGTGCTTATTATGAGAATGATTTTGGTTCCAAGTACGACCGTGAGTTAGACCGCGCTGCGCCCATCGATGCCATGCTCTCGGGAATGGATGCGACGGCGACTAGTTTACAACACGCCTACATTGCCGCCAATCCTCACCCGCTAGGTTCCAAAGAGACGCTTGATGCCGGTGAGAAGGGCACCTACTATGATGCTTTGCATGCGGATGTGCACCCAGTTGTGCGGAGCTATCTGAAAGAGTTTGGTTACTACGATATTTTTCTGGTGGATAGCGATACGGGTAACATTGTGTACTCAGTTTATAAAGAATTAGATTATGGTACTTCGCTCTTGGACGGACCTTATGCCAAAACCAACTTCGCGCGTGCATTTCGCGCAGCCAACCAATTAAACAGCTCCGAAGAATTTGTGTTAGTTGATTACGAATGTTACACACCGTCTTACGAATCGCCTGCTAGCTTTATTGCGTCGCCTGTTTTTCGAGAAGGCAAGCGTGTGGGAGTCGCTATCTTCCAAATGCCGATCGATCGCTTAAACAATATTATGACCTCTCGCGCTGGAATGGGCGAAACGGGCGAAGCCTACCTAGTGGGGCCTGATAAGTTGATGCGTTCGGATTCTTATTTGGATCCAGAAAATCACACAGTCTTGGCATCATTTTTAAATCCTAAACTGGGTACAGCTGATACTGAGGCGGTGCGTCGAGCACTTGCTGGGACAACTGGCACCGATCTCATCATCGATTACAATGGTAATTATGTGTATTCAGCGTACGCACCCATTAAGTACGGAGAATTTACTTGGTCGATCATGGTTGAAATCGATTTGGCTGAGGCGATGAATCCCGTTTTGCAAAGTGGAGAAGAATATTTTGCAAAATTCATCGCGCAGAACGATTATTATGATCTCTTTTTAATGAGTCCTGACGGGTATTGCTTCTATTCAGTCGCACTGGAGGATGATTACCAAACGAATCTTCTTAACGGCCCTTACGCGGATTCGGGCTTGGGACGTCTTGTTAAGGGTGTTATGAATACCAAAAAGTTCGGAATGGAGGATTTTAGTCCATATGCACCTTCTGGAAATGCTGCTGCCGCATTTGCCGGTGCACCTGTTATGAATAAGGGCAAGCTTGACCTCGTGGTTGCGGTTCAGTTGTCCTCTAAGGTGGTCAACGAAATCTTGGGGATGCGTGCAGGTTTAGGGGAAACTGGTGAAACTTACTTGGTTGGTTCCGACAAACGGATGCGCTCCGATTCGTATTTAGATCCAGATAATCGTTCAATTCAAGCATCCTTCGCGGGTGATGTCGCCAATAACGGAGTCAATACACCACAAGTAAATGCTGCGCTGGCGGGGGATTCAGACGTTGTTTTGGGGGAGGACTATCGTGGAGAGCGTGTTCTTTCTTCCTACGCTCCCTTTAAATTTGGGGACACCACCTGGGCCATCCTCGCGGAAATGGATGAGGCCGAGGCCTTCGTGGCGGTGGATGAGATGCGCAACTCCATGATTGTTGAGGCTTTGATTTGCTCCGTTGCAGTTTTAGTGCTCGGTTTAGGCATTGCGCGCAGTGTATCGAAACCCATCACCAGTGCATCAGAGCAATTACAATTAGCTTCTCAGGAAATTGAGGCTGCGTCTTCAGAAGGTGCTTCCGCCAGTCAAACGCTTGCTGAAGGTGCCAGTGAGCAAGCGGCTTCTCTGGAAGAAACCAGTTCTGCAATTGAAGAAATTCACAGTATTATTAGTCAGGGAGCGGATCAGGCACACCAGACCAGTGAGATCGCTCAGAGTGCATCTGAGTCTGCAAATGATGGACAGACCACCATTAAAGCCTTGCGAACTCAGGTGGATGCGGTGGTTGAGTCGGCTAAAGAGATGGAAGTTGCGATGCAATCTATTCAAGAGTCGAGCTCGAGCATTTCTAATATCATCAAAACGATTGATGAGATTGCATTCCAAACGAACATATTGGCTTTGAATGCTGCAGTAGAGGCAGCCCGTGCCGGTGAAGCTGGAGCAGGCTTCGCAGTTGTTGCGGATGAAGTCCGTAGTCTAGCTGGTCGTGCATCTGAGGCAGCTCGCCAAACATCGGTATTGATTGAGGATTCAGTATCGAGAAGTCAGCACGGAGCTAAAGTCAATGAAGCGGTTGGCGCAAATTTACAGCATGTGCTGGCGAAGGCGGGTGAAGTGGATGCCGCGTTTATGAAAATCACCGAGGAGGTTGCGTCGGTGGCGAGAACCATGTCCGAACTGGAGTCCTCCAATCATGAGCAAAAAGACGGTATTACCCAGATTAATAGCTCGATGGTCAGTGTGAGTGATGTGACGCAACAGACTGCAGCCAGTGCGGAAGAGGTTGCGAGCGCTTCTGAAGAATTGAATGCGCAAGCACAGAGCCTGAAGGATGTATTGGCTGGACTGAATCGCGTCGTTTACGGCAAAAATGCGAATCTCAATCACGAGGATGTCGATGGGCAAGCCTCTGTCGAGCACGAGGCGCCTAAGCGCCAACAGCGTCTGAGCTTAGAAGGCTAGTTTTGATTTTTCAATAAGTGAAAAGGCTCCAACCAAGAGAAGCTTGGTTGGAGCCTTTTTTTTGGTAGAGGGTGGATTCAGCTCTGAACTAAAAATAAGGCAGCCTATATTTTACTTGAGTTAATGGATCGCGACATCCGACTTGTTGCAGGAAGGTCTGATTTGTAGTCAATTTTATTGGTCGTAGTGAAGCACCTACAGAGTAATCAATTTTGGTTTCAGAAAGCAGGTAATTTGCGGTCTGTTAGGTCGCATGATTCGCCTCATGACTAAGTCGACCGCCTCTTCTCCAATCTCCTTATTGAAACATTCGATGGTTATATTATTGGTCATATCGTTTGGGTACTGATTATTATCTCCTATGATCAGCAGTATATCTTTCATAGGAGCAATTCCGCACTGAAGAAGTTCCGTTTGTATGTAGGGGCCTAGTTCGTTAGCAACAAACAGTGCATCCGGTCTTACTTCTAAATTGTTGAATTGTTTAACGAGATTTGAAGCGCGTGCTGCTGGGTTGGCTATTTGTTGGGCGTGATCTGAATGGTTCATTTCAGATAGTGATACATATTTGACTCCTATTTCATTTGCGCG
>CAWVTP010000017.1:0-23391 GCA_963933035.1 uncultured Puniceicoccaceae bacterium | reverse complement strand
CTCAAAATCAAAATTGTATTCGTCTCGGTCTTGGTAGGTTTTCAGAGGTGCCCTTTACGCAATCAGACCAATCCATCCTCTGATTTTCCCCAAATACTACTTGTGCCTGTTCTGCAACATTTTAGCCCGCTCCTTATTGAACTTTTCGCGATTGCACTGACAGTGCGGACACAAGGGCGTATTGTAGAGCAGTACACATTTCTCGCGCACGCTCAGCGGGCGATTTTTCCCCAATTCAACTAAGCGCAATGCAGAACCACAACTGGGGACGATGGCCCCCACGAAATCGAAAAGTCTGTCTGCGGTGGAGCGTTTAACTTTATTTTTGTGCGCCATAACGATTGCCTTCTATGCTAAAGATTATTAAATGCACTAACTTGAATAATGGATACCGCAAAATGCAAGCTCTGGCTGAAAACGCTGTTCTATTTTGTTACTTTGACTGTCGGATACACGCTGCTTGGGGCTTCGTCAAACGACGAACGCTTTACCCGCATGCATTATGGCTTGGCTCAGGGCACTTACCAAATTGGGGACTTTGCAGGAGCCCTCGAAAGCTTGTCGATTTTACTGCAGCGCCATCCTGAGCACCTAGCAGCACTGCAGTTAAAAGTGCAGACGCTATGGCAACTCGGCCGCGATCAAGAGGCGGAGCAAACACTCAAGACCGCCCTCCGCATCCATCCCGATAGTGAGCTCAATGCTAAACTCCAGCGCAATCTATTGCGAGCCCGGCAAAGCCAAAGTCTATACGAACGCGTCAGACTGCTCGCCAAAAATGAATCCTTCGAACAGGCGCTAACGGAATTAGACAAACACATGGATTGGCTGCTCACAGATCCACAGCTGGCCGAACTGTGTCTTAGCTTGTACTTGCGTCAGGAAAATTGGCTGGCTCTAACACAATTTTCCCATAAGTTGCCCGTCAATCTAGTAGACCCTGCCTATCAAGCTTACCTACTCGGTCGCATTCAACTCAACAAAGGTGATCTTTCGGCAGCTAGAACTCATTTCGAAAACGCCCGTCAGAAGACCCCAGCTGCTAGCCTTCATCATAGCATACTGTTTTACCTCGCTTTTTGCAACATTCTGGACCCCACATCTGATGATGATGGGTATCCTAAAGTTATCGAAGCTATCGATGTCGGCTTTCGTCCAGAAACACTTTCAGAATTCCAAACAGTCAGCACCAGTTTAATCCGTCAGCACAAGCCCGCGCGTGCCTTGGCACTTCTAGAATCAGCTCTCAATCGCCGGGTCGCAAAAAATGCATTATTTTGGCTCATACTCAGTCGCGTCCAATTGGCTAACAAGAATCCAGAGCGTGCCATCAGCGCGTCCAACCAAGCCATTACACTACAAGTAAATTTAGCTCAGGCTTACATCGCGCGCGCGCGCGCCCATCAGTCCCGAAAAGACTTTGAACAGGCCAAGCAAGATTACCAGCAAGCGCTCTCTATCCAGCCCCAGAGATTGGATATTGTCTACGCGCTAGCGATCAATTGCGTGTACTCTGGCGAAATTGAAGCGGCCTACAGGGCACTACAACGCGCCAGCCAAACACAGCAAGCGAGTGAATTCTGGTTAATTTTTGCCGTCCTAGCGCATGCGAATGGACAGCTAAGCGTCGCGCAATCAGCACTGGATCACTATCAGAGCCAGCAGACGAATGACCGCAGCACCAGCGCAGATTACCTCAGCAGCCTCCTCCATCAAAATACCGAAAATG
This sequence comes from uncultured Puniceicoccaceae bacterium, assembly GCA_963933035.1. Taxonomy (GTDB): domain Bacteria; phylum Verrucomicrobiota; class Verrucomicrobiia; order Opitutales; family Coraliomargaritaceae; genus CAWVTP01. Next base: position 21,662 of record CAWVTP010000017.1, on the reverse strand, counting down.
CCGCAGAGCCCCTCACTGAAAACAGCCCAGTTCACCATTATTTCCAACAATTTCATCGTGGCCAATTGAGTGCAGTCGCACTGCTGGATCAACGCTTGCAGTCACAATCTGAAAGTAAATTCAATGCGCAACAAACATGCGCACTGTTTTACTGGATGGCTCAAAGTTACCAAGCACGCAAACAAACGAGCGAAGCGCTGAACTTCTTTGAAAAGGCAGTAAAAAGTGGCAAGCCCGATTGGATCGAATGGCACTTAGCCCAGTGGCACCTGCAACAATGCAAACGAAGTGCAGCACCCTAAGCTAAGTATTTTCACCGAAACCCGCCAGCCCCTAAGTGGGATTTATTGATTCTCGAATCTCCTGTAGGGCCCACTGAGCGTGCTCGGCAATCATAGCGTCCGCATGCCGACTATATTTTTCCAGCATTGGCACTGCCTGAGGGTCCCCCGAATTCCCCAAAACCACACAGATATTGCGCTTAAAACGCCCCAACTTCAACCGTCGCATGGGCGACCCCACCATCTGTTGCTTAAATTCTGTCTCGTTCCAATCGAGCATTTCAATCAATGACGGCCACTTACGCGCCTGAAAGTTTAGCTCCTCAGTAACTTGAGCCCACTTATTCCAGGGGCACACATCTAAACACTCGTCGCAACCATACAAGCGGTCCCCAATCGCTCGCCGGTATTCAAGCGGTATCGCACCAGCGTGCTCGATCGTCAAATAGGCAATGCAACGGCGAGCGTCTAATTGATAAGGTGCTGTGATGGCCTGCGTTGGGCAACAATCGATGCAGCGGGTACAGCTGCCGCAACGATCCTTAGCAGTTTCACCAGATGGTAAATCTAGGGTGGTGACAATATTCGCCAGAAAGGACCAAGTCCCACGCTTAGGCTCGATTAAAATAGTACTCTTGCCCTGCCACCCCAGCCCCGCCGCCTCCGCTAAAGGCTTCTCCAGCAACGGACCGGTATCCACGTAGGGCTTTTGCTGACTGCCGAAGCTTTGGCTCATAAAACGGCACAATTTTTTCAAACGTCGATAGATCAAATTGTGATAATCATCTCCCAGCGCGTACTTTGCGATTCGATACGGCCGTGGTGGATCTGCTTGGTAATAGTTCATCGCCAACACCACGATACTGGCAGCTTCCGGCAACAACCGCTCGGGATGCAGACGTCGATCGTTGTTATGCGCCATCCATTCCATCGAACCTTGCTTGCCTTGATCCAGCCACCTTAAATAATAGTCACGCCGCAGTTCCGTGGGTACCGAAACTGCCGAGACCGCGTGAAAGCCCTGGGCAATGGCCTCAGTACGGATCTTTTGTAGTTTGGCAGCATCCTGTGACATGACAACACAGCAAAAGTAGCGAACTCCCAACAAGCAAAACAATTGAGCTGACAAAGTAAAAATCTTTGATAGCTCACTTGTATGCACAACCAGATTTGGGCCATCACTGCTGAGAATTTAGCCGAACAATTGGCGGCCACTCAAGGCGGACGCTTGCATGCTTGCCAATTGCTTCCCTATTTGCCATTAAGCCTAGGGCTTGTTGAAGCGGTCTTAGACGCATTGGCCCAGTCACAAGCAGTCGAAAAAACAGTGACAACTGAGGGCACATTTTATACCTTTCTGGATTTACTGGATGCCAAACCAAATACCTTTCGCGTCGACAGTTGCGTGTATTCTCGCGAAACATTAAAGGATGCCGAATATGGTGTGATCACAGATACCGTCAGAAAGCAAATCTATACTGAACTCGAGCAGCTATCGCTTACACATAACTGGGCTGCACAAGCTGTCAATGAGCACGAGCTCTTGTACTTAATCAATCACTTACCCGCTCCAGTTAGGCCCAGCCAAGTTGCCGGTCATTCACGATTGCCATTCAAAAGAGCGGAACAACATCTTAATGATTTTCTAAAGCAGCGAACCCTGCAACTGGATTCCAACACACGCAATTTGAGCAGTCCCCCTATGCGCTACCCTCAGCACGCCTACCAAAAAAACAATGCTTTTATTCGTCAATTTCCCGCTGCGCTTAAAGAGGAAAGCGAGCTCAACCTCATCCATGTACTCAAAAAAATACTTTTCGTTTTTTTAGGTTGTATCTGCTTGGCAGTTACCGCCAGAGTACACCCTATCATCATCATCCTGTTGGGCTTCACTATATCAACCTGTATATATTTCAACCATCTTAGGCGTAAGCAGCCTGCACTTTAACTTGAATTAAGATTTATGTCCAATACTAGCTTTCAATTTAACCAGCCAGGCGCGACTGCCCCCCGCCCGGCATCCAATTTCAAAACACCGCTCATTTTATTTCTAATCGCCCTGATTGGATCCGCGGTATTTTTCCTAGTGACTTTTCGCGTACAGCGAGTGTCGGGAACCGAAGTCGGCATTAAGGTTAACAATGTAACGGGTGACATCAGCGTCATCGCAGAATCGGGTACCAACATTTATAACGGCCTGCTCAATTCTTTTCATTTACTCGACATGACGGTGCAACGTTTAGAAATGGTGGCGCAACCCAATCGCGGTGAACGCAATGAGCGAGACGACCTACGCGTCAAAACAGTCGATGGCAGCGACGTTTTTCTCGATTTGACGATTAATTATCAGCTGCGCCGCGATATGGTGGAGGCCGTCGTGTTAACGTCGGGGCTGGGAGATGCCTACAAATTCAAATGGGTGCGCGATTACTCACGATCAATTTGTCGCAGTGTATTCGGAGAAATGACCACCGAGGAGTTTTACGATGCCAGCGTGCGCAATACTAAAGCACAAAAAGCCATGGAAGAGCTTAACAGTTCCCTCAAGCCCTACGGGATCGAAATCAGCAGTGTGATCGCTGAAAAGTTTAGTTTTCACAAGGAATACGAAGAACGCATCCGCGCCAAAAAGTTGGCCGACCAAGAGGTCGAGGAACAAGTCTCAAAAGCCAATGCGGCACGCCAAAATCAAATTTTCCGCGAAGTAGAAGCCACCAAGAAAAAGGAGGTGGTGATCGCCACTTACGAAGGCGAAATGCAAAAACTCATCGTGGAGGCTACAGCTAATGCTGAGCGCGACATTCGACAAGCCGAAGCCTACGTGATTGATACCCAATTAGGAGCTGATGCCGACTTTTACAGTCGCGAAAAAAATGCCCAAGCAATTTTGGTGAAAGCACAAACCGAAGGCGAAGCCCTGAAAGCATTAGCGCAAGCCCACGAGGGCCCCGGCGGATTCAACCTAGTCAAACACGCCTACGCTCGCCAATTGGGCCAAGTCAAATTAAGCGGCCAGCCCTTTACCATCGAGAGCACAACCGAGCGGCTTAGCTATCAAGATGAAGCCGCCGTCGCCAAACAAAACAAAGCACTCAACACTTCCAAATAGGCGCGCTATGCAATTCATAAAATATTTTTCCTCATTCATCATCATCGCCCTGCTCGGCAGTCTGCTGGCTTGGCAATTTTTATTTATCCGCATAGATATTGGTGAAACGGGTGTGCGCACCCAGCAGTACAGCTTCTTGGGCGAAAAGGGCGTCGTTACCAAAGATTTTGGACCCGGCTGGCATCGCAACTTACCCCTACTCGACACTTGGAATATTTTTGATTCCACGGTTCAAACAACCGAATTCACCACGGAACAAGAGCGGCAGCAAATGCGTCGCCGCTACAGCTTTTTATCGTTAGCATCCCAAAAGTATTTAGCCTCCACCCCCATCGGAGGTCCGGGACAAGTGGAACTCAAGTCCAAAGATGGCTTTACGGTCAAATTAGATGTGACTGTAAAATACCGCATCCAACCTGGCGAGGTTCACAAACTCTATCGTGAACTGGGATCGCAAACACGTTATAAAGGCATTGTGCGCGACCAAGTGCAACGCGTTATCCGCGACACCTTTGGTACCATGCGAACGGAGCAGTTTTATGCACCTGCTGTCCGTCGCAGTAAGACTGATGAAGCGCAGCAACTGTTGAGAAGCGAGCTCGCAGACAGCAATGTGGAGCTAATCGAAATCCTCATTCGTGACATTGCATTTGACCCTTCCTACGAACGTAAGATTTTAGACAAAAAACTGGCTGACCAAGATGTTGAATTGAATAAGTCACGTGCGCTCGCCGAGGAGAAAAAGGGAGAGACCAATCGTATTGCCGCAGAGACAAACGCCAAAGTTCGCGTCATCGAGCAAGAACTCAAAGCAAAGCAACTCACAATGAAGGCTGATACAGACAAATTGATTGCCAAAATCAATGCGGATGCGCGCTTGAGCGCCGCCAAACTGATTGCTGACGCTGATCTCTACAAGGCTGAATTGGACGCGCAAGGGAGCCTGCTGGAAAGAGAAGCCAGTGCCGAGGGAGAACGCCTCAAAGCTGAGGCTTACAATGCGCCCGGAGGCCAAAACCTAGTCGCCTTGGCCATCGCTGAAAGTATTCAACTGGATGAACTGGTGGTCTCAACGCAAGGGGATGACTTTTTGGATATCAATCAAATGGTTAAAAAATTTGGCGCTAATGCTATCGCCGTACAGCCCTAATTGCCCAGCCGATTCAACGTATTCAAAAACGTGTCTGATTCCTACACTGAAGCCAATATAAGATCGCTCGACTGGAAAGAGCACATTCGCCTGCGCCCAGGGATGTACATCGGAAAGTTGGGTGATGGCTCAACCACCGATGATGGGATCTACATCCTGCTGAAAGAAGTCATCGACAATTCGATCGATGAATTTGTGATGGGCCACGGCAAAGTCATTGAGCTCACCATACAAGATTCTACAGTGCGTGTTCGAGATTATGGTCGCGGTATCCCCTTGGGCAAACTAAAGGACTGTGCCTCCAAGATCAACACCGGCGCAAAGTACGACTCGGAAGCTTTTAAAAAATCGGTTGGATTGAATGGCGTCGGGATTAAAGCCGTCAACGCGCTGTCCTCAAATTTCACGATCCGCGCCTTCCGAGGCCAGTCGACCCGCACGATCACTTTTGAGGCTGGCTCCGTCATTCAAGAAGATCGGGAAGATCAACTGAATGCGAATGAAAAAGATGGTACCTGTATAGAATTTGTGGCCGACAACACTGTTTTTGGTTCCTTTCGGTTTCGCCAAGAATTCGTGGAAAACATGCTGCGCAATTATGCCTACCTGAATCGTGGCTTAACTCTACAATATAACGGCCGTAAATTTAAGTCCGATCGCGGCTTACATGATCTATTGGAGGACAAGCTGGATGGTCCACCGCTCTACCCGATTATCCATTTAGTTGAAAAAGATTTAGAGGTCGCCTTTACCCACAACGATGGCTACGGTGAAGAGTATTACTCTTTCGTCAATGGCCAGCACACCACAATGGGGGGGACCCACTTAAATGCTTTTCGGGAAGCATTGGTGAAAACGATTAAAGACTTTTTTAAAAAGGATTTTGATGCGGTAGATGTGCGGACATCCATCTGCGCTGCGATCAGTCTGAAAGTTGAAGAACCCGTATTCGAATCACAGACAAAAACAAAATTGGGCTCGGTTGAAATGGGTCCGGATGGCCCCACGATTCGCACCTTCATCATTAATCAAATCAAACAGCAGCTCGATAATTACTTACATCGAAATCCCAATAGTGCTGAAATTATCTTAAAGAAGATTCAGGAAGCAGAGCGAAATCGTAAAGAATTAAAAGGCATCCAAAAACTGGCTAAAGAACGGGCTCGCAAGGCCAAGTTACACAATAAAAAATTGCGTGACTGCAGAATACATTTTAACACCAAGAAGGATGGACGCTTAGAGTCGACGCTTTTTATAACGGAAGGTGACTCCGCTTCTGGCTCCATCACAAAAGCTCGCGATGTCACCAAACAAGCCGTCTTCTCCTTAAAAGGAAAGCCTCTAAACAGCTTTGGTTTGACCAAAAAAATTGTATACGAGAACGAAGAATTCAATTTGCTACAAGATGCCCTCAACATCGAAAATGGGTTGGATGACTTGCGGTACAACAATGTTGTGATCGCCACAGATGCAGATGTAGATGGCATGCATATCCGCTTGCTGCTCATTACATTTTTTCTACAATTTTTTCCGGATTTGATTAAGCAGGGGCATCTGCATTTGCTGCAAACTCCCCTATTTCGCGTCCGAAATAAAAAAGAGACCCGCTACTGTTACAGCGATGAAGAGCGTGTCTCAGCAATCGAAACATTGGGTCCGAAACCAGAGATCACTCGCTTTAAAGGATTGGGTGAAATCTCCCCCCAAGAGTTCCAACATTTTATTGGCGCCAACATTCGACTCGACCCTGTACTGATCCCCAACAAAATGGTGATTAAGGAATTACTCAGCTTCTACATGGGGAAAAATACACCCGATCGGCAGCAATTTATTATAAACAACCTGAAATTAGAGGAGTCGCTGCCGATTTGAATAGCTCTCTCTTTTAAAATTTTAAACGCGCTCACTAAGAAAGTGACTAAGCTTGTAAATTTAAAATTTTCTGTTATTTTTATGTGTTTATAAGCTGATCTAAATTAGCTAATGCATTTTTAGTCACAGTAAACCCACGTATGAGAAAACAGATTCCGCAGAATACCAATTCCGCTATCGATAAGACTAGAGATGCAAGCCAATTTATAAAGCGTCAACAGGTACACACCAAACACGAGGCCTCCGACGAGGACTTTAATTTTATTCGTGAAATTGTCTATAAGCTGTCGCGAATCTCAATTGGCCCAAATAAGCGTGTTATGGTGCTCTCGAGAATTTCACGCCGCATGCGAGCGCTGAAACTCAACACAGTCAAAGACTACTGCGATTACATCAAAAAGCCTACTGGTTCCAAAGAGCTATCGGCCTTGATTGATGCCATATCGACCAACCACACCTATTTTTTCCGAGAGGCCCAGCATTTTTCTTATTTAGAGAGTTCGATTCTGATAAATCGTATTCAGCAAACGCTTAAACCTTTCAAAGTCTGGAGCGCTGCTAGTAGTTCAGGCGAAGAACCTTACAGCATCGGTATGGCTCTGATGGAACATGCCAGATCAAATGGCGGCTTTGACTGGCGCATGGACGCAACCGATATTTCAACCACTGTATTAGAGCGGGCTAAGAAAGCGGTCTATCCAATGATTTCGCTCGAGCGGGTACCTGAGCACTACGTCAAAAGTAATTGCATTAAAAATGCCAGTGATGAGACCTTTACTGTGAGTAAAGAAATCCAGCGGCGAATTCAATTTCAGCAAGCCAATTTATTTGAGCTGCCGCCGTCTTTGTCCAATGATTATGATCTCATCGTCTGCCGAAATGTCATGATCTATTTCGACCGCCCTACCCGCGAACAACTCATTAACAGTCTGATCCGACGCTTAAAGCCAGACGGCACTCTTTTTGTCGGCCATTCAGAAAGTCTCAATGGGCTACAGCACAATTTGAAAATGATACGTCCTGCAATTTACGTTAAAGCCCATTAGTATGCCCAAAGCTTCTCCTCCATATAAGGTCTTAATCGTTGATGATTCTGCTGTCGTCCGTCGTATGATTACGGATTCTCTCAAAGGTGCCAAAGATATTGAAGTCGTCGGTCGTGCGGCAGACCCCTATCAGGCGCGCGACATGATCAATCAACTCAAGCCAGACATTTTAACGCTCGATATTGAAATGCCGCGCATGGACGGACTGACTTTTCTGAAAATTATTATGGAGCAGTGTCCGATGCCCGTCATCATCGTCAGTTCACTCTCACAAAAGAATTCCAAACACACGATTCAAGCTCTGAGCTTGGGGGCGGCCGACGTACTGGCCAAGCCAGATGGTGCGCACTCTTTAGGCAAGGTTGGCGATTTACTGCAAGACCGTATTCGTGGTATCTTGTCCAGTGAGCGTCATTTTGATAAGGTTTTACTAAAACCCGGTGCGACAAGTCAAGATGCAGCCAAAAACATCCATAATCAAATCAATACAATTGCATCAAAAGGGCCCTTTCACCCGCAAAGTATCGGTTTGATCGGTGCCTCAACTGGAGGAACCATTGCGCTTAGAAAAATCTTTGAGAATCTACCCAGTAATGCGCCGGGTATGTGCATTGTGCAACATATGCCAGCAGGCATCACTAAAGCATTTGCGGAAAGTCTCAATTCCGTGAGTCAGATGACTGTACGTGAAGCTAAAGACGGCGATTATGTTGAGCACGGGTTAGCCCTGGTTGCTCCCGGAGATTTCCACATGTTACTTATGGCTGATTCAAAAGGCTACCGAGTCAAACTCAAACAGAGTCCCAAAGTCTGGTATCAGCGCCCCGCTGTCGACGTACTCTTCAAAAGCGCAGCATCTGTTGTCAGTCATCGCGCGGTCGCCGCCGTCCTGACCGGGATGGGGCGCGATGGCGCAGAGGGACTCCTGAAACTAAAATCCACAGGGGCGGCCACCATTGCGCAAGATGCAGCCAGCTCCACAGTTTATGGGATGCCCAAAGCAGCTTATGATTTGGGGGCTGCAAAACGTGTTCTCAGCTTAGAAGCGATTGCGACCAGTATGCTGCAACTCTTTAGGCGTAATGGTTGAAGCACTGAATACGATGGCTCTCTGGAGGAAGCGGTATCGCAGACAGTCGGAGTATGGCTCTCAGTTAGCCGATTTCTTCTGATTGGAAATCGGCTACAGGCTTACTAACGCTGCGAGTAAAACTGGGCTTTAGCAGATAACAGCAGCACAGTACATAGGCATCGATAAAAGTGTAGTGCACAGTAAATTGCTCCAATCTTCGCAGCCACTTTTCAGAAAAACTAGTTGGATTCGCTTGCAGACTCAACGACTGACTCTCAGCAACTGGATGCAAGCTAACAGCTTTAAAGTTTGTTGGGTGACGATAGTGCGGATAAAAGGCTTTGTAGATAGCCTCTTTGGCGCTAAAGACAAGGCTCGCTAACGTGGTCGAACCTCGAACCCAGTCCATTTCAGTATCACTTAAGATGCGCTGAATAGCTGCCGGGGACAAACGATGAACGTTTTCAATATCAATACCGACGCAGTCAACAGCATCCGCTGGAGCCGCCACAGCAACCACCTGCTGTCGACAGTGAGAAATTGACCCGAGATAGGAAGTCGGCCAAGTTGGCAGCCCATCTTCATCTGGAATTAAGGGGCAGCCCGTAGGAGCACCCAAACTCTTTAGGGCCTGGCTTGCACAGTGTCGCCCACTGGTAAACTCTTGCCGTCGGCTCAAGGACATCCCCGACCGAAAACTCTGCGCATAGGAGAAATCCTGCAGCCACTCTCCACTTTTTACGCAATAAGCAGCCCCCATGGGCAGGGGTGCCACTTGGGACAGCGCGTGCTCGAACTGCTCAAGCTTGAGTACCTTTGAGCGATCAAGCATCTAAGCTCAATTTGGCGATGAGGCAGCCAGATAACTAGGCTGCGTCTTGCGAGTGACCCGACCCAGATTTTGAAACTGGCGGCAACTCGGAAGTTGCCCTCAGCTTAATTTTTGGTTTAGCACGCCCCTCAACGACAGCACGGTTAATGGTTACATTAGACACGTTTTCGCGATTCGGTAAGTCGAAAAGGATATCAAGCATCAACTTTTCCATAATCGCACGTAGCGCACGAGCACCTGTTTTTAACTCGATGGCACGATCGGCAATCGCGGCAATCGCATCACGGGTGAAATGCAAATCCACCCCTTCCATCGAGCACAACTTAGCATATTGTTTGATCAGAGCATTTTTAGTATTCTGTAGGATGTGACATAGATCTGAATTACTCAACTCATCCAAAACAGCGACCATCGGCAAGCGACCAATAAATTCGGGAATCATACCAAAATGCACCAGATCTTCCGGCTGGGTCTCTCTTAAGACTTCACTAAATGAAAGTTCATTCATACGCACGTTGTGCGTGGTATCAAAGCCCATTGCCTTGGTACCCAAACGATCCTGCACCATTTTCTCCAGGCCCACAAATGCACCGCCACAGATAAACAAAATGTTGGTGGTATCGATTTGAATATATTCTTGATTGGGGTGCTTTCGTCCACCTTGAGGTGGCACATTACATACGGTGCCTTCCAAAATTTTCAGCAAGGCTTGCTGAACACCCTCTCCCGAAACATCTCGGGTAATAGAGACATTGTCCGTCTTGCGGCCAATTTTATCAATTTCATCCACATAGATGATCCCTCGCTGCGCTTTCTCGACGTCATAATCAGCCGCTTGCAATAGTCGTAACACAATATTCTCGACATCTTCACCCACGTAGCCGGCCTCCGTTAGTGTGGTAGAATCCGCAATCGCAAAGGGCACATCCAACATTTCCGCCATCGAGCGGGCCAGTAAAGTTTTTCCGCTACCCGTCGGTCCCAGCAACAAAATATTACTTTTTTCGATCTGCACCTCACGGTACTTCTGATCAATTATATCAGCATCAGTTGACGCCTCCGCATGCAGTCTTTTGTAGTGATTGTAAACCGCGACAGCCAAAGCGCGCTTGGCGTAGTCTTGACTCACAATATGTTCATCCAATTTGGCTACAATTTGCGCCGGACTCAACAAGCTTGCGACCGCTTCGCTCTCGACTTGCACATCTGCTGCTGGCTGCTCCTCAGCATCCAGCAACTCGCGATCAATAATCGTCTTACAGACAGTGACACAACCATCGCATATATGCACCCCCGCTGGACCCGCGATCATTTTTTTAACCTCATTTTGTGCCTTCCCACAGAAAGAACAAAAAGTCATGCGTGTTGATTTAGCCATAAACTGGAACCTGTTGGGGCCTATTTGTTGACGATGACCTGATCGACAATCCCGTAAGCTTTAGCATCCTCGGCACTCAGATAAAAATCGCGATCTGTATCTGCTGCGACCTCAGCTTCGGTTTTGCTAGTATGCTCCGCAATTAGGCGATTCATTTGAGCCCGCCAGCGCAAGATCTCTTTAGCGGCAATAGAAATATCAGAAGTTTGCCCCGTCGCCCCCCCACTGGGCTGGTGCATCATAACGCGACTATTCGGGAGTGCATAACGCTTCCCCTTAGTTCCCGCCGCAAGCAGCAAAGTCGCCATACTGGCAGCCTGCCCGACACAGTACGTGACCACGTCACACTGTAAAAAGTTCATGGTGTCGTAAATCGCCATCCCATCCGTGACGCTACCACCCGGGGAATTGATGTACAGGCTGATGTCCTTTTTAGGATCCTCCATTTGTAGGAAGAGCATCTGAGCAATCACCGCATTGGCCACAAAATCATTAATGGGCGTACCAATAAAAATGATGCGATCCCTCAGCAGACGGCTATAGATATCCCATGCACGCTCAGATCGGCCCTCGCGTTCATAAACAGTTGGTAATGGTACGTAACTCACTATAATGTAGGTTCAGATATTTAAAATTTTGGCTTAGGACTCGACAACTTCGACATCAGAAGATTCCGCTGTTTCCGCTACTTGGCTAGGCTCAGTAACAGCCACGCGCTCAGACTTTTCTAACAGTAGATCCATAGTTTTCCCTAATATAATCTCACTGCGCATCCGGTCAATACGACTACGGTCTTTTTGCAATTCTTTCACCAACTTTTCTGGTTTTTCTCCGGATTGCTGGGCCTCCATCATGATCATGCGCGACATATCATCATTTTCAACCTTCACTTTTTCGGCTTCAGCAATCTTCGACAATATGAAGCGAGATTTCAAACGCGTTTTAGCGGCTGCCGTGGCTCCCTCATGTAATTCGGCTTTATTTTGCTCAAAATCCTCTGGCTTGGCGCCTTGTTGGATATTTTTATGCATAAAATCACGAAGGACTGACTCAGTTTCTGACTCGATACCACTCTGCGGGATCTCAATCTCCACGGCATCTAATAATTGACGACTAATCTGTTCACGCTCGTTTTCCGCATTCGCTTGCTGTTTGCGCTGAACCAAGTTGTCGCGCATACGCTCCCGCAATTCTTCAGCATCTTTAAGTCCCAGCCCTTCACAGAAGCTGGCATCAATCTCAGGCAGTTCCTTGCGACGCACCTCCGCAACCTCAAGCTTGTAACTGACAGTTCTGCCCGCGATAGCCTCCACCGAAAAATCTTCGGCAAATTCCATCTCGACAGTTTTGGAATCACCAGCTTGCATGCCAAGCAAAGCTTCCGAAATCGCCGCAATCTTGGGTGAGTCAGTATTCCCCGCACGCTCCCAAGTATCTTTTTGTTCTCCGTATCCGGTCTCTTCAGTCACCAACTCAGAAACCGCTTGCTCACCGAGCGTCCCGAAGTAAGAGCAGCGTACAAAATCGTCCGCTTCCGCAGCCCCCTCAATTTCATTATAGGCAGCGCGCTGCTCAAGAAGTTGTGCAATGGCCTCATCAACTTCTGATTCACTGACATCCGATGATGCAGATTCCACCTTGAGACCTGAATATTGAGGCAATTCAAAAGCCGGTAATATATCGACGGTAAAATCAATCGTCAGATCGAGCTCACTCGACACAGGACCATGATCCAAGTCCACCAGTTTGAAAATATCCAACTCGGAGGATTCGACGGCATCCCGATGAGCCTTGGCCAAAACAGCTTGCTGCAGCTCTTGCTTCAACTCTTTGGCGTAGCGCGCGCGCACCATATTGGCAGGCGCCTTACCCGGGCGAAATCCCGGGACTTTAGCCTGCGCTTGAAAGTTTTTAATCAGACTCGCTTCTTCCTCAGCAACCTGGGCTGCTGGCAACTTTACCGAGATGGTCTTACGGGTAGAACTAATGTCGTTAACTTCTTTTGTGAATGTACTCATAGAAAATAAATAGTGGCGACTTTACTAATCAAAACGTACCAACATGAGTCTAGCTGCACTGGGGTCAACATCTATGTGACTCCAGATTTGTGATTATATTTAGTGAATAAGCGCACTAAAACGAATCATAAGTATATGGGTGCAATTCGGAACTTCGAATTTTAATTTCATAGCTGCCTCAGGAATTATACCGTGAGTAAATTGAACGATTTTATCTTTCACTGCCACAGTCCATTCTACAAATACAGCCCCCAAAACACACCCGCAATATAATCCGGTGAAAGACCTTATAAATGGAAGTCCAAATCACCAACATTTAATAATAATGAGTCTCAGTCGCAACAATATGATTGAAACTTTTCCATTAAAACAAAATGTCAAATATTCTTATCAACCCAATAAACATTCAAACCTCCGAACACATACTCGACACGGGCTACCGCTTGCAATGAACCACTCCATATCGGGGCGTGTGACTGATGAACCAATTTATTAGCGACCTCCCAAAGCCACAGTCACCATACCTAAAAACATAATATTGATTACTTAGGTTCACGACTCACCTCCTATTAAAGAGCTCAAACCACCCCGATAGATTAACTTAAAAATTTACCATGCAAGAAGTCGCACAATTCAACGAACAATTACAGCAGCTCAAATTAAAGATTTCTGAACGACTCCTAGGGACTGAGTCAGCAATTGAACTCCTCTTGATAACATTGCTTGCCAAAGGACATGCACTGATTGAAGGCGAACCAGGTTTAGGTAAAAGCTCACTCGCAAACGCATTAGCAGACTCCATCACAGCCAGTTTCGCGCGCATACAATTCACGGCGGATCTCATGCCAGCAGATATACTCGGTTATACACTTTATCGCCCAGAGGAGCATCATTTTGAATTCATTAAAGGACCGATCTTTAATCAAATCGTACTAGCAGATGAGATCAATCGCTCCAGTTCACGCGTACAAAGTGCACTGTTGGAAGCGATGAATGAACAACAAGTCTCGATTGATGGAATCAGCCATGCGCTACCAAAGGGATTTATGGTCATTGCTACCCAAAACCCAGTTGCCTCAGTCGGCACCTTTCCACTTCCTGAAGCCCAACTCGATCGCTTTTTACTATCGATTCCTCTCGGACCTCCAAATCAGTTTCAACTGAAACAGATAATCCACCATCACTTAAAACACCATCAGACCCTCAAAACAGAAGCGATTCTTGATGTGCCTGCGCTGGAAGCGCTTCAATCTAAAGTACAGACGATCCATGTCAGCGATTTAATCATCGACTATATGATTGCGCTTTGTGACGAAATCAGGCGCGACCCACAGCTCATCGGCACACTGTCTATCCGGGCAACACTTGCCTTGACGCGCGCAGCGCAAGCAGCCGCGCTTGTAGACCATAACAACGCTGTATATCCGGAAGCTATCAAGCGTGTCTTACCCTATTGTTTTGCCCATCGTATCCAGTACCAAGCTGAGCCCACGCATCAAGGATGCTTAGACTACCTGCAGGCATTATGTGAGCGCCTGCCTGCGCCATGAAGTCCTCATACTCACTAAAAATAACGCTACGAGGGCGTTTTCTTATCTACAGCGCATTGTTATGCATAGCGATTGGAATGGTGCGGCAAGAATTACTCATCTGCTACATGGGCGTCTATTTATTGTCGTTTGCACTGATGAGCTTAATCCCGCATCTGATCAATCGATCTCAAATTAAGGCCGAACTCATCAATACTACTAATGTTCTATACGCAGAAAATCCTCAATTGATAGAAATGCATGTCGACCAAAGCGGTCATTTTAGTCGCTTTGACTTTTTAATTGAAGCAGCGAATGATCCCATCGATCACATCGATCGGATTCCGTCTGGTGGGCTGCGCATGTCGTTGACCATTCCTTTCCTAAAACGATCTTTTTCACAGGTAAGCCCCTGTTTACTGACCACCAGTTATCCTTTTGGTATTTTTGAAAGCAAAAAATCTATATTTTGGGCCCAAGATCAGACTATTTTGCCTAAGCGCTATCCTGCGATTGTCGGCAGTGTTCCAAAGATTGACAATGCCTTCAAATCAATATCTGGCACACTAACAGATCCAGAGTTCCACTCGCTCAGAGATTATCAAGCCGGCGACTCTCTGAACAACATCTATTGGAAAGCGACTGCTCGCCTACAAAAAGGAATTTCAAAGGTCTACCACTTCGGCGACAAGTTCCAAAACCCGACTATAATATTTGATCCAGGCACACAGCCGGGCTCTATATTTGAAGATGGATTGTCACAACTACACGCAATCATTAAGGACAGCTTGCATCGGACCACATCTCTAAAGTTGATCGTGCCCTCATTAAAAAACACTATCCCCATCAGAGCGAATGGCCTGTCGGAGCTGCACTTATTTTTAGCGCAAACTGAATTTTCAAGGTGCTCAATTGAAACGATTTTAAACTTATGCGCCCCTCAAAAAAACTGCCGTGTGTTTAGCTTAAGATCATTTAAATATTGGGAAATATATCACCAGGATTTAGTCCAAAGACACATCGATCTTTTGATCGCTGAGACTGTACCGAGTGACGCTTCCATCCAGCAAGCAAGGATCTGAATATGCGTACAAAAGCACTTATTTATATGGGTAGCATTCTGGCGCTGGATGCCTGGTATGGAATAACATTATTGGCAAATTTTTCTTTCGTCTACACCCTACTAATTAGCGTTTCATTCGCATTTTACATCCAACCCAGACTCCCTCTGCCGTTACAGTTTATCCTGCCTGCAATCCTGTATACACTGGGCATCGGCTATTTTTTGAATTGGAATCAATTCCCTATTCAAGCCTGGATTTTTATAGTATCCGTATTTTTCCACTTACAGGCCTGGGGCTATTTGCGTGCAAAAATGGGTTTTACAAACCAGCACCCACTCGCACGGAAATGCATCAATATCGCCTTTATAAGCTCTTTAATTCCAGCCTATTTTGCTCTGATTGGTTATAGTTTAAAGCTCAGTAATCGTGGAACAGATAAGCTCTCAGTCATCCTCTACATCTTGCTAGCCATGCTGTTTTTGGAGGCCACAAAAAGAAAACATCAAGTTATTGAGTCAACTCCAGCACAAAAATTTTCAGAAAAATTAATCCGTTCATTGAGCCTACTTTTAACGACGGCCTTCGCACTGCTGATTGCGCACCAAAGCAGTCAATACGTTAGCAGTTTTATCCCCATGACGGTCAGACTCATTCAAGATAATGATCCCAATTTAAAAGTGCCCCAACAGCTAGGACAAAGGTCGAAAAATTCTAGCGATCAGAAAAACTCCACTTTAAATACTGGCTACAATGAAAAGGTGCAGCTCCATTCTAAATTTGAACTAAAAAAGGATTTTTCCAGCATCGATTGTAGCATCCTGATTGAAGCAGGTACGCAACACATACAGCCAAATCAAATGTACCTGAGGACCAACCGATTTCTGCACTACAGCCAGCGTCAATGGCTCAAATCATCTGAGATGCAAAATAGATATTATGCCCAACACGATTGGGTCCAGCTATCTTCTGCGCCTCCTCAAAACCAAGTTCATTATTACCTACACATCAACAATCCCCACATTGAGCAAGTGCCCTTATTAGGGATGCCACACGCGATCAAAACGCCGCTTTTAGTCGGAAATCACCACGCGATAAACGTGCCCAAATCCAACAAATCTCGCGTCCTAGAAATCATTGCGCATGTTCCAGCAATTCAACAAGACTTAGCGCACATTAATGCATCTCATCTAACGCATCGCTATGTCCCTAAGACCGCTACAGAACAAAAGCTATTCGAAATCACGCAACAGCTGACGGCCGGAACCTCCAGCATTCCGAAAAAAATCGAACGCCTTGATCGTTACTTAAAAAAGAATTTCAGCTACTCTGATAGGGTAAACAACCCCCAAAATCTAGATCCATTAGAAAACTTCTTATTTCACGAAAGAAGAGGGCACTGCGTCCTTTATTCGACCGTCTATTGCCTAATGCTACAATCACTGGGACTCCCTGCAAGCGTATGCTCTGGCTACTACGGGGGCCGTATAGACGAAAATACGTCCAAATATCATTTTTACAAGGGTAATGCCCACACTTGGGTGGAAGTCGTTCTACCAGATACCAGCAATCACTACATACGCCTCGATCCCAGTCCAGAAGTCGCCAGAAGACAGCCGAATTCGAGTGAGAGCGCCGCAATGGAGTGGAACCTAGCCACTGAAATTACTCAGCTACACAATTGGTGGAAACGACTCAGTCTGCGTGAACTGTACCAACTCATTCTCGCACTGAGCGCATTGCCGATCTGCATTATCTGGAAATGGAATTTTCTGAAGCGACTATTGCCCAAAAAATCAAAGGATCCAGCCTGCCTGGGCACTTTTTATACCATATTTCAAAAAAAGGTTCCCAAATCGGCGCACCAAACACTCAGAGAATACCATCAATCCATTGTGAAATCGGGATGGCTGGCGACCGATCAATTTAAGCCATTCATCCACTACATCTATGCGATCAAATATCACGAGCAAACACGCGACACACGCTTAGAAAAGCGTTTTTCTGCTCAACTCAAACAGTATCGCCGTCTCGCTGCTCGCCACAAAACGACAATACCAAGCTCCCATAGCCCTTGCAAAAACATGGCCCAATAGCAGCGAATGTCAGCTAATTTGAACTTCCATGTATCCCTCTATTACTCACCATCCTTGGCCAAATTCACTCTGGCTACTCCTTTTATTTGCCTGTATCGCATGCTTACTACCAAGACTAAGGCACTACTTGAGTCCATCGACTAATGAAAAATCTTCGAGCTCGATAAAAAGTGCGAGCCGCTGGTTAATCGCATGCTTTGTTATTAGCCTGAGCTTCAGCTTCGACTCCGCTGCCTACGATGCCGCCGCCTCGATTCGCTACTATTGGCTCCACTTGACAGCACTGCTTTTACTGGGTGGTTTCTTTTTCGAGAAGTGGCAGCATAGTTCAGCAAAGCAGCTATTTTCCGTAAGTCTAGTCCCCAACACACTCAACCTATGCGTGCTGATAACGGGGCTGGCTGCCATTGTTACCAGTCTAAATGGAATCAGCCCCCCAGATCACTGGTGGCAGCTCAAAAACTTTTTGAGCGCCATGCTCTTGTTTGCCTTCGTGGCAAACCTTTACCATGTCCGTTGGTATCGTTGCCTCATTTGGCTGATCATTATCGGAGCACATTACAATGCCTTGCTCGGTATTTTGCAATTTTTTGCGGTCGATGATGCACAAATTTTCAGCTGGATTCCAGGGATCGATACACTCCATTTTTTGGATCACTATGCTCAAGCTGCCCCCCCTGCGGCCAGCTTTATCAACAAAAATCTAGCAGCCTCCTACCAAGTTTTGTGTCTACCACTAGTCATTTACTTATGCTTTAGTAGTCAAAAAAAACAGGCTCCATTCCTTTTCGCAATGCTGAGCTTCACGCTCATGAGCGTATTCCTAATCTACACTCGCACCCGAGCTAGTTGGATCAGCGCATTCGCAGTACTCGTATTTGCAGCTATCTGGCTAGCCATCAATCCAGCGCTACGCGCACATTTGAAACCCTATCTCAGTCGGAAAATATTTATTAGCTTTGCGATAGCCAGCTGCATCATTGTCTACGCGGGCAGTATTCCTGGGAAATTGCAGGGACACTCGGTCAAAAATAGTGTCGTGCAACAAGTCGCCAATATCGAGACGATGTTTGAAAACAATCTAGAGGGACGAGGTTATTTTTATCGAAACAGCTTGGCCATGCTAAAAGCGCACCCCCAGGGGATTGGATTGGCAGGCTTTAGCACGCTGTTTCCTAAATACTCTCAGAGCGTCGTCCGACCAAATAAGGCCAATGCCTACAGCTTAAATTCCACCCCAAAGTACTTACACAGTGATCTCCTGCAAGCCTACATCGAACTCGGAATTGTAGGCGGCAGCAGTTATTTATTGATTTTGCTCAGTCCACTTTGGATAGCATGGCGATTGAGAAAATCGCAGAAATTAAATTCAGAAACTCACTGCCTGACCTTTTTCTTGTTGCTAGCGCTCGGTGGTATCAGCGTCAATGCAATCGCTGACTTCCCGTTACAAAAACCAGTCAGTGCCAGTATTAGCTGGCTCCTGCTCGGCATGCTGGCTGCAATCTCCTTGAGCGCGCAGGCGCCAACACCCAGCTACCGAATTGGACCACTCCCCATGCCCAAACGCCTCAGTTATGCCATCCTTTTGGCTATCACAGTCTGCGGCTTTTTGGGCATTGGCTACGAGAGTCTGCTTAGGCGTAGCTCCAGTTGTTACTTGCTGCAAGCCCATCATCGAGCGCAGCAGCCTCTGTACGATCAGCAAACCCTAGACTACGCACACAAGGCCTTCAAACTCTACCCTTTTAATAATCTGGTTCTCGAGCATTATGCCAGCATCGCGGCTCACCACTATTTTGAGCAAGGGCATCCTCTACCCACCTTATCTTTTGCACTGTGCAATGCCATCCTAAAAAAAGCACTCAAATCCATGCCTTATGCAGAGAACCTCTTGCTCAATGCTGGAATTTTGTATCTCACCCATGCGCAATCAATGCATCCGAGCACACAGGCTGAGGCGATGGCCTTCAGCATCCAGCAAGCCCACCACTATGCTCAACGAGCACTAGATGTAAGCGACCGCCAAGTTAAAACACTTAATCTGTACGCAGCCACCCTGCTAGCAATGCACCAAACAGCAGCCGCCCTGCCCTACCTCCAGGAAGTTTTAACAATTGAGCCCGACAACCATTTTGCACAAGACGCTATCAATCGGCTCGAAATAACGAAGCCTTAAAACACGACCATACAGCATATTTTGTCCGACATATAAATTGAATTCAAAAGAAACCTATTTTAGGAGGCCACGCTCAAAACCTCATCCTAAAACTTTGTAAACACACTTACATACAAGTGTATAAGGAATAATACGCGCATGATGAGCTGCTAGTTCAATTTCCTAAATGGGTTATTTTTTATCCTTCTGCGAGTAGAATTTCGGGACAATCTTTTGCTATATTATTAACGCTGAAGCTTAACTATATACTATCTGATTTAAGTGAACGCAGCCTAATAAAAAATATAAAGTAAATAAGTGTTCTATTATGAAACTATTAAAAAGAAAACTACGTAAAAACTTCACATTGTTGGAGCTTTTGATTATTGTCGCAATATTGGCCATCGTTGGTGGTGGTCTTGTATCTTCTTTCGAAGGTCTGCAAGCACAAGCTGCTAAAGCAAGTGCAACCAACACAATTGCATCGCTACAAAACGCTATCCGCACTTATGTCGCTGTTGAAGGTAAATTGCCCAGCAACGTCGACTCACTGCTAGCAGCTGTACCGACTGATGCAACTGCCGCTAATGGTGTGGTTTCTGCACCAACCATTGCTAGCTACGTTGGCCCTGATCACGAAGCAGCCGCTGGTACAGATGCAGAGCTACTTGGAAACTACCTTGGTGACCCAAAAATGGCTCAAAAAGTTGAAGCACAGGCCCTTAGCACAGCCCAAGTAACAGCATTAATTAACGCAGGTATTACTTCAGTTCGTTATCTTGATGCAAAGGGACTATCTGGTGCTACTGATTTAGCAATCCCAGATGCAGACGGAAAATCTGCCAAAGTTAAGGCAATCGGTGATATTGACATTCCACAGCTTGGATTCAATGCACCACGTCCTGGATCCAAAACCGATTTCGGTACAGCTGCTGACAAGACTCGTGCTCGTGGCCGTGGATTTGAATACACTCTGAATGGCGCGTTGGCAACTCAGCAGTTTGCAATCTGGGGAGGTCAAGTTGCTGCAGTACCAGTTGCTGACTATGACAACACCAAGCTAGGCGCTGATCCAAAAGCTGTACTTGTAGCTTTCGGTATCGGACCAGACTCTACGCTCGTAACTGCAGGTAAAAATGTTAGTCAAGATACTGAGGACAAATACCTTGGTTCAACAGGCATCGGTTCTGCCCCTTACTACGGTGACGTTGCAAAAGGTACCTACCCAAGCTATGTCATGCTGGTCGACGTAGCACAAGACCCAGCTAAGTTCGTAGCTGTGGTTGACGCTCGTGGTGACTTCCTTGCGGAAGAATTCGCTGAGCAAAGCGGACAAAAGCAGTAATTTCCAGTCCATAACAAACAAGTCGTCGCTGTGGGCCCCGTGCCCACAGCGACTTTTTTGCTTACAGGCAGATTCAAAAAAATGACTCAGCGATTCTCAGTACGTGGACGATACCATCGAATAGAAAGGTCAATGAAAAGGGCTTTTACTCTGCTTGAACTGTTGGTGACAATTGCGCTGCTAGCAATTATCGGTGGCCTTGTGATCTCGCAAATCAATCTGGATGAAGACGGCATTTCCAGCAATATAAATGCCTACTCGATGGGACAGGTACGCGATGCACTGTTAGCCTTTCGTCGCGATATGGGCTACTTCCCGGCACAAGGGCCGCTGGATGCAAACTATCAGAAACTTAGATGGCTTAACGGTATCGGCGTTAAGCAAAAAAAGCGGCAATGGATGCGACATGACCATAATTTTTGGCAATTGTTTCTAGAGCCAGAAGATAAAACAGACGCAGAAAAATGGAGCTATAATCCCCAAACTGGCATTGGCTGGAATGGTCCTTACCTAAACAGCAACGGATTAAAACTCCATGGCTATGATGGTTTTGATCATATTTACGCAATTGCTGATAATTTCTCGTCATCCTTTAAAAATAACCTAGTAGATACAGCCTACTGGGCGGTTGAATCTGAAGACCAGTGGGCCGGCCCAACTGAAGATCATAAAAAATACTATCCTGGTTCGCCCTACGTCTTACTTAAAAATAATG
>CAWVTP010000016.1:0-23765 GCA_963933035.1 uncultured Puniceicoccaceae bacterium | reverse complement strand
TGCATCACAGCAAATCGGCAATCTCGGCACATGGGAGGTTTCCAGAGGTGCCCTACATTAAGACAAAACTAAAATCGCCATCGAAAAATAAATTTGTAAACCCACCGTGTCCATGATGGAGGTCACCAGCGGACTACTTGCAGCAGCTGGATCAACCTTGAACTTTTTCAACATTAGAGGTAAAAGCGCGCCGATCATATTCGCAAAAAAAACGGCGAAAAACATACTCAGTCCCACGGTAAGGGCGATGCGCGCCTCACTGCGATAAATTCCGAGCAAAAAGGCCAATAGTCCCATCGCCAGAGCGAGCATGGCTCCCACTTTAAGTTCTTTTGCCAGAACTTTGATCCAACCATTAAACTTCAGATCACCAACCGCCAGAGCACGCACCATTAGCGTTGCAGATTGCGCACCGGTATTGCCACCGCTTGCAATGACTAAGGGCATGAATAAGACCAAGGCAACATAGGCTTGCAGGTAATCTAAGTAGTTAGAAATAACGGCTGCCGATAACAAATTAACGAAGATCAAGATAATCAGCCAACCAATTCGTTTTTTAAATAAAAGTAACGAGACTGCAGAACTGTAATTGGTCTCCAAAGGACTCACGGCCGCCCCTTTTTGAATGTCCTCGGTCGCTTCTTCCTCCGCCACATCAAAGAGGTCATCCACCGTGACTATCCCCAATAAAACCCCATCAGAATCCACAACAGGCAGCGCATTCACATCATAGCGTTGGATCTGTTCTACCGCAAACTCTTGGTCATCATAGGCTGATAAACTAAAGAAACGATAATTCAACAACTCGCTCAGCACTGTATTGAGTGGCGCCAAAATAAGACGCCGCATTCGCAGCACATCGACTAAGACGCCCTGGCCGTCGGTCACGTAGAGAATATTGAAAACTTCACTATCGCGGGCAAACTTGCGAATGTGGGCCAATGCTTGCTCAACGGTCCACTCCGCGCGTACCCGAATGTAATCCGGGTTCATCATACGACCAACACTGTCATCGGGATAGCCAAGTAATTGACGAGATTCCGCAAGATCCTCGGGCGACAAAAGCTGCATCAAACGCTTGGTAACGGCGGCCGGTAGCTCATCTAAGAGCGCGGTGCGATCATCCGGGCTCAAATTGGCCAAAAGCGCACGCGTATCCACATCGGTCAGAGCCCGCAAAATACGATCCTGATGCTCTGGCTCAAAATAGGCAAACACGTTGGCAGCCTGCTGGCGGACTAAAAGGCGAAACACCAAGATCTGATGCTTGGGGTTCAGGACTCCCATCAAATCCGCCAATTCAGGGTCCGCCCAATCTTTTAAGCTAGCAGAGAGCTGCTTAAATTGTCCCGATACAATTAAGCGCTCAACTTCCTGACGAGCAGCTGATGATTCTAGAAGCATGGCTGCATTTGATTAATGACTATGGCTAGCCATGTAAAGAGCCGAATCCTAAGCTTGCAAGGGGACCGCTTGATCACAGCCATGACTGTCTAAGAACTCTTCAACGGTGGTCGCCAAATCCGCTAACTGATCGGTCACTGAAGCCGCACACTCGATATACGCCACTCGATCAGCTCGCTTTAGTGAACGATTATGATACTGTAACCAGGCCTCCATCTTGATGAGTGCTCGCAACCAGTCATCAAGTGCAAAATTACTAGTATCCACAGCCCGCAAAAGTTGCTCTAAGCACGCATCCGTCCACCGTGAAGCGTCTCGAGCCCAATACGAATGGGCTGCCTCGCAATGAATCCATTGTAAAATCTGCTGACGAATGGTCGTGTCCATAAAAGTAAAATGGCAGCTTATCGCCAAATGTGAACCGTATAATGCTAGATGCGATTACATTCGCCCATGATTTATTTTTGTTGAGTCTTGCGAATTCTATAATCTCGACTTGGCTTTAGCATCCATGCGAAAAATACGAACAGCTGCACGCGCTATCATTATTCATGAAAATAACTTACTTGCGATAATGATGCGTGATCGTAGCGGCGAATTTTACTTACTTCCTGGCGGCGGACAAAATCATGGTGAAACTCTAAAAGAGTGTCTGATCAGAGAATGCTACGAAGAACTCGGCGTTCAAGTTCGTGTCGATCAGTTACTGTACATGCGAGAATATATTGGTAAAAACCACCAATTTCGCAGTAGCCACGGGACCTTTCATCAGGTCGAGAGCGTATTCCGGTGCCATCTGTCACAGCCAGATACCCCATTTTCCTCGATCGAAAAAGATAAAAAACAGGTCGGCATAGAATGGCTGCCATTGGCGAAGCTGTCGCAATACCCCTTGTTGCCCAGCAGCATAAAAGCTTACTTTAGTTCCTCAGATTTCAGTCCACCGGAAGTGTATTTAGGCGATACCAACTAAACGATCCCGGATGAGCTACGGTCGAAAACATCAACAAGCGCCGTCGAGCCCAGTTGTAGGCTTTGAGCATAAAGCCCTACTCTGGGATTGGATCAATCCCTTGTTGATAATAATGCTATCTTTGACTGGCGTACTCTTCATTTTTTCGGCACAGTATAATCAAAGCAGCGGAGGCGATTGGGCCAAGCAGCTTTTTTGGATTGCCATCGGTTGCGTCTTGTACGGCGTCGTTGCGTCTATCAATTATAAACGCTTACTCGAGTATGCTCATTTTATTTACCTTGCGGGTATTGGAGGATTACTACTCACCACCCAATACAGTCCCATCAGTGTCGAGATGATGGGTGCGCGCCGCTGGGTCGATGTTGGCCTGGCTACGATTCAGCCGACGGAGGGAGCCAAGATCGGGACCCTGATTATGGCTGCCAGCGTACTGGCTCGCAGTCGAGTCGGATCGCTCAGTGATTCACTGCTGACTCTATTCACATTAGGGATTGTATTTTTAATTCCGATGTTGTTAGTGTTCTCACAACCGGACTTGGGATCCACCCTAGTCTTTCCTCCCATCATGTTTGCACTGCTCTATATTTCTCGTTTATCTGGGAAATTTTTTATCGCTTTATTTGTCGCATTCCTACTAGCTGTAAGTCTAGTTGGCATCGATATCTATGGCTATGGGAAGCATTTAGAAAATAAACGTTCCGCGGAACAGTTGCAACAAACGATTGAGCCCTACACTTCGCTGCTACCCATTCGGGATTACCAGAGAAACCGCATCCTAACCTTTGTGGCTCCCCATGTGATCGATCCCTCTGGCACCGGCTCTAGTTGGAATGCCAATCAGGCCAAAATATCCGCTGCAACTGGCGGGCTTTATGGGAAGGGCTTGCTTAAGGGCACGCAAGCTCAACTAGGTTATTTGCCAAAGGCAGTGGCTCACAATGACTTCATATTTTCTGTTCTGGCAGAGGAATCTGGCTTCATTGGCAGCTTGCTGGTCATTCTCGCTTTTACCGCATTGATCCTGAACGGCGTTCGTATTGCCGGACTGGCTCGAGACCATTTTGGTCGGCAATTGTGCCTCGGTGTGAGCATTCTCTTTCTCATTCACTTCTTTATCAATATCGGGATGACCATCGGGATTACACCCATAACAGGTCTTCCACTTCCGTTTTTAAGTTACGGAGGCTCATTTGTTTTGAGCTGTTTTATTTTACAAGGTATTACTCAGAGCGTCTATCGTCACCGAAAAGATTTTTCTTAAGCAATGACACCGCAATAAATCCAGTAAAATTCTCAGCGACAAGACTTAGGAGCCCCGTAGGCAATCAGGGACACCTAAACATTATGTCAAATTCAACTCAGCATTCATCCGACGATCAATATACTCAGGAATTAATCTCAGCACCTAAGGAAAAAAAATCCAAAAGGATCAACACGCGTGAACTCAAAGACAGCGCAGCGATTCGTGCCAAATCCCAGCCCCTCATAACACGGATTATGAACACCATAAAGGGGGAGCGTAAAACCTACTCCGAGTTAATTATCAACTCGGAACCTCTAGAAAAGAGGGTCGCCCTCATGAAAGATGGAGTTCTTGAAAAATTTGAGGTCGAACGCAGCGGTGAAGCTCGTGAGGTGGGCGCAATTTTTAAAGGCCGCATCCAAAACCTTGAGCCCGGCCTAAAGGCTGCCTTTGTGGATATTGGCGAGCCCAAGAATGCCTTTTTGCATTACTGGGATATCCTACCGGCAGCCAATGACAATAGCATCGAGATTGTTCGCGACAATAAGTCTGCCAAACAGCGCAAGCGTGAAAGCGAACAAGTCTCCACCAAGGATATCCCTAAACTCTATCCTGTGGGAAGTGAAATCATTCTACAAATCACCAAAGGACAAATTGGTTCCAAAGGCCCGCGGACCACAACCAATATTGCCTTACCTGGGCGTTTTTTAGTGCTGATGCCCTTAGCCGGTACGCTAGGAATTTCGCGTAAAATTGAGGACAAAAAAGAGCGTAGTCGACTAAAGGGAATTTTAAAGGATCTGACACTGCCAGAAGGGATGGGTATCATCGTTCGCACTGCTGGCGAGGGCAAAAAGGCGCGTTATTTTATCCGCGACCTGCACATTCTGCTCAAGCGTTGGGAAGCGATTAATCAAAAGATGGAGGCCAGCAAGAAACCAACTTGTCTCTACGTAGAGCCCGACATCGTGAGTCGTACGGTCCGCGACTTTTTAACCGAAGAAATTGACCGGGTGCTTGTAGATAAAAAAGAAGACTTTGATGCGATTTTAGATGAGGTCAGCAAGATTTCACCGCGTTCAAAATCCAAAGTACAACATTTCTCCGAGGACATCCCCGTTTTTGAACGCTTCAATATTGAGCGTCAAATTGAACAGACTTACATGCGTTGTGTCCCCCTACCCGGTGGGGGTGAAATTGTGATCGAGGAGACCGAAGCACTCATCTCGATTGATGTGAATACCGGCTCTCATAAAAATAAAAACAAAGACGGCAAAGACTTTATTTTACAAGTCAACCTTGAAGCAGCGACTGAAATCGCGCGTCAGGTCCGACTTAGAAATATCGGTGGATTGATTATTTTAGATTTTATTGATATGAAGTCGAAGCAGGATCGCAATGCGGTCTTAGCCCGAATGCGCAAGGAGATGGCAAGTGATAAAGCTAAAAATCACATTTTACCGATCTCGACACTCGGAATCATGCAAATGACACGTCAACGTCACTCCGAGAGTCACTCCAGTGGCATCTACACCGACTGCCCCTATTGCAACGGCCGTGGATCGGTAAAATCTTCGCGCACCATGAGCGTAGAAATTCAGAGACGTCTGATTAGCGTGATACGTCACATGCGCGCTCAAAAAGGTCGTGAGTACGAAATTCAACTGAAAGTGCTCCTCAACCCGAGTAATTTGGAGCGTTTGCGAGATGAAGATGAATCACTTTTATTAGAAATAGAATCCACTTACGGCGCCAAGCTGAGCTTTCGTGCGGATCCCATTTATCATGTAGAAAATTTCAAAATTATTGATGTTGAGTCTGGAATTGAACAGCGCTAATTGTTAAGCTAAGAATATTATGAACATTCTGGCGGCCTTCGATAAGTTTAAAGATTCTATGTCGGCCGCTGAAGCTTGTAAATCAGCCGCTATCGGCATCGTCGCGGCTTATCCTGATCAACCGACATCTGTAACCCTCACCCCCCTTACAGATGGCGGTGAGGGTTTTGTTGATATACTGACGCAAGTGGCCAACGGCCATATTGAATTTCATACTGTGAGCGGTCCACGCTCGGAAGAAGTTTCTGCACCCTTAGGTTGGGTGGAATCCGAAAACTTACCGACTGAGGTCAAGTCGATGCTCCCGATACCAGGTGATCGCATCGCCATTATTGAAATGGCAGCCGTATCCGGACTGGAAATGGTGCCTTTCGAAGCGCGCCATCCACGCCACTGCACCAGCTATGGTGTGGGAGAATTAATTCGGATTGCGCAAGCACAGGGCGCCAGTGCGATTCTAATGGGTATCGGAGGTAGCGCCACAAGTGATCTGGGTGTCGGTGCATTGGAGGCGCTCGGGCTACATGCTTGCGCTAACAATGGACAGCCCATTGAGAAGATAACCCCTGAGCAGTGGCCATTCTTCAAAAACTTCACCAGTCAACTCCTTCAATCAATTCCACCCATTTATATTGCCTGCGATGTCGGAAATCCACTCTTAGGCACAGAGGGGGCTGCTGCTATCTACGGTCCTCAAAAAGGGCTTTTAGCGGAAGAAATTGATGCCTACGATCAAATGTGTGGCCAGATGGCAGATCATTTGTGCGATTTTTTTCAACATCCTAGGTCAGTACAAACATTGGCCGGCAGCGGAGCGGCTGGTGGAATTGGCTTCGGACTTCATCTGGGCTGCCAGGCGCAGTTAGTTCCGGGTTTCTCACTGGTAGCTGCTTGGCTCGAACTTGATGCACGAATTCAACAAGCCGATCTGATTCTGACCGGCGAAGGCAAATTTGATCAAAGTTCTCTCGACGGAAAGGGACCCTACGCGCTGATTCAATCAGCAGATAAACATGGTAAACAAGCATTGCTTTTTGCAGGGAAGATTGATCCGGATGCCGCGGATAAAGTTCAACTTCGCCATACCAATTGTGCCCTCTATTCAATTAGCCCAGATGGGGATCCTCTGGAGAAAGCATTATTCGAAGCTCCCGGAAACCTCCAGCACAAGGTAACCGAAATGATTCAGCACTGTTATCCGATATGACTCAGGAGGAGCTTCAGCTAAGGGCCATCAAGTTTCGCCATATCCGACGAACCAAATGGTGGCTGCGACGCCTGCCCCGCCGCGCTCGTTTGCGACGCTATCCCATTATAAAATTTTTTGCGCATTATGCACTGCGGCGTCCTTACCTCTGGAGCTTTCGCTTGGAACATGTCACTCCAGCTATTTATGCGGGCTTTATTCTGACACTGCTCCCCTTGTATGGGATCCAGATCCTACTAGCCTTTTTACTGGCCTTGCTGCTGCGAGCACACCTACCCATTTTATTAGGACTGCAAGTGGTTTCGAATCCGATCACCGTTTTTCCCATTTGGTTTGCGGACTACCAGATTGGTCGCTTTTTCCTGGGTTTAGTGGGTGTGCAAACGTCCAAACTACAGCAAAGTGAACTCTACGGAATGTTGGAAAACTTGCTTTCTGGCGCTTGGGACCATCAGCTTGAGCTGTTATTGGCTGTCTTTGCCGTCACCTGTACCGGAGCACTCATTTTAGGGATTTTTTGCGGCGCCATCGCGAGTCTTAGCTACAAGATTGTGACCCAGCGTGCCATCGAAAGTTATCGTCTGGTGAGTAAAAAACTCCAAGCTTACAAAACTCGTAAAAAAGTTGATTGAGAATCTCAGCTCGCTCCTTGTCCCATGCTAAATTATCGACTACTTTTTTTTTGCGGAATTATCCTCGTTTCACAGCTGATAGTGAATACTGTTGTGTGCGCGCAACCTGTATTGCTGGGGATTGATGTCCTAGAAAAAAATAACTTTCAGCTGCTAAAAAATAAACGATTTGGTTTGTTGACGCATCCGGCTGGCGTCAACCGCCACGGGATCTCGTCCATTCAAGTCCTTAAAAATGCCCCCAATTGTCAACTGGTGGCACTTTTTGGTCCCGAGCACGGCATTTACGGAGATGAGGCTGCCAATGTGCCGATTGACAATCGCATCGATCGCCGCACGGGGCTCCCCGTTTATTCGCTTTATGGCCGCTATCGAAAACCCAGCGCGAAAATGCTAGAAGGGCTGGATGCCTTAGTGATTGATTTGCAAGACATCGGCGTGCGTTCCTACACCTATATCAGCTGTATGCGCTATGCCATGGAAGCCTGTTTTGAGTCTGATATCGAAGTGATTGTATTGGATCGTCCGAATCCCTTGGGGGGATTAAAAGTCAATGGTCCGCCAATGGATCCAGAATGGATGAGTTACGTCGGCGCTTTTCAAGTCCCCTATGTACATGGGCTTACAATTGCGGAGTTGGCGCGGATGGCCAAATACCAGACTGGCTGCTTACAAATCGACGAACGCTCCCGAAAAAAAGGGCGGCTGCGAGTCGTCCCGATGCAAGGATGGCAACGGAGTATGCGCTGGCCGCAAACAGGATTACGCTGGATACCGACCTCTCCCTACATCCAAAATTTGTCTGCCGTGTTGGGCTATGCCATGACGGGCTTGGGAGCCCAGATTGGCGACTTTTCTCACGGCATTGGGACGCCCTTCCCTTTTAGGTTGTTACGCTATCAAGGAAAGTCCTCGCAACAATTGCTACGTGCCCTAAAAAAACGCAGACTCCCGGGACTTGATTTTCAAATTATTCAGACACAATCAAAGCAAGGCACAGCCGTCGAGGGCGTCTTCGTATTGGTGACCGACTGGGAGCAAGTCAGACTAACAGAGCTGAGCTTTCACATGATGCAGCTGACCGCGTTGTGGGCGGGTCGCGCGATTTACGCAGAATCTAAACACGCAGCTCTATTTAACAAACATGTGGGCAGCTCAATATGGTGGTCCGCACTCACAAAAAATGGGGCTCAGTTGAACCTCAACACATTTATTCAAGACTGGGAGCGTGCCGCGATGCGCTTTCAGCATCAATCAAAAATCTACCAGCTCTATCCCTAAACTGTGCCGTTTGCCAGTACATGCAAAACTTAAAATTTATCTAGACTTCCTGTCGCTGATTCTGTCCCTTAGCAGTGACATTATTATTAACGCCAACGCATACTTTCTTATGATTCGAAATGCTTTTAAGATGAAACTCCACGCCGACTTTGAGGCGGAATACAAAAAACGCCACGACGAGATTTGGCCTGAACTATCTCAAGTGCTGAAGGATGCGGGCGTCTCCGACTACTCCATATTCTTAGACTCGGAAACCTTAACGCTGTTTGCTAGCTGGAAATTGAGCGATGATCATCGTGCCGATACCTTGCCCCAGCATCCAACAGTGCAAAAATGGTGGGCTTATATGGCTGATATCATGGAAACAAATGCTGATAATTCACCTGTCTGCACGCCCATGGATGAAGTTTTTCATTTAGACTAGGCGCGAAGTATTGTAGTCGACATTTGGCCCTATGCGACATGCCTTTTTGACACTACCATTGCTTTGTGCATGTGCACCATTACCCGCTCAGCAGCCATCAGAACTTCCGATGGGTACGACCGATCTAATTACAGAAGAACGCTTTGAAGCCTACAAAGTGGAGCGCTATGTGTGCAAAACAGTTGTTTTGAGTGAATCCTTTTTTGTGCCAGCTCAAGATATTCATACTCAATCCTTAAAACAGCTTAGTTTTAAGAATGTGGCGAAAATTGAATCCAGGCCGCAATCGCCGGATTTTGTGACTAACTATGAAAATTGGTCATCGGCCATATCCAAGTACAAAACCCAACTAAACAGGCTCAAAGAGCAATTAAACCGCATAAAAATTAAGATTAACTGCTACGCTGATGGCGCTGTATCTGAAAAATGGATACTGAAGAGCGCCTATGGGAAATTTCATGAGCTCGGCAAAACCCTTCATAATTTTTGAATTTTTGCTCTCCTTGCCGGCTTCAGTGATCCGTATAATTCCAATTCAATCGGTTCTCACTTCTCTGAGTTTCTGTCACTTGATCGCTCCGGTCTAATGTGCCGTTTATTTCAGCTGTATCTATCGACTGCCTTTAGACTCTGAATCCACAATTTTTTGATTCTTTGTTTGATAAATACTTTAGCTCGCTTAGTGCTAGCCGTTATAATTCTTAAACGGTGACCATTTCGTACTATGCCAGCACGTAAGCAAAATCCTGGAACCTGCGCCAAGGCGCTCAAAATTAATCTAGATGCCAGCAAATATGGCGTCTTTGCTGAAATTGGTGCCGGTCAAGAGACAGCAAACTGGTTCTTCCACGCCTCCGGGACTGCCGGCACGGTTGCCAAGACCATCTCCGCTTATGATATGACCATGAGCGATGCTTTGTATGGGAAAATGGAACGCTACGTGTCCGAAGAGCGTCTCACTTCCATGCTGCGCTATGAGTATCAACTGTTGGAGCAGAGACTGGGTGCCAAACGTGCCGATCACACCACATTCTTTTCTTTCTGCAACACGGTGCGGGCACGGGGCTATCAAGATGCTGGCGAGTGTCATGGCTGGTTGGGTATTCGCTTGCAATTGGAGCCTCTGAGTGAGCCTTGTGAAATCATCCTGCACCTACGCTTACTCGATGATAGTAACGAGGAGCAAATGGCCGCGCTGGGTAAAGTCGGCGTCAACCTCGTCTATGCAGCCTTTTATCTGCGCGATGATTTGGCAGCCTTTATTCCATCACTGGCCGATGAGCTCACCGCTGGCAGTATCGAAATTGATATGCTGCGCTTCTCCGGTACAGGCTTCGAGCATATTGATAATCGCCTCTGTGCACTCAAACTCGTCCACAACGAATTGACGGATGCGGCCTTGTTTAATAACCAAGGGCAAGTGGTGCAGCCGATTGATGCTTTTTACAAACGGCCGATCACCCTCCTGCGCGGTAGCTTTAATCCTGTCTTAAAATTGCACCTGGACATGATTGAGCAAACCAAGGCCACTTTTGCGTCTGAACTGGATACCACCCAGCAAGCGAATGCCATCGAGTTGTGCGAAATCAGTACCAAAAACTTACTGCGCGACGGTGCGGTGGATCAGACGGATTTTATCAATCGGGCCGATGTACTTCAAGCGCTGGGCAAAAATGTGCTCATTTCACGAAGCGCGGAATTTCACCGCATCGCAACTTACCTGAGTCGTTACACCAGTGAGCCCATTGGCATCATTTTGAGCATTGGTCTGCTGAACGAACTGTTTAAGAAAAAATGGTCCGAGAACCTCCCGGGGGGTATTCTGGAATCCTTCGGGCGCTTGTTCAAAGATAACGTCCAACTCTATGTGTATCCCTGGCATAATACCCGCAGCAAGGAACTGGTCACGGCTGAAAATTTCCATGCACCTGCCAGTTGGGGCTTTTTCTATCGGCACCTCTTAGAGAATAACCGTATCCGTGCCATCGGTGTCGGCGATCCCTCTCTGCTGGCAATGACGAGTCGCAAAACACTCAAACTGATTGAATCTGGTGAGGCTGGCTGGGAACAATGGGTACCCCAAGAAGCGCTGGAGCTAATGCGCCAACAACAGGCACCTTGGCAAAGCAAATAAACGGATCCAGTCCTTTTTAAAATGGAGTCACCTGGTTCTCATTCACAGGCGCCCGTCATCATTGTCGGGGCGGGTATGGCGGGTCTGTCCGCAGCAAAAACTCTCCAAGATGCTGGTGTGGATGCGTTGCTTTTCGAAGCCAGCAATCAGGTCGGTGGTCGGGTCCGTACAGACCGATTCGATGGGTTTCAGCTCGATCGCGGTTTTCAAGTCTATCTGGATGCCTACCCCCAAGCGGGTAAAATTTTAGATCTACCAGCGCTCAAACTAAAAGCTTTTCGACCGGGAGCCTGCATTTATTTTGGCGGAAAGTTTCGTCGAATGATGGACCCCTTTCGCTGCCCGCAGTATTTACTGAGCAGTGCTTTCAATCCGATTGGCAGCTTGCGGGATAAGCTGCGGGTCGGCTGGCTTCGTCATCGATTGCTACGCAAATCAATGGCAGCCATTGAGGCTAGCCCGGATCAAACAACTGAGCAGTATCTGCAGGCACAGGGTTTCTCGCAGGCTTTTATCGATCAATTCTTTCGCAGTTTTTACGGGGGCATTTTCTTGGAATCCGCACTCCATACCTCAGCGCGCCAATTTGAGTTTACCTTTAAACACTTTAGTCAAGGTTATGCCACCCTGCCGGAAGCGGGCATGGGCGCTATCCCCCAGCAACTGCTACAACAGTTAAGGCCCAACAGCGTTCATCTCAACCAAACCGTGTGCGCGGTTTCCGCCCATCAGGTCACCCTAGCAGGGGGCACTAAACTGCAAGCTTCGGCCGTCATACTTGCCACTGAAGGAGACGCAGTCGCTGAGCTACTGCCTAGATACCGTAGCCCAATCCAGCACTGGAGCCCAGCCTGCACGCTGTACTTTTCGGCTCCCAGTTCACCGATCAAAGAACCCATCATTTACTTAAATGGGCAGCCGCAACAAGCCATCAACAATCTATGCGTCGTCAGCGATGTCCATAGCAGCTATGCTCCAGCGGGACAAGCGCTGATATCCATCAGCTCGCTTCAGCCGCTTGAGCCGACACTGCTAACAGAGCAAGTACGCCAAGAATTGTACACTTGGTTTGGGCCTAACGTCAAAAAGTGGCGCCACTTGCGCACGGACAGCATCAAGCGAGGACTGCCAAGCCCTGAGCTGGGTCGTAACATCCCACACTGGCAACAGCATGCAGGCGTCTGGCTGGCAGGCGATTATCTAAGCTCCGCTTCCATCGAGGGCGCGGTGACTTCCGGGACGGCCTGCGCCCAGGCGGTCTTGGCAGTCGGATAATCACGCCACAGCGCCAAGTTTCCACGCAGGCGTCAGCGCGGACGAATTACCAATGGCCGCGCTCGCCTGCCTGCAATGACTGTGCAACGGCCACCAGCAAGTTGACGGTGGCTTCGATATCCTGCAAATCCACCATTTCGCTCGGTGTATGCATATAGCGTAATGGAATCGACAAAAGCCCGGTCGCCACACCACCTTTGGCCACTTGGATGGCGCGCGCATCTGTGCCAGTTGGCCGTGGGTCTGCCTCAATCTGATAGGGAATCGACGCTGCCTCCGCGCATTGAATGATGCGCTTAAAGAGTATGGGATTGATATTGGGACCGCGACAAACGATCGGACCGCCTCCCTGTTTGAAGGATCCATATTTTCGGGGATCACAATCCGGCGAATCCGTGGCGTGGCCAACGTCGACCGCAATCGCAAAATCTGGCTGTTGACTGTAAGCGGCCGTCATCGCACCTCGGGTGCCGATTTCTTCTTGGGTGGTCGCCACCGCCGTCACTTTAGCCACCAAGTTTGCCTTGTCCTCATTCAAGCGGCGCAAGGCTTCCATACAGGCATAGGCACCGGCCTTATCGTCAAAGGCTCGCGCCACACCCACACTGCCATGGATCAGCTCAAAACTTTGATCGTACACTGCCGCATCGCCAATCTGCACCCGCTCCAGCGCCTCTTCTTTCGATTTGGCCCCAATATCAATCCAGATTTCATGCGTCTGCGGGACCTTTTTTCGATCCTCTGGACTCATCAGGTGAATGGCGCGTTTGCCGGTGACGCCCTTCACCGTACCGTTTTGGGTCAAAATATCCACCCGGCGCCCCGAGATCATGCTCTTGTCATGACCACCTAAGGTATCAAAATAAATGAAGCCCTTATCATTGATATAGGTGATGATCAGCCCCAGCTCATCAATATGCCCCGCAAAAAGAATACTGGGATCCCCCTCCGGATTCAGGGTCGCCAAACGATTCCCCATAGTATCGCGTTGATACAGATCGGCGATCGGCTCAATCACCCGGTCCACCACCGCCTGCGCCTCATACTCGGCGCCTGTGGGGGAGCGGGCATCTAATAAATCCACTAAAAATTGTGGTGCGGTGTCAGCAGTCTCTTGCATAAAATAATCTACGGTTCAAATTTCTAGTAAAGGTCTTCAAGCAGCAGCATGCTGGAAAGCCATTCAAACTGTCAAATCTCAAGTGAGCGCCGAGAATACCATTGCGAGCCTAACTTCCCCAACTTATAGCTCTGAGATGTCACTGGAAATTCTGTATCAAGATGCGGACTATATCGCCGTGAACAAGCCCAGTGGGCTGCTGGTGCATCCGACAGCGCTGGATGCCCACGCCGCCGACTCGGTACAAGCGAGTCTGGCAGCGCAGATCGGCCAACGCCCCCTCCCCTGTCATCGACTGGATAAGCCCACCAGTGGCGTGCTGCTCTTTGCGCTGCATCCGCGGGCACTGCGTCAGGCGCAGATGCAATTTGCGCAACAAGCAACTAATAAAAGCTATCGTGCGCTGGTCCGCGGCTGGCCGTCAGCTTCCGGATTGGTGGATACCCCCTTAAAAAAGGAACTCCCTCCTTACACAATTCAGAGCGCACAGACCCACTACACCAGCCTAGACTATTTTGACTTTCCCCACCCGGTGGGACGCTATCCCAGTGCTCGCTTAGCCCTACTAGAACTGCAGCCAGTGACGGGTCGCACCCATCAGTTGCGGCGCCATTTAGCTCATATTCGCCACCCAATTTTGGGCGACACCCGTCATGGCGACGGGGCTCAAAACCGTTTCATGCGCGCCCAGCTAGCCAGCCAGCATCTACTCTTGCATGCCCACAGCTTGGAAATAAAACTAGGTGATTCCAATAAAAGCATCCGCATTCAAGCGCCAATGGACGCCGAATTCCGTGCCAGTTTAACAAAACTCATGCCCCACCGCTGCGACGGGCCTCAACAAAATCCGTGCTTTAATCTGTAAACTGCACCTCTTCCGCATCTCCCCACAGCTGATCGAGTTGGTAGTTTGCGCGCAGCTCCTCGGTTTGCAAATGCACCATGAAGTCGAAAGCATCCACCACCAACCATCCGCTGTCGACTTCGCGACTGGCTCCGATCAATTGCACCCCAGCATCTTTCAAAGCTTCATCGAGACCGGTTTTCATGGCCTTCAAATGCGGATTAGAGCTTCCAGAGGCCAAAATTAAGTAGTCCGTTATCGAAGATTTTCCACGCACGTCCAACACCCGAATGGCGGCGCCCTTTTTATCTTCAATCGCGCGCAGGGCAATCTGTACCTGGTCGCGGGTCGTTTGCTTAGTTTCTTGTATGTGCTCCGTCATAATTACTCTAAACTTTACAGGGTATACAGAGCTCGCGCTGAAATGAAAGCCTCAACTTGCTGAGTTGTCAGCTCAGCAATTGACTGCCCCATTTGGCAGCGTGTGCGAATCACAGTTGAGCTACAATCCGACACATCCAGCTCCAATATTCGATAGCGCAGCCCCGGCAATGTCGGTGGCTTTAGATCATAGCCAGGACGGCGACAGACCAAAAAGCTCACCACTTGTAGTAACTGATCAATCGCATGCCAGCGCGCCAACTGGGCAAACTGATCCGCCCCCACAATCCAATACAACTCAGCACTCGGATACTGTTGTTGAAAATGCAAGGCCGTCTTCAAAGAATAGCTGGTCCCACCCTGCTCCAGCTCAAAGGAGGAAACCGCCAGCGCTGGCTCGTGCGCAGTGGCCAATTGCAACATGGCTAAACGATCGGCATCACTGGCCAGCGGTGCATGCGCCTTAAGTGGCGATTGTGCACTGGGGATCAGGATGACCCGTTCCATCTCCATACGGGCCACAGCCGCGCGTGCAACTTGTAGATGGCCACAGTGCACCGGGTCAAAAGCACCCCCAAAGAGCGCTAGGCTGGCGATTGTTTGCGATGACATAAGCTGACTATTTGTCTTGAAATTGAACACGAGTCCAGCGTCAATCACGGATATGACTCATCCCTCAACGCCTGAGCAAGCCACCCTGGCCCAAGCCTTGCAGCACAGTCTGCAATCGCAATCCGCCGAGGGAGTTCGTTTGCGTGATCTCAATCAAGGTGTAGGTCAAAAGAGCTTTGGACTCACCTTGCTGCTATTAGCGCTTCCCAGCGCCCTGCCAGTACCCGCCCCTGGTTACAGCACGCCCTTTGGCATCGCGCTCTTACTGATCAGTCTACAGATGATTTTAGGACGCCAATCCGTCTGGCTTCCCGCCAGCATGGCACGCATCCGCATCCCCCCCAATTTGGCCGCAAAACTGGCGCAAGCGGCCCAAAGCTTTTTACTGCGTAGCGAGCGCTGGGTACGCCCGCGACAGGAATGGATCCAGACCCGCGCTGCGCGAGCAGGCTTGGCGTTGATTGTGGCGGCGATGGCACTACTAATGACACTCCCCATCCCCTTAACCAACACCGCGCCGGCCATGGTCATTTTTTTAATCGGGATGGCGCTAGCTGAGAGTGATGGACTACTGGCGCTGTTTGCCGGCATCTTGGGGCTCGGCGCCTGCGGTCTCTACACGATTATCGTGTATTTGGTATGGACGCAGGGACCCGAGGTTATCGAGCGTGCACTTGCGAGCCTCAAAGCATTCTTGGGGCTGGGCCTAATCCTTTAACGCTGACGTGGCAGCCCCTTTTTATTGTAAACGGATTTGCGCTTCTTTTTGGCTTTAACCGCGGGCTGATGGCGGCGTCCCGTCGCATCGGCACCCGCTTGTAGGGCTTCCAACTGGTCGCGTAAATTAGCCGCTTTTTCAAACTGCAATTTACGAGCGGCTTCCAACATGTCCGCTTCCAGCTCTGCGATCACATCCGCCACCGTTTCGTCGCCCTCAGCCACCATGCGATCGTTCGCAGCCGGCTCTGCATATTTTTTGCCCGGAGTCTGCAAACTTTCATCGATGGCCCGTTTGACACTCTGGGGCACGATGCCATGCTCCGCATTGTGAGCCAGCTGCTTTTCACGCCGATATTCGGTGGTCTGCAAGGTCTCCTGAATCGATTTGGTGATCACATCCGCATACAAGACCACCCGTCCATTGACATGCCGCGCCGCTCGACCCGCCGTTTGAATCAAACTGGTGGCACTGCGCAAAAAGCCCTCTTTGTCGGCATCCAAAATGGCCACCAAGGCCACCTCAGGTAAGTCCAGCCCCTCGCGCAATAAATTCACCCCCACCAAGACATCGAAGTCGCCCTGGCGCAGTCGACGCAAAATTTCCACCCGTTCGATGGCATCGATATCTGAGTGCAAATATTCCACTTGCAAGCCGGCATCCCGCAAGAATTCACTCAAGTCCTCCGACATACGCTTGGTCAAAGTAGTGGCCAGCGCACGTTCACCGGCCACCACCGCCGCCCGCACCCGCGCTATAAAGTCTTCCACCTGTCCTTGCAGCGGGCGCAGCTCAATCTCAGGATCCACCAAACCCGTCGGCCGAATGACTTGCTCCGCCACCACCTTTGAGACTCCCAATTCGTAGGGCGCAGGTGTGGCCGAGACGTAAATGGTTTGACGCGTAATCGCTTCAAATTCTTCAAACTTTTGCGGCCGATTATCCAGCGCTGAG
The DNA here is from genome assembly GCA_963933035.1 of uncultured Puniceicoccaceae bacterium. Taxonomy (GTDB): domain Bacteria; phylum Verrucomicrobiota; class Verrucomicrobiia; order Opitutales; family Coraliomargaritaceae; genus CAWVTP01. Next base: position 6,722 of record CAWVTP010000016.1, on the reverse strand, counting down.
GGCAAACGAAATCCAAAATCGACTAAGCGCTGCTTGCGCGCGCGATCACCGTTATACATAGCGCGCACTTGTGGCAGGGTCACATGACTCTCATCCACAAACAGAATAAAATCTTCGGGAAAGAAATCGATCAAACAAAAGGGACGCTCTCCCGGCTTACGGCTGGATAAATAGCGCGAATAATTCTCAATCCCGGTGCAAAAGCCCACTTCTTGCAACAACTCAATATCGTACTCAGTCCGCATCCGAATGCGCTGCGCCTCAATCAAACGATTTTCTGATTCAAAAAAGGCAATCTGCTGCTCTAACTCCGCACGAATGTCTCCAATCGCTTTCTCAATCTTCGCTTTGGGCGTCACATACTGGGTGGCCGGATATAAGTGAAACCGATCTAGTGGCGCGCCCAGCTCACCAGTCAGGGGATCTAGGCTGGATAGACGCTCTAATTCATCCCCCCAAAACTCGACCCGAATGGCGCTTTCCATGTAGGCGGGATAAATATCCACCACCTCACCACGCACCCGAAAGCAGCCGCGCTTAAAGTCCACATCATTGCGATTGTACAAAATGGCCACCAAATTCTCCAGTAATTGGTCACGCTCCAGTTGCATGCCCACCTCTAAGGGCAGCATCATTTCCTTAAAATCCTCTGGCGAGCCGAGACCATAGATACAGGAGACGCTGGCGATCACAATCACATCTTGCCGACTGATCAGTGCGGAAGAAGCGGCAATGCGCAGGCGCTCAATGTCCTCGTTGATTGAGGAATCTTTCTCAATGTAAGTATCGGTCTGCGGGATGTAGGCCTCCGGTTGATAGTAGTCGTAATAACTGACAAAGTACTCAACCGCATTCTGTGGAAAAAAGGCCTTGAACTCGGAATACAATTGAGCCGCCAGTGTTTTATTGTGCGCCAAAATCAAGGCCGGTCGCTGAGCCGCCTGTATCACATTCGCCATGGTATAGGTCTTCCCCGAACCCGTCACCCCTAATAAAGTCTGACAGCGATGCCCGCTGGCCAAAGATTTGACCAAGCTTTGGATCGCTTGCGGTTGATCCCCCTGGGGCTGATACTCACTTTCTAGTTTAAACTCCACACCGTATCCATAAATAGCTTCGCACAAGTCGCAAGCCGAAGCTGGAAATTCCAGCAAAAGATGCTAAGTTGAATGCGTGCAAGATATAGAAAAACCCATCCTATTTTTTGACGGCGAATGCGGATTTTGCCAGCATTCCGTCAGGCTGCTGGCAGGCATTGACTACAAAAAAAGGCTCTACTTTGCACCACTGCAGGGCCGCACCGCGCAACACTATGTGACTGCAGAATTGCGCGCTTCCCTCAACACAGTGGTCTTCAAGCCGGCCGGCAGCCGCTCAAATAAAATCCATTCTGAGGCTCTATTGGGCGCCCTCAAAGCTTGTCATTGCTGCGCAGGCATCTGCGCATACGGATTACAACTGCTACCCAAAAAATTGCGCGACGCCGGCTACAACTGGATTGCGCATAGACGCCATGCCCTCAGCCCTCAGCTGTGCTTACGACAGCCATCAAAAATTGTTAGCCGACTGTTGCCCTGATTCGCACTAAAAAATACGGTTAAAAAGGACGTCAATCCAGCACAGCTGGACACCGCTTATGTGCACTAATTTCCGCTAATAGAAATATTTTTTTAGTGATACTGTCAATATAAGCGTGCATCAGCGCCTATTAGCGGTCACCGGCTATGCCGCTTCTCAATGGGGCATCAGAACCTGCCCCTGGGTATGCTTGTGCTCATGCTACGAGAATTAGATGAGACTGAGAAGATTCAGTTACTCCTGGACGACTTAAAAGCGAAATCCTACTCTGTGAGAGTACTGCACCGAAATCAACGATTTGCTCACATTGATTATGCCGTCGCAATGGAAGGCAAAAAGCTACTACCGATGTCAACGATTTCGCGAAACCAAGCTCACACAAAAATACCGAATCCGAAACATGCTTCACTATTCGCTGGAAAGTCATTTAGCCCAACATCGATCAGTTCCTTTTCGCAGAAACAAGGCTCTCTTTATTGTTGCGAAATCAATTAAACAAAAATAAAAACTCGTTTATTTACGCCAAATACCTCTAAACCGCGATGAGCCCTGATCAATTTACTGCGATGAGGTATACAAAACGGTCTGTCCAAGTTTCCATGATTTTGCTATAAGATTATCTTTATGAGCACTTTAATGAAATTTATTACGCTCAAAAAAATCGTCTAAAACAGACAAAACTGCCGTCAATCCAGCATAGCTGGACACCGCTTATGTGCGCTTATCTACGCTGATAGAAATATTTTTCTAGCGATACTTTAAATATAAGCGTGCATCAGCGCCTATTAGCGGTCACCGGCTAAGCCGGTTCTCAATGGGGCATAAGAACCTGCCCCTAGGTATGCTTGTGCTCATGCCAAGAGAATTAGATGAGGCTGAGAAAATTCAATTACTCCTGGACGACTTAAAAACAAAATCCTACTCTGTGAAAGTACTGCACCGAAATCGAAACACGCTTCACTATTCGCTGGAAAGTCATTTAGCCCAACATCGATCAGCTCCTTTTCGCAGAAACAAGGCTCTCTTTATTGTTGCGAAATCAATTAAACAAAAATAAAAACTCGTTTATTTACGCCAAATACCTCTAAACCGCGATGAGCCCTGATCAATTTACTGCGATGAGGTATACAAAACGGTCTGTCCAAGTTTCCATGATTTTGCTATAAGATTATCTTTATGAGCACTTTAATGAAATTTATTACGCTCAAAAAAATCGTCTAAAACAGACAAAACTGCCGTCAATCCAGCATAGCTGGACACCGCTTATGTGCGCTTATCTACGCTGATATAAATATTTTTCTAGCAATACTTTAAATATAAGCGTGCATTAGCGCCTATTAGCGGTCACCGGCTAAGCCGGTCCTCAATGGGGCATAATTGAGGCAATTGGATTGATTTGAAAGTATTGAATTTTATTGAGTAGCAATCTTTTTTGAAATCTGTCGTGCCGTAAGGCGTTCTGATAGGTTTACCAGAAGTGTCGTTTTGCGAAGGCTCTGCCGGATCCAGTTTTTAAGTATTGTTCAAAGGCGGCAGCTTTTTCCCTGTTGTTGAAAGCCTGGTAGCCAATAAGGGCCCATGGTTTGTGTTTGGCGGTATGCGTGGAGCCGGTATTGTGTTTTTTCAGGCGGGCCTGAAGATCGGCAGTGAGACCGATGTAGGTGTGCTCAGGTTTTACAATCGAGCGTATCAGGTAGACGTAATGCATATGTGATCGATTTGACAGCGGCTCATGGTGCTTGTTTTTTTAAGATTCCGCCTTCGCTCCTTGAGCTATGGCGGGCAGCCTTTTAAGTCTTCATGACTGGGGCTTGCCAGCCGAAGCCTTGGCGAAGGCTGGTGGAGGTGGCGGGAGTCGTTCCGAGCTGAAACTTCAGCGACAAGACCGGGCCGCATCGCGGAACCGGACCACCGTAGGTAAGACGACCAGAAGCGGAAGCATTTGCCTTTTAGGCAAATGGTGGAGGTGGCGGGAGTCGAACCCGCGTCCCTCGTGCTTTCATACGTGGCATCTACATGCTTAGCTGATAGTTTGTTGTCGTTACCAAAGCGCTTATGAGCAAGCTATTCGGCTTCCAGGTTTCCTGAGTACAACGAATAAGCGGAAACCAAATTATTCGTTATGCCTGCTAGTCGACGCCTCTAGCCCTTAGCAGGTGTCTGGGTAGAAACGTTGCAGATCTAAGCTGCAAGAGCGAATTGTTCTTCGCCAATTAATTTTTTGTAATGGATTGATACGGAGCCTCCATCATCTCCGACATGCAGCCTCGCATTACGACACAAGGTCGAATCCGTGACACCCCCATGATTGCCAATGGTCTAAACCAAAAGCCAAGAGAAATACGGAAAGAACTGTGTCCGCAATTGCGGAGGTTCTTTCAAAGAACAACGTTATTATGCATACTGTCTAGATAAAAGCAAGCGCGATGCCTTGCAGACTTTTTCAATTTAGGGGCACCTCTGGAAATCTAACATGACCGAGACGACAAAGGCTTGCTGAGTAGCAGAGACCTTTATCTTATAGCTTGTCATGTCGACCGAAAGGATCTGGAAATAGCGACATGAAAAAGATGGATCGCATCATGGTTTATTTAGTTGGGTTTGGACTGGGCACTTTGTTGGTCTCGGCACTCATGCTGCGGCGCGCAGATCGCAGCGAACAGCGAATCGACCCTTGGATGGAGCACAATCAAGCTATGTTGGCTGCTGGAGCCGATGCGCTGCCTGAAGGAGTCCCTGCAGCTTTACTAAAGGGACGAATGATCGATTATGGTGCACTACCAGACGCAAGCCATCCAAGCCAAAAAGTTTGGCTACTCAATTTCAAGGACAGCTATCCCTACGTGCGGGTGGTGCACAACATTGCGGACGGCAGTTTTCAATTCATGACTGCCGACCAAATCGTGATCGATCTAGCCGACGATCTCGATGTCACTCGCCTAAAACCAATACTCGATCGATTAAATTTGCGGGTTCGGATGTTTAATCGAAAGGATAAAAAAGTCGTGGTGGGCGTACTGCATACCGGCATTAGTGCCGTACCCGATACAATCCAGGCATTGCATGCCACAAATGAGTCCGTCCTGAATGCGTGCACCATCCATCCAGATTGGATTGAATTTAAACAAGCTCAATAATGGCGGTATACTGCGCAAGCCCAGGCTCCAATTAAACCCGGATTATACCAAAGGGCCCAGTAATTGCAGCACCTGACTAGGGTGTGGGCTAGCTGGTGTCCCGGACGAAGCCCGGATGCATAGCAGACCGGACCATTGAACGGAGCCAACCCATCGGACTCGGTGCCCCTTCTCCGCTGCGCTACGTCGAACCGGGTTCTCATCCCCCTGCTCGCTGTGCGAGTTTATTGATTTGGCTGCCGCCAAATGGCGGAGACGGCGGGATTGGTGAGGCCTTGCCTCATCGCTGCGCGATCACCTGCGGTGCCCCTTCTCCGCTGCGCTACGTCGAACCGGGTTCTCATCCCCCTGCTCGCTGCGCGAGTATATTGATTTGGCTGCCGCCAAATGGCGGAGACGGCGGGATTCGAACCCGCGGAGCCCTTTTGAGGCTCACTTCTTTAGCAAAGAAGCGCTTTCGGCCACTCAGCCACGTCTCCCACATCTGCAAATTAGTCGATCTATACCCAAAAAATCAACTGAAAATTCATAAAATAATTTTTAGACTGTTTTTAATGGGATGAACGCCTCTCGCTTTCACACGTAAATAATTTATTGGTAAAACTTTAGCATTAGACCACGCCTATACAGTTACTGGTGGTGATATTTGCCACCTTGAACAATCGAAACGGCGCGATATAGCTGCTCCAAAAGTAAGTAGCGCGCCATTTCATGGGTAAAGGTCAAGGGCGATAAGGCCAAAAGGTGATGCCCCATTTGCTTGAGCGCTGGATCCATGCCATAGGCCCCCCCTATAATAAATAAGAGTGGTTTGCCACGATGTAATTGTAGTTTTTCGACAAATTTAACCGAGCTGTAAGCGCGTCCCTCTTCTGCTAATATGAAAATTTCATGATCTCGCTTGGCCTCAATCGCAAGTCGTAAACGTTGCGACTCACTATCCAAGCTCCCGTCTTTGAACTCGATGATTTGCAGACTCCCCTGCCGCGCTAAGCGCTTAGAAAAGTCGTCACATAACTGGCCCAGCGCTTTGTTTTTTAGACGACCCACTACAAACAGCGTAAAGCGAAACATAGCGTCGTCTCTCAAGTGCTAACTACACATGCATAGAAAAATTCAGCCCAATTAAATCCGCAGAATCGATCTCGCTGTTGGGCACGATCATCCATCTATGTTCGCCTGTGAATACGCAGCGACCGAGCGAAATAAATGATCAGCAAACATGGAAACGGTGATCAACATTTGTTGCAAATGCACAGTTTCTAGGGTGATGACCTCTCCTTTTTCGAAAACCAAGCGCTCATCTACTAGCTTGTTGGAACCATCTGAGTCGACTGATACGCGCTTAAGTAACAAAATCAAAGAAACACCCGCATTTAAATGTTGATCTTGTACACTGCCACGATGGTGAACCAGTGCATCAAATACCAACTCTAGGGCTTTTATGAAGTCGGAAAAGGGAGTCTGTATCGAAAAACAAAGATCTAAAACCTGCAGTTTATTCAGCAAATCCGATTGTACATAATCTGCTTGTTTGGTCTGAATTTCGCGTTGGGTCTCATCGTGCACGCCGCTGGAATTCTGACGATTATGCACCAACTGTAAAAATAGGTGCATATGATCAAGCGCCACCACCACACGTTGTAGTGAATCTGCACACACTTGGCGCACGAGGCGATCACGCGCATGCGCTTGCAGTTGCTCGAAATTGCCATGAAACGGTGCAAGCGGCATCACGCGCGGGGCCAATGAATGCGCTAGATACTCGCTTTCATCGGCTCTGTCATGAGCCGATAGCATAAATGCCAGCAAGTCGAAATCTTGCTGCAATGCACGCATGAAATTTTCCGTAAACGATTGTAAGTTAAACTCTTTAGTAGAAAAATTATCTAAATTCGCCATGGATATGAACGACTATAAGACTTCCTGCTTTTGGGGCAACCTTTCTCTAAATAGGGCTTCCTGAAAAAGTCAGAGCTAAAAAGTCGTCATAATTTCTCGTATGGA
>CAWVTP010000015.1:0-25186 GCA_963933035.1 uncultured Puniceicoccaceae bacterium | reverse complement strand
CATCCAACATCTCAGGTCACTGTCAACGACAAAGCGGAGTTTATTGTATAAAAGAATGCAAGCCCCATAAAAAACTGCAAGCTGCCACATAAAGTACAGCTTCACGATGGCTAATTCAGTACTGGCTTATCGGGGGCATAGGAGGCTAGCTGCATGCGCACACCCTTGCTCGCGAGTAAAAACCTCCACAAAGGATCTGCATCCAGTGAGTCAATCTCAGGAATTAGTTGCATGGGCAGCCAAGCCTCAGCTTGCAACTCGGACTGCAATTGCCCTTGCGCCCATCCCGCATAGCCCAAGTACGCTCGCACTCGAAAACCATTATTCTGGGACAGCAACTCAGCAGCTTTAGCGGGCTCAATGCCGAATAGTAATTGAAAAACCCCAACATCGGGCTCCCAACGCCAAGCCACCAGTAACAGCTGACGAGGGGCCACTGGACCTCCGCGACACAAAGAAACTTGCGTAAGCGAGGACGGCAACATCTGCAATTCGTGCTGCCCCAGTGTAGATCCAGCGGACTGATTGAGGACCACTCCCATAGACCCCTGCTCCACTGAGTCTGAAACGATTAAGATAACAGAACGACGAAAGTTTGGCTCGGTGAGACTCGGATGTGCAACCAGCAGGCTTCCAGGTGAAACGACTGGCTGCTCTTGGAGTCTGCGGTCAATCATGCCAAGTGATAACTAGAGTTTTTCGACCAGAATATCGCTCGCCTCTAACAGCTGAACCACTAAGGGATCATTGCGATAATCGAGATGGTATTTAATCTGCGTAATACCGGTGGCTGCCAACAATTTTGCGCAGATAATACAAGGGAAATGAGTAATATACGCAGTCGCATTGGCCAAACTAACACCTCTTCGAGCGGCATCGCATATCGCATTTTGCTCCGCATGAACAGTTGCTTGCTCATGCCCATCCCGCACACAGGAGACATGAGGAACTCCCGGCAAATGCCCATTGTAGCCTGCCGCGATGATCCGATTTTTGTGTTCTCCGCTTGAAACCATCACACAGCCCACATGTAAACGTTCACATGTTGAACGCGAAGACAAAAGTAAAGCCGTCGCCATAAAGTAGTCATCCCACGATGGGCGATCCTGCAAAGCTCCCAAAAGTACATCCATTTCGCCTAAAATGTTGATGCCCGAAATCGGGGATGCTCCAGATACTGGATTTGACGTCTCCATGGAACCCAATAAATGAAAAAGCCGTCCTAGAAGCAACGTTTAAATCGATCGGCCCACCGACAATATTTCCCGAGAGAGTCGCTTCAACTCTGTATGATGCGCCGCATAGTTGGCATCATAGTGGGCCAGCAAACGCCAAAAACTCGCAGAATGGTTCATCTCCGTCAAGTGAGCTAACTCGTGCAAAATCACCGCATCCTGCAATTGTGGGCTGATTAACAACAGGCGCCAATTCAAAGAGATGGTCCTTCGATTAGAACAAGAGCCCCAACGAGTTGCTTGATCGCCGATTCGCACCTGATTATATTCTAACGCATAGTGATGCGCCCAATGAGCCACTCGCTCCGTCAAGTACTTTTTGGCTAACTTGCGAACGAATACATACAAGGAATGATCTCGCAAGCTGCCATCTTTTACCTGACCAAGCCATACATAAATCCCCTCCACAGAGATCTGATAAGTATCAGCGTTTTTCGGTCCCATGCTATCCTGAATCGAAAGTGGCAAGCGTATCCCCGAACAGGTAAGGAAAGGATTGCGCTCCAAATACTGCCCGATAGAAAGCAATTCTGGCAATTGAATTAACTGGGCTTGAATCCATGGTGACTGAGCTTCCGCCCAGTCGAGTGCTTTCGTATACGAAACTGTATGCGGTATGGTGAGAACAAAACGATTCTGCGCGTTAACACGCAGCGATAAGCGCTTTGCTCGCCGTGAGCGCTTAACACAAAGTATCTGTTTCAGATTCGGCAAAATGCGAGCAGAAACCAACAAAGCCTCGAGTCAAGTCAGCAAGCGACTAGCCTTCAGCCGAGGGAGCCGCTGCCTCTAATTGATCCACCAAACCTTGACTATAGCGACGCAGTGCCGACTCTGGATCCAGCCCTTGCAGCCGTGCTGCAGCAGCCAATGTAAATAATTGCTTCCCCAATGAGGCTTCACTCAAGCCTTCAGCACTCACGACAATCACCGATGTATCCAAACCGGCAGAAGTCTCTAAGGATTTCTTTTGAAGCTGTTTGAAGATATGTTTGGCAAATAACAGTGCGGGCAATTGGGGCGGTAAATCTTTAAAAATTCCCAATTGCTGCGGACCTCGCTTCTTTTCCTGAGCCTTTATGGCGTCCCACTGCAGCAAGACTTCGTCTGCATCCGTTACACTTGCTGCTTCAAACACATGCGGATGCCGGCGAATCAATTTTTCGTTCAATTCTTTGCAGACCGCTTCGAAATCAAAATGCCCAGACTCTTCGGCGATTTGGGCATGCATCAAAACTTGTAACAGGACATCCCCTAGTTCTTCCTGCATATGCTCTAAATCCAAGCGATCAATGGTCTGTAACAGTTCACAGCACTCATCCACTAAACACTCCGCCAAAGACTGGTGATCCTGAGCAATGTCCCAAGGACAGCCCGTTTTAGGATCTCTCAATGCAGCGATGGTTTTTTTCAAAAATTCTAAATGCGACATGTAATTAGGGCATAAACTATCTGCCACAAGCGACCAGCTAAATTTTAGAGGTTTGACAAAAGCCTCAAAACATCAAATCTAACCTACGTTTGCTACACCCACTTATCATACTGTTCGGCAATTGAGTTGTCAGCTCGGCCTCTCAGTTAAGGTTTTAGCGACTCGAATCAGCTGCACTCCACGGAAAACTTATTCGAAGCTCCAAAATCCCTTTCCCATTAGGATTATTATTCAATAAAATATGAGCGACTTATATCAAGTTATCTACATCAGCATGGCGACAAAAATGATGAGTGAACAAGATATAGAACGCATACTAGATCAAGCGACCAAAAATAACTTGAAAACTGACATTACCGGAATTTTGCTCTACAAGAGTGGATTGTTTATGCAGTATTTGGAAGGTACCAGAATAGCGGTCAAAAATTTATATACGAAAATAAAAAACGATCATCGTCACACTTCACTAATAAAAATGCACGAAAAGCCGATCGTTGAACGCGTATTTAAAAACTGGGCTATGGAGTTTCGCCATCTCAACGACATCAATAGCCTGCTTAATTTTGATGCCTATTTGAGGAGCCACATAGATGATACGGCTAAAGAGAACAATCGAGAGACAATTTATAATTTCATCATGTCTTTTGACCAGAGAAACTAGGATCATCCCCTCCGGTATCTCGACTTGTAACAGCGTAAGCATCGACTGACCAAACAATCCTATATTGTTTATGATGATCGATAAAAGATTCGTACATGCAATTGCACAAAAATTCGCATACTGAGCAATCATTTCAGATAGACAAATACCTGTCACGTATCTGTGCTGAACACATTCTAAAAAAACTATGGCTACCACACTCTATCTACTGGATGGCATGGCGCTCGCATACCGCGCTCACTTTGCGCTTATTCGCAGCCCGATCATAAACTCAAAAGGGGTGGATACTTCAGCACTCTTCGGCTTTACGAATACAGTCCTGGAGCTGATTCAGCAGCACAAGCCGAGTCATTTAGCCATTGTTTTTGATACAAGTGCACCCACCGAACGACACCGCATTCACCCCGAATACAAGGCCAATCGCGATGCCATGCCAGAAGAACTTGTCGCCGCCATGCCCCAACTCGATCGAATTGCCAGCGGATTTAATATACCTGTGCTACGACTGGATGGCTACGAAGCCGATGATATTATTGGAACACTGGCACATAAAGCTGCTGACGAAGGCTTCGACCAGATCTTCATGGTCACGCCAGATAAAGATTTTGGTCAATTGGTCACTGATAAAATCAAAATGTACCGCCCCAGTCGTCAGGGCAGTGGCGCTGAGATTTGGGGCATTGAGGCTATAAAAGAAAAATGGTCCATCAATCGAGTCGATCAAGTCATCGACATGCTGGGGCTCTGTGGCGATACTGCCGACAACATACCGGGCATCCCCGGTATTGGACCCAAGACTGCGGCAAAACTACTTGCCGACTATGATAGTGTCGAAGGGATCATCGCACATGTAGATGCGCTAAAAGGCAAACAGCGTGAGCGTGTGCAAGATCATAGCGCGCAAGCCCTTCTATCAAAGAGACTCGCAAAAATACAACTCGACGTCCCCATTCGCTACCAATGGGATGACTTTCGTCTGAGTCAGCCCAATTTAGAACAACTTGGCCCACTGCTGAGCGAATTTGAATTTCGTAGCATTGGCAAAAGGCTCTTTGGAGACGCCTTTTCAGTCGCCAAGAGTTCCGAGGCCAATGCCAATGATGGCATCTCGAACGAATCGGCTGGCAAAAGCGAGCCCGATCAACTGGAGTTAATCCCCCCCACCACTTTTCAAACTTTTGCGTCGACCGATACCAACTATCAAGTAATCGAAAGCCTTGAATCCCTCGCATCTCTATGCCAAAATCTAACGAGCATAGGCTGTTTCGCCTTTGATACCGAGACCACCCATCTGAATCCTCGCCGAGCCAAGCTCATTGGGCTATCCCTTAGCCACAAAGCTCACCAGGGTTATTGGATTCGCCTTGATAAAAACCCCCAATTACTACAGCCCTTAACTGCACTTTTCAGTGACCCGAGTATTACCAAGCTGGGGCACAATCTAAAATATGATTTGTCAATTCTCCAGAATCATGGCTTGGAGGTCCGGGGTCCTTGTTATGACACCATGCTCGCTCATGCTGTACTGGAGCCCGAGCAAAAACACAATCTTGATGCACTTGCAGAATCACTACTGCACTACAGTCCCATCCGATTTTCCAAGCTATTTCCACAAGTAGCCACCGGAGCTGAACTGGATTACACTCAGGTAGACCCAGATGAATTGATGGCCTACGCAGTGGAAGACGCGGATCTAAGCTGGCAACTATGGCAGCAATTTAAGCCACAACTGGATGCCAGTGGCCAAGCTGCTGTTTTTTATGACATCGAAGCGCCACTGGTTCCGGTTTTGATGTATATGGAACAGCATGGCATTTGCTTAGATGAAGCGGCACTCACCGACTCACGCCAGCGGCTTAGCCAGAAAATTGATTCCCTGCAAGCATCGGTCTTTGAGCAAGCCCAGCAAAGCTTTAATTTAAATTCACCCAAGCAACTAGGTCACATACTGTTCGATGAACTCAAATTAGTCGAAAAGCCGAAAAAAACCAAGACGGGCCAATATCAAACCAATGAGCAGGTGCTCACTCAGTTAGCCCCCAAGCACCGTATTGTGGCCGATATTTTGGAGTACCGACAGCTAAGCAAACTCAAAAGCACCTATGTGGATGCACTGCCGAAGGCAGTCGACCCCCAAACAAATCGCATCCACACCCATTATGCGCAACTGCAAACCAGTACCGGACGCCTAGCATCCAATCAACCTAATTTACAAAACATTCCGATTCGAACCAGCGAAGGCCAAGCCATCAGAAAGGCTTTTATTCCCCAAGCTGGATGGACCTTACTCGCCGCTGACTACTCACAAATTGAATTACGTATTTTGGCTGCTTTGAGCCAAGATTCTGGATTGTTGAATGCCTTCAAAAACAATGAAGACATTCATGCCAGCACCGCGGCCAAAATTTTCGATGTTGCCATCAAAGATATCAGTAGAGATCAGCGTAGTACCGCCAAAATGGTGAACTTTGGGATTCCCTACGGGATCTCTGCCTTTGGGCTATCCCAGCGCTTGGGAACCATCGGACGCCAAGAGGCTCAAAAAATCATCGACCAATATTTTGTTCAATTTCCCGGCATTCCTGCTTACATGCAAAGCGTCATCGAGCAAGCGCGCACTCGAGGCTATGTGGAGACTGTATCGGGTCGCCGTCGTTTTTTAAAGGATATTGGCTCGCGTAATGCCACGATTCGAGCTGCCGCCGAACGCAATGCGATCAATATGCCGATTCAGGGCACAGCCGCAGATATGATTAAGCAAGCCATGACACGCATTCACACGAGCCTGCAGACCAAGAAACTCGCCACACGGCTGCTACTGCAAGTTCATGATGAACTGGTACTGGAAGTGGCGCCCGATGAAATGCCCGAGGTCCGCAAACTAGTGCGTGCTGCGATGCTGGAAGCACTCCCGCTGGATTGCCCACTGGAAGTCTCACTTGGACAGGGTGAAAATTGGTTGGATGCGCACTAGTAGTGCGGGGGTTTTTCATCGGCTGGAGCGTCCGTAGGCAGCTGTGAAACAGCCTGCTCTAATCGTAGTTTTTGAAGCTCCACCACCTGCAAGACCTGCTCAACTTGACGCTGCATTCGGTACAATTCCTGATCTTGCGTCTGAATATGTTTGTTGAGCTGATCAATACGATGCTCCAAACTCTGGATCCACTCCTGTTCACTCATGGCAACTAGCCCTGATAGCGGAACCACAACATGGCTTGCGCCGGCAATTCCACCGCAATCGAGTAAGGACGCCCATCGCACTCAATCGCTTCCGCCATCATGCCCCCCTTATTGCCATGGCCCAAGCCGCCATATACGGTTGAATCCGTATTGAGAATTTCCTGCCAATAACCTGCATGAGGCACCCCAATCCGATAGTGATCCCGTAAAACAGGCGTGTAATTTCCGATAACGGCGATGGTATCCGTTTGTAAGCTCCCTTTGCGCAGAAAGGATAATACACTGCTATCTGCATCCGAGCAGTTGATCCATTCAAAGCCTGAAGCTTGCGTATCGCCTTCCACCAAGCTCGTGATCGACTGGTACAATTTGTTGAGATCCCGCACCAATGCGTGCACCCCTTGATGATCTGGATATTGCAGAAGATGCCAGTCCAGACTCCTATCATGCTGCCACTCAGCTGATTGACCAAAATCACAGCCCATGAACAATGTCTTTTTACCCGGCCATGCCCACATGTAAGCCAACAATAGGCGTAATTGATGCGCTTTTTCGGCGATGGATTCGCCTGGCATTTTGAGCAATAAGGAAGCTTTGCCATGCACAACTTCGTCGTGTGAAAAAACTTGGGTAAAGTTCTCAGAATATTGGTACAGCATCCCAAAAGACAAATGGTGATGCTCATACTTGCGATAGACGGGATCCTTTTGAAAGTATTCTAAGGTATCGTTCATCCACCCCATATTCCACTTCAAATCAAAGCCCAATCCTCCTTCCGCAACAGGTTTACTGACGCCCGCAAAGGAAGTTGATTCTTCTGCAATCATCAAAACTCCGGGATGATACTGGTGCACGAGTTCGTTCGTTTGCCGGATAAAATCAATCGCTTCTAAATTTTCACGCCCGCCATAGCGATTGGGCACCCACTCACCCTCATTGCGGGAATAATCTAGATACAGCATCGATGCTACAGCATCGACTCGCAAACCATCAATATGATAGCGTTCGCACCAAGCAAGCGCACTGGCAATCAAGAATCCGCGAACCTCATTACGTCCATAATTAAAGATCAAGGTGCCCCAATCAGCATGCTCGCCTTGGCGCGGATCCGCATGTTCGTAAAGACTGGTCCCATCAAATTTTGCCAGCGCAAAACCATCTTTTGGAAAATGTGCCGGCACCCAATCCATCAACACGCCAAAGCCATGTTGATGCAAATAATCGACTAAATACATAAAATCAGTCGGATTTCCAAAACGATGAGTCGGCGCAAAAAAGCCAGTTACCTGATAACCCCATGATCCATCGAATGGGTGCTCCGCCAATGGCATAAACTCGACATGCGTGTAGTGCATGGATTTTAGGTAATCAACCAAAGCACTCGCTAACTCACGATAAGAGAATGGACGCCCTCCATCCTCAATGACTGTCTTCCATGAGCCGAGATGCACCTCGTAGATAGAAATCGGCTGCTGCCTCCAATCATTTTTAGCGCGCCGCTCAAGCCAAGCACGATCATTCCATGCATACTGATCCACATCAAAGACAATTGAGGCATTATGCGGTGGTGATTCAAAATAAGTCGCATAAGGATCGGTTTTTAATTGAGGATAGCCTTCGCCGCCATGGATCTCAAATTTGTAATGAGCACCCTGTTCGACTCCCGGAACAAAGAGTTCCCACACACCCGATGAACCCAAACTACGCATCGGATGGTAGCGTCCATTCCAATGATTGAAATCACCAACTACCGATACGCGTTGAGCGCTGGGGGCCCAAACAGTGAAAGCAACTCCGGCAATCCCATCAACTGCGCACAGCCGAGACCCCAATTTCCGGTAGCATTGGTGATCATTGCCCTGATTGAACAGGTGCAGCGATAATTCGTCGATTGTCGGTAAAAACTGATAAGGATCATAAAATTCCCGAAACTCGCCATTATAACGTTGGATTCTCAAACGATAAGCAAAGACCTCACTACGATCGGTAATCTCGCCTTCAAAAAAACCATCCTCGGTTAAACGATTCAGTCGATAACTTCGATCAGAGTGTTCCAGATCGACCACCTCACAAGATTGGGCATCGTCCAAATATACACGCACCACCAAAATAGTCCGATCGCCCTGCTGGCGGGGATGCATACCTAAAATATCATGCGGCTGGCTACAACGCACATTTACTATCGAGTCGAGATCTTTTTTTTCTATGTACACAACTTGTGCATGGAACTAAATTTTAGCGCTGGCAAGATTATCTAATTCACGACTCAAAATATTTAAATTGATCCGACGACTGAGACGCGCTATTGAGAATATATGAAAAAATGTAACCAACGCTCCCAAGCTTGGATTGGCGATGCCGTTCTCGCCTTGTACGCCCGTGAGTGGATTTTGGATCAACCTCATTTAGCCACTACGGAGCGCTCCGAAACCTTCAAGCGTATGACCTCAAATCAATTCTTAGCCACGCTCGGAGAACCTACAGCCATGGAAGCCGAAATTGGTGCGATCTATAATACAGAAGGGCTAGCGGCAGCTTTCAAATTTATTGAATCAAAATTTTTAGTGCGATTTTTGCAGCAAGAAAAAAAACGACGCAGAGTTGGTAGTTACCGAGACAAATAGGGCCCCATCAATGTGTGCGGCTCCATACAGGCAATCCGAACCCAGTGTTCTCCGCTAATGAAGAAAAAAATTTTAGTCGCTTTGTCTGGTGGTGTCGATAGCGCCGTGGCAGCCTTATTGCTGAAACAGCAAGGCTACGCAATCGAGGGAGCCTATATCCGCACTTGGATGAATGAAGAAATGCCGCTTGCGGATTGCCCCGCGCAACAAGACATTGAAGATTCCCGGGCAGTTGCCGCTCATTTACAAATTGATTACCGCATCGTCAACTTAGTCAATGAATACCGCGAGCAAGTCGTTCACTATTTAGTGGATGGTTACCGCCGAGGATTCACGCCCAATCCCGATACCATGTGCAATCGAGAAATGAAGTTTGGTTTATTTTTAGACTACGCTCGAAAAGAGGGATTTGATGGCATCGCCACGGGGCATTACGTGCAAAAAACACCCATCAGCGATGCTGATTATGCATTACGCGAGGGGGTAGACATCAACAAAGACCAAAGCTACTTTTTAGCCCTACTCAACCAGCAACAGATACGAGGAGCCCACTTCCCCATTGGTGGCTACACCAAGCCAGAAATCCGTGCCATTGCACTCGAACACAAATTACCCAATGCCCAAAAAAAAGACTCCCAAGGGATCTGTTTTCTGGGCAACTTAAACATTAACCAATTTTTACAACATTATATTGATGACCAACCCGGTGAAATTGTGAACACCAAAGGTGAAGTCTTAGGCCAGCATCGCGGCTTACATCGCTACACGATTGGGCAGCGGCGCGGCATTGGGATCCCTTCAAATACTGACAACGAATTTTACGTTGTGACGGATATTAACATCAAAACAAACCAGTTGATCGTTGGCTTTGAACATCCACAAACCCCAGGACTCTACACCCGTTCAATGAAAATTAGCGATATTCACTTTACCGGGGATGCCATTACCGAAGCGTGCAAGCTGCTAGCAAAGCCCCGCTACCGAGATCCTTCACAAATCATCCACTACACCCCGCTCAACGATGGTTGTGCTCAAATTGAGTTTGAACAACCCCAACGGGCCTTAGCTGCAGGTCAAGTACTGGCACTGTATCGCAACAGCCAACTTCTTGGCGGCGGTTTCTATTGTTGATGCGGGCAAGCTCAACTCTAAGTTCCCCATCAGCAGCGAATCACTCACAGCCTATTTTATAATATGTCCCATCACAAACTGATTTCATGGAACGTCAACGGACTGCGCGCAGTCTTGAAGAAAAACTTTTATGAATTTATAGAGCAATATCAACCCGACGTCCTCTGCTTGCAAGAGACCAAAATTTCCAGTGATCTGGTCGATCAATTTCATTTTGATCACTATCCTCATAATTATTGGAATTGTGCCGAAAAAAAAGGTTACTCTGGTACTGCAATCTTATCCAAACAAGCGGCTTTGTCAGTCCACTACGGCATCGGCATCGAAAAGCACGATCAGGAAGGACGTGTGATCACCGCAGAATTTGAGCACTACTACTTGGTGACCGTATACACTCCCAACTCACAAAACCACGATGAAAACAAGCGCCCGCGACGCCTAGATTATCGTACTCGTGAATGGGACATCGATTTCCGTAACTATGTGATCGAGCGAAATGCTCACAAGCCCGTCATTATTTGTGGCGATCTAAATGTAGCGCATCAAGAAATTGATCTCGCCAATCCCGCCACCAACCGCAAAAACGCGGGTTTTACCGATGAAGAACGGGCCACCTTCTCCGACTTATTAGCCGCAGGCTTCACGGATAGCTTTCGCTTCTTTTACCCCGAGGCTCAGCAGAAATACAGTTGGTGGTCTTACCGCGCCGCTGCCAGAAAAAGGAACATTGGTTGGCGCATTGATTACTTTTGCTGTAGCCATGCGCTGCTGCCCCGACTCCAGTCAGCGGCTATTCTGGATCAAGTATTGGGCTCCGACCACTGTCCAGTGCAACTAGAATTATCATCAGAAGGCTCCTAAATGAATCCTTTTGCCACATCGGAAAAGAGCATTCAACTTATTGGTGAGTCGGCACTGATCACTAAAATTCGCAGCTGGTTAGGCCCAGTTTCACCGCCCACTCCCTATGGCATTGGCGATGATTGTGCGCTCATCCAACCCAGCACTGAAGTCGAAGTGATTACCTGCGACAGTCTCAGCTATGGCGTTCATTTTGATGCGTCACTGGACGCAGCAGATGCCGGCAGTAAGCTGATCAAGCGAAATCTGAGTGATTTGGCGGCCATGGGTGCCCTACCTAAATGCGCTGTTTTGGCCTTATTGGCGGGTCCGAACTTGAGCCTGGATTGGCTCGAATCTTTTTTCTCTGGCATTCGCACTTCCTGCACCCGTTATAAACTGGCTCTAGTCGGAGGCGATCTGAGTGCAATCGCTCACAATCAATTTTCCGCAGTCTTAACCTTAATCGGCGAGGGCCAGCAGCTCTGTACCCGCAACCAAGCAGCCGTTAGTGACTTCATTTACGTGACCGGCAGCTTAGGCGGCTCACAAATACAGAAGCACTGGAACTTCGAACCGCGCCTGCAAGAAGGGCGCTGGCTCGCGACTCACGGCGATTGTTCAGCACTGATGGACTTAAGTGATGGCTTGGGCAAAGACCTAGCCGCCCTACTCCCAGCCGACTGTCAAGCGGCCATAGACCTCCCTGGTATTCCCATCGCTGAGGACGCTCATCGAATCGCTAAATCTTCCGCAAATACTGCCCTTGAACATGCTTTTATGGATGGTGAAGATTACGAACTTCTTTTTACCATCAAGCCGGACAAAGCAGCTACGTTTGAACATGACTGGCAGCAGCATTTCCCGTCAGTCCCGATCAGCTGTATTGGTCATATTCGGCGATCGCAATGCCCCGCCAACTATGTGGACGCTCGTACGGGTACAGACTTCATGCGAATGGATGGCTTCCAACATTTCCAGCATAGATCATGACAGCGCTCAACGATTTCGTTCGCGGCGTCATGAGTGACTCTAGCACAAAAACCATCGAGCTGGCAAAGGACTTGGCCTCTCAGATCCCCCCCGACACGACCCTACTACTTAGAGGAGATTTGGGAGCAGGTAAAACCACATTCGTGAAAGGCCTTGCGCTGGCATGGGGGATCGAACAAACGGTCACCAGTCCGACTTTTAATATTTACCAAATTTACACGGGTGAGCGGCAGCTCATTCACATGGATGCTTACCGATTGCCAGAACACAGCTTGCTGGATGATCTGATGTTGGAGGACTTTATGCAAAGTCCTTACTGCCTAGCAATTGAATGGCCTGAGCGAATATCTAGGAGTTTACTGATCAAGTACTGGAATCTTCAGTTTCGAATAGACAATCGCAGTCAGCACCACATTCAACTAGCGATGCCCTAAATTTTGTCCGGCGAAAGTATAGCGACGCTCAAACATGAGCAAATAAGCTGATCGTGTAGTTCAGCAAATACCATCTCCCTTGTAGGAAGAAAGGGAATGGCCAAGGCGTATACACGCTCTGAATACCGCTTTAAAGGCCCCATAAACGGATTACCGATCTTCGCCACCAGCAAAACAGATCCGGTCAACCGCCGAGTCAAAATCATCGCCTCCCGATAGAATATCAATTTCTAGACGCAAGAAGTAGAATGGTAGCGGGGACTGTAGTGTGGCCGACAACCGGACAGCATCTTTTTCTGTGGTGACAATAAAATCTAACTGAGCCGCTTTAGCTTGATCAAATACATGTAACACCTCCTCATCAGAAAACCGGTGGTGATCCAAGAAACGCTGATTATAGCGAATTTCGGCACCAAAACTGCGCAACATATTCTCAAAATTTTCAGGTACCGCAATGCCGCTGAAAGCGGCGATGTGAGCGCCTTTCAAGTGGCTCAGTGGCAGGCGTTCTCCCGAGCCCACAGCCTGCAAATACTGTGGCTGATGCGCACATTCAATCAGCTCCGCATCGCTATTGTGCTGCCGAATTAGTGTCAACAGCTCTGGGTCCGGCGAGCCATCTGACTTCGTCAAAAAGATATAACTGGCACGTTTTAAATGCTGAATCGGCTCGCGGAGAATCCCGCGTGGTAGTAGCTGATGATTTCCGAAAGGATTCGTTTTATCCACGAGCAGCAAATTTAAGCGACCCTTCAGCGGAAAATACTGAAAGCCATCATCAAGGATTAAAGTATCGCAGCCAAAACGACGGATGGCATAAGCCCCCGCCTTCACCCGATTTTTGTCACACAAAACAACGACTCCGGGCAAATTATTCGCCAGCATGAACGGTTCATCCCCCGCACGATTCGAGTCTAATAGAACCGATTTGCCATCACTAACGACCTTGGGTGGCAACTCAACACCGTGGGATAACTTGCGCCATAATTTACGCCCCACAGGTTCTTTCTTGCTTTTATATCCCCGACTGAGAATGGCAACATGCCGACCACGTTTTTGCAAAGTTCGCGCAAACTTCTCAACAACCGGCGTTTTTCCAGTACCTCCAACAGTCAAGTTGCCCACCACCACGACCAAACAACCCAAAGGCTTATTTCTCAAAATCCGCTGCTGATACAAATAATAACGCAGACGCACTACAGCATGAAACAATACAGAAAGCAAAAAAAGAAACTTTCCCAAGATATGGGCCGCACGACCTTGTGCCCGATCATAAATCACATCAGCAGCAAAGAGCGCAAAGGCCTCCCCCTTGCGCTTAATAAGCATGCTAATTTTAGAATAGGCGCTCACCAAGCGAACGAGAAGCGGATGCCCTCGTCAAGGCCAGCATAAAATAAACAGAGTTGACGCATGACAAATAAGGCTCTTTACGGATTGAGAGTGAACAGTAGATAAGAAATTTGATTATCTAACTGCAACAGTCACTCACATTGTTAAAGTTAAAAGTCTCAAAATTACGGATTATTGCCTGCGTGCTAGCCCAGAAGTGCGGAGTTATAAAGGCCCCAAATCAATCATGAAATATTTAATCATCGCTGAAAAACCCTCAGTTGCCACTGATTTGTCACGCGCCTTGAGCAAACAACTTGGCAAGTTTTCCAAATCAGGAAAATCGCGAGATGCACAGTACTATCAAAATGATCAAGCTGCCATCACATCAGCTGTGGGCCATTTAGTTGAACTTAAAATGCCCACAGGGCCCAACGGGAAAAACCTGCCGTGGAACTTTAAGGTCCTCCCCGTCATCCCTAAAAAGTTTGAATTGCAACCGATCGAAAAAACACAGGCTCGCTTGCGTCACATACTCAGCCTTGCCAAGAAAAAAGAATACGATGTAATCGTCAACGCCTGTGATGCCGGCCGCGAAGGTGAACTGATCTTTCAATACATAATGGAGGTCGGAAAAATCAAAAAACCGGTCAAACGCATGTGGATGCGCTCGATGACGACGAGCGCCATCCAAGAGTCCTGGAGCCACTTGCGCGACGGCGAATCCATGCAGCACCTAGTCGACGCCGCCAAATGTCGCTCGGAATCAGATTGGCTCGTTGGCCTGAACTCAACCCGAGCCCTGACCTGTTTTCGTTCACGTCACGGCGGCTTTAATATTACGGCAGCTGGCCGTGTTCAGACTCCCACACTGGCCATTCTGGCCAAGCGAGAGCGAGAAATAAAAGCCTTCGTCCCGGAAGACTATTGGGAAGTCCACGCAGATTTTGCAGTGCAACAAGGTACCTATCCCGCCAAATGGATAGATCCTAATTGGAAAAAATCCTCCGAACAAATTCACGGACGCGCGGAGCGCATTTGGGAGCGCTCCTGTGCCGAAGGAATACAAGCTCGCTGTCAGGGTAAAAATGGCGTGGTGACCGACCTCACCAAGCCGAGCAAACAAATTGCTCCCCAACTGTATGACTTGACGACATTACAAAGGGAGGCTCCTTTTACCGCAAAAAATACGCTTCAAATCGCGCAAGCTTTGTATGAGCGCCACAAGATGCTGACCTACCCGCGAACTGATTCCCGTTATCTGCCCGAAGACTACGTCAATAAAGTCATCGAAACCACTCGCGAACTCGCCAATTCCAGTCATCCATTAGCACAATGGGCTGCTCACTCATTAGAGAAACAGCATATAAAATTTAATAAGCGCATCTTCAATAATGCCAAAGTATCCGATCACTTTGCGATTATTCCGACAGGCCGCATGGTTAAACTAAGCGATGCGGAGGCCAAACTATACGATATGGTTCTGAAGCGATTTTTGGCTGTTTTTTTCCCCCATGCCGAGTTCGAAGTCACCAAGCGCATCACCACAATTGAGCACGCGGATTACAAAGACAGCTTCTTAACCAATGGGAAAATTCTCACCCGAGCAGGCTGGCTGGCTGTATACGGCAGAGTCCCAGGTCAAGCCTCCAACAAGGATGAACTCGTTTCTATTCAAGATGGCGAATCGGCCCACGCACAGTCCGTAGAGTGTGTAGACAAGAGTACACGACCGCCAGCAAGATTTACGGAATCCACTTTACTGGCTGCAATGGAGGGCGCAGGTAAGCTTATTGATGACGATGCCATGCGAGAAGCCATGGCAGAGCGAGGACTCGGGACACCCGCGACTCGGGCAGCGACGATTGAAGGGCTCTTGCGTCAGCAATATATTGCGCGCGAAGGTCGAGACCTCAACGTCACTGGCAAAGGATTGCGATTGATTGAGTTGTGCGAGGAAATGAAAATTGAAGCCTTATGCTCACCCTCTATGACGGGCGACTGGGAAGCTCAACTTCACAAAATGGAGGCTGGCAAAATGTGTCGCGATCGCTTCATGCAGTCTATTGCTGAATTTTCAGAGGAGGTGGTTCACAAGGCAAAGCAGCGGATGGATTTACTCGTTAACCGCTCATTTCCAGACCTCATCTGCAAGTGCCCCGCCTGCGAGGCCACGCAACTGCAGCAAACCGATGCTACTTACGAATGTGCTGAAGATGACTGTGACTTTCGCATCTCGAAACATATTGCCGGCAGACGCTTGAGTGAAGACGAGGCCAAAACACTCTTTACCAGCAAAGCATTACCCGAATACGACGGCTATCGTTCACGTTTCAACAAGCCATTCGCGGCTGCGCTCGAACTGACGCAATCCGTTAGCAAGACTGGAAAATTGGGAAAATGGAAAACCAATTTTGTGTTTGATCAAGACTCAGTCGAAAAAAGCTCGGATCTGAGCGAAGATCAATTGATCAAAACACTGCAACTTGCGGATGGGCGCTCGGCGAAACTCTATGCAACTGATAAAGCTTACATCTTACCTGAAATTCAAACCAGTGAATCTCCGGATGGCTTGCGTATCGGAAAAACTATTCTCCAAAAAGAGCTCCCAGCGACTGAAATTGAACGCCTACTGATGCAGGGGAAGACAGGTCTCATCGATGGCTTTATTTCGCGTCGTACCAAACGCCCCTTCAAAGCGCACCTCACACTCGACATCACTGAAGGCAAGATTGGTTTTGAGTTTGCGCCGCGTCCGGCTAAAAAGACGGCTAAAAAATAATTTCGCACTGGGCTGCCGGTCTAAAAAACTCATCCATGCAAGGATCGAAATGCAATCGG
Organism: uncultured Puniceicoccaceae bacterium; assembly: GCA_963933035.1. Classification (GTDB taxonomy): domain Bacteria; phylum Verrucomicrobiota; class Verrucomicrobiia; order Opitutales; family Coraliomargaritaceae; genus CAWVTP01. Next base: position 8,483 of record CAWVTP010000015.1, on the reverse strand, counting down.
TTTGATTCTGTTGAGTGGCGACAGCATGCAACACGGGACACTGAGCCGTGTTACAACTGCAATGTGCCAATCATCGCATCTCTGCTCATGTTGTAGCAGCAATCGCACAACTTAGCTCCATTTCGATCTTGATCTCTCAAAGCATTCACTTCCATAGTGAACGCTTCGATAATTTCAATAAAGATGAAACCAGAAACCAAGCCCAACCGTCCTTATTTTTCCTCTGGCCCCTGCAGCAAACGACCTGGCTGGTCACTGACTGCGCTTGAAGATGCGCTGGTTGGCCGCTCCCACCGTGCAAAGCCTGCCAAGGCTAGAATCGCCGAAGTCATTGATCTGTCTAAAGAAATTTTACAAGTCCCTGAAGATTACCTGTGCGCGATTGTTCCGGCTTCGGATACAGGTGCGGTGGAAATGGCGATGTGGTCCTTACTCGGGGCCCGTGGTGTCGAACTGTTAGCCTGGGAATCCTTCGGATCCGGATGGGTGACCGACGCCATCAAACAACTGAAACTCAAAAATACCAAGACTCGGCTAGCCGACTACGGAAAATTACCTGACCTGCAGGCCGTTGATTTTGAAAATGATGTCGTCTTCACCTACAACGGCACCACGTCCGGCGTCCGAGTACCTAATTTAGATTGGATACCGGATGAGCGCGCAGGCTTAACGATTTGCGACGCCACCTCTGCGGTATTTGCAATGGATCTCGACTACAGTAAACTGGACGTCGTGACATGGTCTTGGCAAAAAGTCATGGGAGGAGAAGGCGCACATGGGATGCTACTACTGAGCCCTAGAGCCGTCGAACGTCTGGAATCCTACACGCCTGCATGGCCCCTACCCAAGATATTTAGAATGACCAAAGGGGGCAAGTTAATCTCGGGTTTGTTCTCAGGCGCCACGATCAACACCGTCTCGATGCTATGCATCGAAGATGCCTTAGATGGGCTCAAGTGGGCACAATCCACCGGAGGTTTATCGGGATTGATTCAGCGGTCTAAGGCGAATCTTGACTGCCTAGCGGAATGGGTGGATCAAACGGATTGGATTGACTTTTTGGCCGACGACCCAAAGACGCGATCGAGCACTTCGATCTGCCTCAAAATTGTTGCGCCTTGGTACACAGAACTTCCGCTTGAGCAACAAGCGCAGCTCGCCAAGAGCTTGGCTTCTCGCTTAGAAGCTGAAGGGGTCGCGCTTGATTTTGGCAGCTATCGTGATGCGCCTGCGGGTCTCAGAATCTGGGGAGGCGCAACAGTTGAAACGGGTGATATTCGAGCTTTGCTACCTTGGTTAGATTGGGCTTTTGATCAAATACAAGCTGAGCATTCGGGGGGATAACGTACCCTAAAAGCCTTACCAATCACTCAATTTGATTTCAGCTACTTCTAAGAGTGCGCCAACGCAAACTTACATTTTCACTGATCTTTTCGATTGCATGCTGTATTTGCCCTAAGCTTTTGGCGGTGCTGCCGGAACTGAGCTCGATTGAGCCCATTGAATACAATGAAAAAAAACAGCGGCTCGTTGCGCGTGGTGATGCTCAACTAAGTAAAGGCAACACGAATGTACAAGCCGACCGCATCACTTATTACAAAGAGTACGCGGCAGCAGCTGCCGAGGGTAATGTGCACTTTAAGCATTCCAAGCTCGACGTGCTGACTCAGCGTTTAAGTTTTGATCTGAAAGAGCAGTCTTTATACGCAGAGAATTTTCGTTCCGGTATTGAACCCTATTTAATAACTGGGGATCATGCCACTGGAAAAGTTAACGAGCTCTCATTCGGGAATGGTCAATTTTACTATGGGCACCCGGAACAACTGTTTGGGATTCGCATCCAGTCAGAGAAAATTGACTACCTAAACCAATCGGATTATCAAAGCCTACGCTTCCAAAAACCAACTCTTTACATCGGTTCGCTGCCACTACTCAGACTGCCTTCCTATACCCATCATTTTGGCCAACTTCCACATTATTTTGATATAGAAGGTGGTCAAGACAGCTCATTGGGCACGCATCTACAAACAACCAGTCTATTTTCACTGACAGATTCACTGCGAGCAGGCTTAAATTTTGATATGTATTCCAAGCGTGGCATCCTTGTCGGCCCTACATTTCAATACGCTCACAACGAAACAGAATACGCGCTTGAGGGAGCCCTAACCACAGGCTACATTAAAGATCAGGGCCCACATCAGATTGATAGTCTGGAAGAAACGATTGACTCAAATCGTTATTTTTTGGACTGGAGGCATCAACAATCTGTTGGCGAGCACGTCAGCATTACGGCCAAAGGCACATATTGGAGTGATTCTGAGGTGACAAAAGACTTTCGTGAATCGCTATTTTTAGACGATCAACAACCCGATAATTTTGTCGAAGCGGTCCACAATGGGAACCACTACTTCTTGTCCTTATTTACACGCTATCGACCCAACGACTTCCACCTAATTCAAGAACGCCTACCAGAGGTCCGTTTTGATTGGCTCCCAACGCCCATCTTGCAAACACAAGCCTACCATAGCTTTTCTGCAAACTACGTTCGCTTACAAGCTGATTACTCTGATTTCTTGCAACTGGCAGACATACCGAGCCAATCAGACCGCTTCGAGCTAAGTTACCAAATACAGCGCCCCATTCCCCTGCAACACTGGCTTACCTTCACGCCTCAGCTCGGATGGCGAACCAATCATTATGAAAATCAATCCTTAGATTCAGATGTGCAAACCGCGTCTATTGAGAACGCTGTCACTCGCTCATTATTTGAACTTGGTTTTGATTTGGAAGCCCGGATGTATGCACACTATCCTGTCAGTAATCATCGCTGGAATATCAACGGGCTGCGTCATTCCCTAAAGCCAGTTGTGCGCTATCGCTATCAACAAGCTATCGAGAATGAGAACTCAAAAATCGCCCAAATTGATCAGACTAATTTTAACCTCGCACCGACTCAATTAGATTTGAATGAGATGCGAAATACAGATCAAATTGTCGATCAGCATTTAATGCGAATTGGCATTGAAAACCACTACCAAACGCGTGACGAACATTACGGGTCACGCTCACTGGCTGAGCTCAATTTTTATCAAGATCTGCTATTCGAAAAATCCAAGCGATACGATAATGAAAATCAACAAACATTGGAGAGCAGCTGGATTCAGTTGGCACTGAAGCCCGCAAACTGGCTACAATTTGACCTGAATAGTCGCTTCCGCACGCGAAATCTTTTGCTTGAGGAGCTGCAAGGCCGAATCAGCCTCCGCAGTGGAGACCGTTGGCAAATGTCTTTAGCCTGCACCCAACTAAATCAACAGATTAATCAGTATTGGCTGGATTGTCTCTATCGGCTCAACGAACGCTATACAGCCATATCCGAATTACGCTTTAACGCCGACAACAATACACTTGATGAAGCAACACTAGGATTGCGCACCCAAATAGGGCCCACTTGGGATATGCTGTATGCCATCACCATCAACGATGCGAGTCGCCTACAAGACGCACTGGAACTATCGATAAAAATAAAAGTTAAGCAATAATGAGTCTTCTACATGCAAGTCTGAGAAAGATTGCCGCTGGCACCTCGGATATGATTCAAACCTGCAAGCATATTTTATTCAAATTTGTTCGCTGTTGCTAAGTGAGCATGCTATTGTATTATAGCAGTACATTTTGACTCGATGACTCCCCAAGACAAAAATATCGGCAGAAATACGCCACATCACCTATTAGGCATTGGCCTAGATAATGATGATGGGCATAAGCGGGTAACAAAAGCTGAGCGTTTTTCCATTGTCGGCGGTTCAGAAGAAACGCACGAAAAAATGACGGAGACTGTGATCAAAACTTTCGAAACCTTGGACCGCAAAGGCAAGACACTCGCCAAACTAAAGCCTGGCGAACTCAAAGATATTATCACCGAGCATATCCAGTAAACTAGCGCATTCTTCGACCAATGAAAATTATAGGGTCCCTGTGTGGACCGTCATGGTGTGTCGCCAACCAATCGTCAATATTGCTAATGAAAAGTTTGAAGGCTTTCATGTCCACGGGTCTATCATGATGACATTCAGATTAAATATTTGATTCTCTTAGCTTATACCATTTTATTATAGACCCAATCAATAGGAGCGTTTTGAAATTTTCTCCGCAATTTCAAGCAGGCGTTCATTGGATCCACCTATAGCGTGCGCGGCCTCGAGTGCATTCTGGCTGTGAACATCAGCTCGCTTTCTCGCCTCATCGACACCATAGAGACTGACATAGGTGAATTTATTAGCGCTAGAATCTAGGCCCGCAGGTTTGCCCATTTGCTGTGTATCTGCAGTCGAATCTAAAATATCATCAATGATCTGAAAGGCCATGCCGATTTCTTGCCCTAGGTCTTGCGCCAGTTTTCGTTGCTGGCTGCTCGGCTGCCAAAACTCCAGGCCCATGGTGATGGCTGCAGTCAAAAGCGCGCCCGTTTTGTTGCGATGAATAAAGTTCAATGTTTCAGCAGCCAATATCTGCCCCTCACTCTCAATATCCGTCATTTGGCCGCCAATTAATCGCATACTATCGCCGGCAGTCGCTAGATCTCGAATCAGCGCGCAGGCTAATTCAGGTTGTCCACTATACTCATGGGACAAAATTTTAAATGCTTGGGTTAAAAGCGCGTCCCCGGCTAAAATGGCTGTAGCTTCATCAAAGGCCATGTGGCAAGTCGCTCGCCCTCTTCGCAAATCACTGTTATCAACAGCAGGCAAATCATCGTGAATAAGCGTATAGGTGTGTAAGTACTCGATGGCCACCGCCGCATGAAGCGCATTGGCTATCGGTGTGTATAACTCACTGCATGCTAAAAGCAATAATGGCCGAATGCGCTTCCCCCCCGCACATACAGAGTGATGCATGGCGCGATGGAGTCTCTGAGGTCGCGCATCACAATCGGGCAACCCAGCTAATAAAGCTTGGCCGATTCGAGCCTTGTCGCTATCCAATTTATCTGTCTGTAATGACATAATACTAGACTAATAGCATACTATTACACGATGAAAACGCCAATTTTCGAAGAATATTTTTTATATTTAATTAAACGACCAAAATTCGGCTACCATCTACTCATAGGCGCGATCTTGTGTTGTATTCCAATCGCCCACTTCTTTGCGTTTGGCTATCTCTACCAAGTCTCAAATTCTGTATCCGAAAAACAAAGACTACAGTTACCGGAATGGACGAATTGGGGCCAACTGTTTAAAGACGGTCTAAGCTTTAGTGTACCTTGGTTCTTTTTTTGGCTTTGCCCGGTCATCTTAGCCAGTTTACTCAAATATGGTTTTGCAGAGCTGAATATCAACATCATCGGTACGCTAACGATGCTAGGTGGACTATCATTGGCAACTTGCTTATTTCCAGCAGCACTATTTTTCATGCTGAAAACAGGGACACCTCGCGCCTTGTTAGACTATGCAGGCATTCTAAATCTATGTGTCCGCTACCGCTGGCAATTATTGCTCCCACTCCTCGTCGCGCTCGCCATACTGTTAGCGCTGCCACAAATTTATGGCTTTGCTTACTTCGCAAGTTCGCTCGTGTACTTACCCTATTGTCTAGTACTCTGGACTCAAGAGGTACGCTCATAGAGCCACATAAGTATCCCCACTATCCAAGCAAAATGCCCAGCTTCATCCGTGCACTGCTCGCCTTGAGCTTTCTGCTTGTGAGCCTCTATGGGCAGGATCAAACTCAAAGAATCTACAGCGCTGATAACGCCTACTTTGAAATCCTTAGTCATGACCCAATTTCACTCTCTTGGATGGAACGTCTGAGTGCGGTGATTGCCTCTGATTTAATTCAATTAACTGGTTTTCATAATAGCGCGATACAGCGTAAAATAATTGTCGAACTGCAGCCATCTGAATCGTCTGACACAGCAAGCGCTTACCAAATCAAACTCGACCCACGCGGCTACCACAAGCTCCATTTGAAGTGGTCAGAGCGCCTTACAGTAGAGCTCGCCATTCAAGCACTCTGCGATGTGTTCCTCAAACGATACCGCTACAATACATTTGGTTTACGCCAATCGCATACATGCACTTATTGGCTACAGACTGCCTTACAACAATGGCTCTATATACGACTTTATCCGGCAGAGCGACTCACACTAAAAAATCAGCTCAGTCAGGATCCTAGCTGTAGTTTAGCGCAGTCTTTGACAACTAAAACCAACAGCTACGATCTAAACCCAGCGCGCTGGGAATGTTTGGCCTTATTAGAATTAATTCGACAGATGAGCCCCAACAAAAAGTCCCTTCAAGCGACACTCGCTCATTATTTAGGCACGGGTCAACTGAAGACTCTACTGGAAACAACTTTTCCTGAGCTATCCAATCAATCGCTCGATACATGGTGGTTTTCAAAACGAAAAGACATCTCCATCTCAGCATCCGAGTTATGCGAAAGCATGGCAGTATCACGTCGTTGGTTAAATGAGCTCGCCACATTCCAAGGACTACAAGATCAGCAGAATGATCCTATTGACCTAAAACAACTATGGAGTGAACGCGAGCAGCCCCTTAGAAAAAAACATGTGGCTGCTCGCATGAGCATCTTACAAGCTCGTTTACAGGAAATCAATCCAACATACTTCAATGCTGCACGTGCCCTGAATGCTGTATTTTATAGTGTCCTCTATGGACAAACACGCTCAGAGTTTACACATTATTTGCTAGAATTTAAATCGCAAATGGACGACACCTCAGAATTAAATGCCTTCGTTCGCATGAAACTAAGAGAGCCCTAACGGAAGATTTCAGCGACATCCATCGGGGCATCCCCTTATACTAGCGAAAGACAAGCGAAGTACGCCTCGCCTTTTTTAAGCGCTAAGAATAGGTTGGTTGGTAGGCATCATGAATGCGCAAGAGCCCCAGCAATCGATCCTCAGAGTCAGCAACTACCGGCAAAACAGATATTTGAGAAGCACGATCTTCCATGACGCGTAGGGCTTGGCCGATCATGACGGATGCTTTTGTGACGATCGGTTTTTGTGTCATCCACTCGCTAACCGGACGCGCTAAAACATCTCCACTTTGCGCGAGTATTCGACGCACATCACCATCTGTAATGATACCCAATAATTCATAATCTGAGCCCACAATACAAGCTGCACCTAATGGAAAATTTGTCATCGCGACGACAACTTCACGTAAATCGGCAGAAATGGGAACACAGGCTATTTGCGATGCCGGGTGCATCAGGTCTTTTACCTGCAGCAATAAATTACGCCCCAGCTGTCCTCCAGGATGATAAGTGGCAAATTCTGCTGCCGTAAACTTTCGTTCTTGGACCAAAGCCGCAGCCAGAGCATCTCCCAAAGCTAAACTAACCGTCGAACTGCTCGTTGGCATCAAATTGAGTGGATCTGCTTCACGTTCAACACTGGCATCCAATACAACGTCTGCTTGCTGCGCTATTGGCGAATCCACATTACCCACAATCGCAATAATCGGCGATTTAAATTGCCGCAACAATGGCATCAGTCTTAAAACTTCAGCCGTGCTGCCACTTTTGCTTAATAGAATCGTCGGATCGCCGGGCTTATAAATACCTAAGTCACCATGGATCGCCTCAGCCGCATGCAAAAAAATGGTCGGAATTCCCGAGCTAGAAAAAGTGGCCGCCAGCTTACATCCAATATGCCCAGATTTTCCAATGCCACAGATAACCAGCTTAGACGGCGTCTTTAAGATCAATTCGACGGCTTGATTAAAATCATGACCAATTCGCGCTGCGGCTTGTTGAATCGCCGCGGCCTCGGCTTGCATCACCTGCTGAGCAGTCACAATTCTGTCTCCCCAATCTTCTTCCATAGGCTTTTACGTTAACAGTGAAATCTTGACTAGGTAAAGGATTTATCGGCGTGATGTTAATGAAATACTGTAGGGTAAGACAACATTGCTTAAATCGTTCATAAATAACAGTAAAACTGCATGTCGTCCAGCGATGATGCAGTCTACATATTCATAGCAGCTCTGAAAAACTACCACGACCAAGACAAGCTCATTTTTTGAAAATGGCGACTCTGCTCACTAAAGGGCGCGCAACAGACTCACATCAATTTTCATTGATGGGCACCTCTGGAAACCTCCCATGTGCCGAGATTGCCGATTTGCTGTGATGCAGGCAAGGCTCTCTCGCCAACGGTTGGGCTGGAAGCCCTGCCTTGGCGAGAGCAACACCGCCAGCGCACAGCAAGCGGCAAGTCTTTCAGAACGAAGTACTTTTAATCCTGAGCTACGTTGGTCTGTGCACGTAGGGCTTACAGCCTTCCTGTGCGCAGAGTCGCCTTGCTCAAAATCAAAATTGCTTTCGTCTCGGTCATTGTAGGTTTCCAGAAGTGCCCTGATAATAACGGCCAAATAAATACGCCCTGCTGAGTGCAATCGAGTAGCCGGGGGCGGTTGCCCGCCCCAAGCTCTCACACCACCGGACGAACG
>CAWVTP010000014.1:0-25298 GCA_963933035.1 uncultured Puniceicoccaceae bacterium | reverse complement strand
CTCAAACCACAATCAATTAAAAAGCTTTAAATACCGCAAAAATATAATCATCAGAATGTTAAATGGATTTGAAAAAAACGACACTCCTTGCTGAAAACCTGAAAATAACGACAAAAAAAGCTTCCGAAAGAAGCTATAATTTTGATAATTGATAGGCACTTATGGAATCATTAACGACAATAATTAATGAAAAATGCGCCATTTAATAGTGAAATACACACTAGTCATTGGGCTGGTACGCTAACCAGCTTCCAAGCTCATACAGCCAACAAGCTGTAGCGTTTGTCAAGATGTTATTCCAGATAATTAAGACTAACGGGCACCTCTGGAAATCTACCATGACCGAGACGAAAGCAATTTTGATTTAGAGCAAGGCGGCTCTGCGCACAGGAGGACTGTAAGCCCTTCGTGCACAGGCCAACGTAGCTCAGAATCAAAAGTGCATCATTCTGAAAGACTTGCCGCTTGCTGTGCGCTGGCGGCGTTGCTCTCGCCAAGGCAGGGCTTCCAGCCCAAACGTTGGCGAGAGAGCCTTGCCGGCATCACAGCAAATCGGCAATCTCGGCACATGGGAAGTTTGCAGAGGTGCCCTAACGGCAATAATAGCGACTCGACTGACCAGCGCTAAAAAAAGGTGCTGTGTCAAAACTGGATACATGCCCAGTCCAACACAGCACCTTGAAAGGATTAAAACTTATTTAAACTCGAGCATTTTTGGGGCCGAATCCTCGGCAGTATCCTCATGGCTATCAGCCTTACTCTTTGCTTGCTGATTCCCGACCTCATGGAGTTTGACCTTACCTGTGGTAGCCAGCTGTTGCAAGATATCAACCGACTCCTTAAGCTCTGAGGATTGCTCACTAATTTGCATCGAAACACTGGCCGTCTCCTCTGCAGTAGCCGCATTTCCAGTCGTTGATTCATTTAAGCTCACAACCGCCGAATCTAACTGCTTGATACCAGATAGCTGTTCTTTACCCGCATTCAAAATCCCATCGGAAGATTGATCAATGTCTGCGCTTTTCTGAGCAATCACATTAAGTCGCTCACCTGCCTGCGAAGCGTATTCACTAATTTTCTCCAAATTCAAGCCGACCAGCTCACAAGCTTTAACCCCAACGGCACTGCGTTCAATAGAGGTCCCTATCAAATCTGTCGTTTCTTTGGCGGCTGATGAACTCCTATGCGCCAATTGACGGACCTCATCCGCAACCACAGCGAAGCCTGCGCCCGCTTCTCCCGCGCGGGCAGCCTCTACCGCAGCATTGAGAGCCAAAATATTCGTTTGGAATGCGATTTGATCGATCGTCTTGATGACAGTTGATATAGAGGAACCCGCCTCTTGAATATTCTGCATCGCTTCATTCATCTCTTGAGTTGAAGTCTTACCAGTGGAAACCGCCTGGTTCAGCGCACTCATATCCGCGAGCCCCTGCTCAGTCAGCTCACTGGCTTCAGTGGTTAAGTTTTTCGTAAACTCAGACGAGCTATTATTACTCTCACAGATGCTGGAAATTTGCTCCAGCGCAGAGCTGATCTCGTGCAGCGAATTGGCCTGCTCGCTGGCAGAATCCGCAACAGATTGGCTACTTTCCGACAACTCTCGGCAACTAGCATCTAGGCAAGTTCCATTGACATTTAAGCGCTCGCTCAGCTTGGAAACATGATTTAGCAAACGCAGCACGGTGACAAATAACCAGATAATCAGACCAGCGGTCAAAACCGTTGCGATGATTTGCATTTGCTGATTGCGACCAGATTGCTCGGAGGCATCTCGCTGAAAGATCGTGACTGCGGCGTTGGACTCTTTCAATAATGCCATATTGTTTTTGGCGACAAAGACCGCAGCAGTACTACTCGAATTTTCGACATAGTCATTTAAAGCCCCGGAAAAATCAGTCCACAGTGTTTTGATTCGGCGCAACTGAGCCAGTTGATCGGGATTCGTAATCGCAGCGATTTGCTGCCGCTTGGCACTGTCAGGATCCAAGGTCAATGAAGTTGATCCGCCCGAAATAAAAGCTGAGAGTGTCTGATCAAATACTTTGACCGTCTTCATCAAGGTAGCAGCGCTTGCCTTGGTGGGTTCCTTTTGGTACTGCAAAAATTCTTTGGTCATCTTTTGTGACAACATGCGCTGTCGCCCCGCTAAGTTAATCAGATAGGCCTCATCCTTTTGGACTTGAGAAACCCGGATCGTTTCTCCCGATATGAGAATTAAGATGAGGGCGATGACACCAACGACGATAAACTTAGTTTTTATTTTCATTATGTAAGCGGTTATATGGCTAGAGTTTTCACTAAAAAACACCTGTGTGACTTAAGTTTGTCTAAAAAAAGACAAATGTTAAGTTAAATCAGAAAACGACTTATCTTTAACGTAATATTAACAGACACAAATATCGCTAAAACCGCCCAAGCAAATAAACCACATAGTCAATGACAAACAATACTTTACAGAATAAATGAGCAATGGAATCCACTTACAAAAATAAGTCCGCTAGGCAACTATCTTAAGGTATATATCGACTTAGTCCGCATCCACATCCGGAGTTTCCGACTCCAACCCATGTAAGCGTTTAGCGCGATCACCACTTCTGAATACCAGATAGAGACAAACTGCTAGTAAGCAGGTGACGGCCCCCACAGAGACCAACATAACGAGCCAACCACTAGTCGTCATAAGCGTCCTTTTTTGAATAATTTGAATAGTTTTTGTTTAAAGCAATGATCAGCACAAACAAAGTCGCTACAGCGGCCACCAGCAAGACACTCAATTGAGCGACTCGGTTGGGTTCAATAAAGAGGTCTTTGACATAAGAACTGTAAGCAACACCGGACTGGCCCAATGAGAAGCCGAAAACTTTGTTCAATACCCAAAAGATAAAGATGATAAGCAACAAACTGGGACTCACATATTTCATAATCCAGCCAAAAATCCGCGGAATGCGTAAACTTGATCCAGCATTTGCGGCTTGAATGCCTTTTTCAACCCCCAAGACCCAACTAAAAATGATAATTTGAATGCTGGCTAAGATGAAAATTAGGCAGGTACCCACCCAAAAATCAAGGGTATCCAAAGCCTTTACATCCTGACTGAAGTAGACCACAAAGCCACAGCCCAAAGCAGTGATGAAGCCCAAAATTGTGACCGATTGCTTGCGGTTGATGTTTAAACTCTCTTCCAAAAATGCGATGCCCGGCTGCAACATCGACAAGGAACTGGTAACCGCGGCCAGAAACAATAAGAAGAAAAACAGAAAGCCAAAAATTTCGCCTCCCGCCATGTTGGAAAAAACCATCGGCAATACATTAAAGCCTAGGCCGAAGGTGCCCATTCCGGCTACGCCAGCAACTCCGAGAAAGGTGACCGCAGCTGGTAAAGTAATCAAGCCACCGATCGCAACTTCACAGAATTCATTGGCACTGGTAGCCGCTAAACCACTGAGGACCACATCATCTTTTTTGCGCAAATAGCTGGCATAGGTTATAATCACTCCGAAGCCCACTGAGAGCGAAAAGAAGATTTGCCCCGCCGCCGCTAACCATAATTGCGGATTGACCAGTTGCTCCCAAACACTGACCGTCCTGACCCGCTGATGGGGATCCTCCGCCGCCAGCGATCGGGCCAGCTCCAGGCGCTGCGGATCCACGATCTGCTCTACAAGTTCCCACTCCTCTGTCGGGCTGGTACGCGTTTCAACTAGCTGCTTGGCCGGGTTCCACATAAACCCCAAACCATTCTGCACACTGCGTTCGGGATGATTGGCATCGGGCACACCCAATGTCAGTACGCGAAATAAGATAACAAAAGCTAGGAGCACTAGGGCCGGCATTGCATAGCGACAAAAAAGCTCAATTCCTTTGGAAATTCCGCGAAAGATCAGTACAAAATTCAGAATAAATACCAAGACCAGATAACAGCCGACTTGATCCCAGCCAAAACCGATCGCACTGCCGTCCGTCTGAATCCCTATAAAGCTTTGCCAAAATTCACTGGCTTGTTCCACTGCGGCGAATTGCATGTCCCCCCTCAGAAAGTTGACGGCATACCCGAGGCACCAGGCCTCAATGTAAACATAGTACATGTAAATCACCACCGGGATCAAAACCCCAAGCGCACCTAGATATTTGAAAGCTGGACGCCGTGTTATGTAATTAAAAATCCCAGGCGCTGAGTTGAAGCCGGCCTGACCGCCCATACGCCCCATGGCCCACTCTGCCCAGCAAATCGGTAAGCCAATCAGCAAAAATGAAATAAAGTAGGCAATCATGAAGGCCCCACCGCCGTATTCAGCCGCCTGCCCTGGAAAGCGCAAAAAATTCCCCAAACCGACAGCACTGCCCGCCACAGCGAGAATGATGCCCACCCGAGAGTTCCATGATTCGCTAATACGCTGCCCCATAAATAGTGGATAAACAGCAAAAAGAGCGGCTTGCCCAGAAAAAAAAGACAGCAATCAGAGTGACAAGCCGCCATTCGCTGGCATAGCATAGAGCGCATGGGAATTATCGACCGTTACGTATTTAGAGAATGGCTGCAAAGTTTTTTGCTGACGCTGGGCGTTGTCATTGGACTGCTGATTCTACAAAATATGTATGATACCCTGCCCGACCTACTGAATCAATCCGCATCGTGGCGCGACATTATGCTCTATTATGCATGGGCCTTACCCATGTATATACCAGCAACTTTACCCATCATTTTGCTGGTATCCGTCTTACTGTCGATGGGCTCACTGCACCGCAATAATGAAATCATTGCGATGCGCGTCGGTGGCATCCACTTATTCAAAATAAGTCGCAGCTTAATAGTTGTCGGACTCATCAGCTCGCTAGTCATGCTCTACTTTACAGCGTACCTAGTGCCGAAAAGCGTCGAAAACTCGCGAGCGCTCTTTGATAATTTGAAGTACACGGCAGCAGAGGAGCGTGCGCAGAATCCAAATACTATTGGACTCATTTACAATTTAGCTTACGCCAACACCCAAGATCATCGCTTGTGGTTTATGAATCGTTTCAGTGAACGCTCATGGATGGGGTCAGGCGTGACCGTCCATGTCAGAAATAGCGCGGGCACAGAACACAAACGTATCTCTGCCCGCGAAGCCTACTTCGACGACCTACAAAATCATTGGGTTTTTATTGCGGGCAGAGAATTATTGTTTGATATCGAAACTGGAGACCCACTACGCGCGCGCACTTTCCAAGAAGAAGCTTTTTTACAATTTGGTGAGGACCCCAGTTTAATGTTGGCCTTGCGCAAAGACCCCAAGGAATTGTCTTTGAACGAAATCAAGCAAATCATTAGCTCAGTTGCCGTCGACCAGAACCCCCAAATGCAAGCCTACCAAATGCGCTATCTCAGTCTGCTAGCAGCCCCTTTTAGCTGTCTCGTTGTGATGGGCATCGCGATTCCCTTTGCCACCAGTGGGGTGCGCACCAACCCACTGGTGGGAGTCGCAAAGTGCTTGGGCTTATTTTTGTTTTTTTATGCCCTGACGCAAATCAGTTGGATCCTCGGCGAGCGACACTATTTGCAGGAATGGCTTGCTGCTTGGTTACCCAATATCGTCCTACTGCTAATCTCAATTCGCCTCTTTATTCAGGCGCGCTAATGCCTTTTAGCTCCGTGTTCCGACTCAAATCGCTAGCAACAACGACTCAGTCCGGCTATAATTTGAACCAATGACTCCCGCAGATATCCCCTTCCATCCAGCCGTAACCGTCCTCTATACCAATGAGGATGGGATGGTCGCAGTGGAAAAGCCGCCGGGGATTCGCTCCCATCCGAATAATTCCAAGGATCACACAGCCAGTCTCATCCGTGCAGATTATGACTTTGAACAAGAATGCTATCACTGGCTGAACGCTGCTGGACAGATAAGCCGCTGCTGGCTAATTAACCGATTGGATAGTCCCACCTCGGGGATTCTTTTAATCGCCCTAAATGACAAGGTTTCTCAAGTGGTCAAACAGCAGTTTGCGCTACATCAAGTCCATAAAACCTACTACGCTCTGGTCCGAAATCGTCCCAACAAAGAGCGTGGGGACTGGCAAGACTTTATTCCCAAGCATGCTGACTACCGGCAATCTCGCCATCCTCAAACGGTTCGGGCGCACACTAAATTCAAGTGGCTGGCTGCTAGCCGCTCAGCCCCAACCATCAGTTTGCTGGAACTATGCCCGATCACAGGCCGCACCCATCAGTTAAGACGGCAATGTCAAAAACATGCTTGCCCCATTCTGGGAGACCAAACTTATGGCGACTTTCAGTTCAACCGATCCGTGCTAAAAAAAACCGCCCCCAAGCGACTCTATCTGCATGCAGCACGGATCCAAATTCAGTATACAATTGAAGAAAAAGATCGCAGCCTAGACGTCCAATGCCCGAGACCTCAATGCTTTGATATCGTACTCAGCTGTAGCCCAGCAAACACGCCCAGCAATCAGATACAGCAGCTGCCCCATCGCCGATTTAAGCGACCATAAAACATAAAGGGATCCCTGCGGTGCGCTGGGTGCTCTGAGCGTCAATTTCGCACTCGATAAAAGTGCCTTCTCCTTCGGAATGAATGCGGCGGAAAAATAGCTCGACATCAGCATACATGACCGAGGATAAACCGACTTTGATCGAGTCGAGCATAGTCATTTAAGAATCCGAAACACTTGGACAGATAACCCCCTAAAGGACCCCGACCACGATTCAGTCATCAACACTCAAACTAGTTTGCTCGCACACGTAGGCCGATATAGCGCCGCATCCCCCCGTACCAACCATAGAGTCGGTTAGCACCAACTTTTATGGCCTGAGCAAAGTCTTTTACAGAGTCAATTGCCTCACCATTCACATCCGTAATCGCAAGTCCCTCCACAAGCGTATTCGCGTAAGGAGAA
Organism: uncultured Puniceicoccaceae bacterium; assembly: GCA_963933035.1. Lineage (GTDB taxonomy): Bacteria > Verrucomicrobiota > Verrucomicrobiia > Opitutales > Coraliomargaritaceae > CAWVTP01. Next base: position 18,401 of record CAWVTP010000014.1, on the reverse strand, counting down.
TCAATGCGCACATCCGTAATCACGACCCCATCAATTTCAATTGGGATCGAAAACTGCTCCCGCAATGCATCGTCAAGCACTTGAATGGACACCCCTTCCAGTAACTTGCTATTCACGGATCCATTTTGAGCCATAGGGTCGTCCACACTTCCGAGGGTCACCTCGCGTTGCAGCCGTTTTCCCGCACGAATTAAAGTCACCTCAACCTCACTGCCAGGTAGCATTTGAGAGACCACGAGCCTCAACTGGGGCGCCGACTTAATCGTGATGCCATCAATTTGGACGATCACATCTCCATGTTGAATGCCCGCTTCATCCGCTGGAGAATCTGCCATCACCTCAGTGACCAATGCGCCGAGTGTTGAGTCTAAGCCAAAGGCATCGGCGACATCTCGATCCAAATTTTCAGGAATCAGACCCAGTAAACCACGCGGAACGTGGCCGCTATCGATCAACTTCGTCGCTACATTCAGCGCGAGATCCGTGGGAATGGCAAAACCAATTCCATTGCTGCCTCCCGAACGTGAGACAATCGCAGTGTTGATCCCAATCAAACGTCCCATAGCATCGACGAGCGCCCCTCCCGAATTGCCCATATTGATGGCGGCATCCGTCTGCACAAAATTCTCATAAGCCCCAGGCCCCAGTATATTGTAAGAAGTACGACCCGTCGCCGAGATGATACCTTGCGTAGCGGTCAACCCAACATTGAGCGGATTGCCGATCGCGAATACAATGTCCCCGACTCTTAAATTTTGGCTCGTCGTGAGCGTAATTGCTGGCAGGGGATCTTCAATCTCTACCTTAAGGACAGCGACATCCGTCTTTGAGTCGGAACCAATTAAGCTGGCAGGGTATTCTCGATCGTCACTCAAGCGAATTTTGATCTCATCAGCCACGTCCCCGTCACGACCGGTTACCACGTGGTGATTGGTGATAATGTAGCCGTCGCTGGAAACAATTACTCCGGAACCGACCCCCAAAGGCTCACGACGCTCCTTTTTTTCACTTTCTGCTTCCAAACCAGGGGGAACAGGAATCCCAAAATGACGAAAAAACTCAGGAATCTGACGGTTTGCAGCCGCGCTTACAATTTCGGTGGTGTAAACGGACACGACCGACGGTGTTGCTCCCTCTAGGACATCAGCATAGCTGACGCGGACTTGTTGCGAAACGGATTCAACCGCCCTTTCGTCTAAACGAACGTCTAGTTGTGTATTTTCAGCTAAGGCCGAAAGGCAAAATCCTAGCCAAAATGTGAGTACACAGGTAACAGTCTTCTTTGTGATCATAGTTTAAAGCGTAAATAATGTATACAATTATGACACAGGTACCGAGTAGTAGTTCCAAGAAAGCTCCTGGTTCGCTCAGATTAAAACCCTTTGATATTAAAAAGTCCCGTCACACTTTCATTGTTGTGAATTCGGCGAATACCTTCACCCAAAAGAGCAGCAACACTCAGCACCGTAATGGGGAGTCCCGAACGGCGCTCCACAGGGGTCGTATTCGTCGTGATCAACCGATCCAACAGCCCGGAGCTCAAGCGCTCATAGCCCATTTCATTGAGGACCCCGTGACTGACCGCTGCCATCACGCTTCTGGCACCATTTTTCTTTAACAGCTCAGCCGCCGCACACAAAGTGCCAGCGGTTTCGGTCATATCATCGACCAACAAAATATCGCGCCCATCGGTCTCGCCCACCAGTGAAACCGCTTCCACTGTTTCCGCGGAAGTGCGACGTTTGGCGATAAAACCCAGTGGAACATCCAACATACTGGCGTAAGCTGAGGCCATTTTCATACCGCCAACATCGGGAGAAAAAAGTGTTAAATTCTCACAATCTATCTTCTTAAGCGATTCAAATAATACAGGAGATGCATACAGATGGTCGACTGGAATATCAAAAAATCCCTGAATCTGTTGAGCGTGCAAATCGACGGTCAAAATACGATTGGCACCTGCCGAGACCAATAAATTGGCTACCAATTTGGACGTAATCGGAACTCGGGGTTGATCTTTGCGATCTTGCCGAGCGTAGCCATAGAAAGGAATCACTGCCGTAATGCGATTGGCAGATGCGCGACGCGCCGCATCAATCATGATGAATAATTCCATCAAATTTTGATTCGCCGGATTACAGGTTGATTGAATGATAAATACGTCGTTCCCACGTACATTTTCATTAATCCGCACAAAGCTCTCCCCGTCAGGAAAACTCATCACATCCGCCTTGCCAAGTGGGACATCCAAATACTGACAAATTTCAGAGGCGAGCGCCTTATTGGAATTGCCACAAAATATTTTTAGCGTATTATCTTTCATTCGTAAATCTGTGTTATGAGTCAACTTGCAAGGAACGCTCCAGTTGTGAAAAGCGCTTGAACAAACTGGGCAGTTTGCGTTGTAAAACTGAAACTCGATTAAACAATAGCATCGGCTCTGCCGGATAACCGCGCACCTTCGAATTTGCTTCCAGCGAGTGCGTCACCACACTGGCCCCAGCAATCTGGCTTCCCGCACCAATGTTGAGGTGTCCCACGATGCCGGCTTGGCCACCGACCACCACGCCATCTTCTAGTACCGTGCTGCCACTAATGCCAACTTGCGCCACGATCAAACAATGTGCTCCGATTCGAACATTATGAGCAACTTGCACGAGATTATCAATTTTAGTGCCTTGACCAATAGACGTCACCCCAAATCGTGCGCGATCAATGGTGGAATTTGCCCCAATATCCACATCATCCCCCGTCACAACGTGACCGATTTGCGGAACCCGTCGATGCGCTTTCTCGTGATACTCATACCCATATCCGTCGGCTCCAATCACAACACCTGCTGAGATCCGATTGCGAGCCCCCAGTTGACTGAAATCCGAGAGGACCACTTGAGGCCCCAAGTAGCTTGATGGTCCCACCACAGCATTTTTGCCCACGCAAACATGACTGTCCAATATGGCTGCAGGCCCAATTTTAGCGCCAGTCTTGAGATAACAAAACGGACCAATCGATGCATCAGGGGCCACCTCCACCCCCTGCTCAATAACTGCAGTTGCATGAATTCCAGCAGTCGGTGCTGGCGACAATTGAGACTCAATAAAGCGACAGATTAATGCCAAAGACAATGAGGGGTTTGTAACCTTTATCAGCAGTTGGTTGGCACCAGCAGTAAAGGGCTCGTCCTGCGGGACTAAGATCACAGAAGCTCTGGAATTTGCTAAATCGGAGCGATATTTGAGATTGCCCAAAAACGACAAATCACCCGGCTCAGCTTCCCCCAAAGAACTGATAGCACCAATATCGCCGGCGTAGGCTCCCTCCAGCGAACAATCTTCACCAATTAACTGAATAATTTTGGCAACTGACAGTGCGAACCTCATTTAATCTGAAAATCGTGCAGTCGGTAGCAAAATTTCCCAGCAATTTCAAGCGCTTACTGGGCGTTCAAACGATCAATGACAGCTTGTGACAAATCTAGCGCTGGAGCAGAATATACAAGGGCTCCGGATGGCAATAGCAAGTCGACTGACATTTCTTGCGCTATTTCCTTAGAAGTTTCCAATGCCTTTTGCTGCAGCGGCTCTAACTCCTTTTTTTGCCCCTCTTGGCTGAGCTTTTGAGCTTGTTGTTGATATTGGCGCAGCGTGGCCTGCTCCGACTGCAGCTGCTTTTGTAGCTCGACTAGTTTCTCTTGCGAGGCTTTGCGCGCTTCATCACTGGCTGCAGGATTTTGGGCAGCCGTTTCGACCTCTCTACCCTCAGCGACGATTGCTTGCAAACTCTCCTGCATGCGCTGCATTTCTTTCTCAACATTTTGCACCGAATCGCGAACTTTAGATAATGCCGCCTGAAAAGCTCCATACTCTTTTAGAACTAACTGAATATCGATAGTCGCTACCGTAGGAGCGGCTTTTTGGGCCAATAAGGCACTCCCAAATAGATATGTGAATGCAGCAAACAAAGAAATTATTTTTTTCATAAGTATTGAATCGTGTGTATAGGATTTTTGTTGATAAGACGCGATAACTTAAAAGCGAGTCCCAAAAGAAAAATTAAATTGAGTGCCCCCACCTAAACCACTCGGAGCGGTAATCGGGATTCCCAAGTCCAACTTCAGCGGTGACCCCATAATCATGATACGAGCTCCGATGCCCCAATTGTCGGCATAATCTGACAAAGAAAAGTCGTAATCCCCGGAATTGACGAACCCGACATCATAAAACGCTACCAGTCCCAGAGGCTCAGCAACCCGAAAAGCATACTCAAACGACAACAGACCGTAGGTGTTTCCCCCGATCGACTCACTGGCATCATCTGGATCACGTGGGCCAATTTCGCGATAATCATAGCCCCGCAAAGTTTCAGGCCCACCTAAATAGAAACGATCATAAAAAGGCATTTGCTCACTCTGACCAAATGGAACTGCAGCACCTAAACGCCCAACAATGGAAAAGGTCTGCTCCAAATAATCATGAGTCGGCATAAAATGGGCCGTACGCAATTCCGACTTAAAATAATTCACATCACCCCCTAGACCCGCAAACTCATTGGCAATGCTGGTGCGATTACCCACACGAGTGAAGAGTAAGGAATCACGATTATCACGCAAAAGCGTCAACCCAAACTTTGAAACGAGTTCTTTCCCTTCAGCGGCCTGAAATACATCCGCTACCCCATCATTAACAACGACACCGGTTCCGCCATTAGGATGTTCCACATCCATAATCTCGACTTGCTCGATACGATAAGAAAGTCGTCCTTCAACTAATTCAAATAAGCGGCGGCGTAGATAAAATTCCAAACCGGTGCGCAACTCATTATAATCACTACTGTTGTAATCGGATTCCGATCGAAAAATTTCAGTTCCAAATGCGAGACGTTGTTCAAAGAGCCATGGCTCTTCAAAAGCGATCGTTAACTGATTACTCACGGACCCCAAAGATGCGCGAAAACGAAACTTCTGCCCATCTCCTTGAAAACCAGATCCCCAGTTAAATAAATCAAAATTCCCCTGAGCCATTTCGAAAAACACAGTCGCTTTCTCAACAGAACCAAACCCAGCTCCAAAAGTAAAACTACCAGTACGCCCTTCTCGCAGACTGATGCCCAAATCCTTACGCCCGGGAATTGCCGTCGGCTGTGGCTCCAATCGAACCTCTTCGAAGAAGCTTGTATTGCGCAATCGAGACTCACTCACTTGCATCCGCTTGCGATCAAAAACATCTCCGGGACGTAAGGCTAGCTCACGAATAACGACTTGCGCTTTTGTCTTAGTATTGCCTTCAACATTGATCGACTCGACGTAGAACTTTTCACTCTCCTCAACCCTGAACACGACATCGATCCGTCCACTCGCTGTATTTGGCTGACGCTGAGCCCGCACCCGAGTCTCTAAGTAACCTCTTGAGGTGAAATATGCTCTCAAATCCGCCACCGCTGCGTCGATGGCAGTCGGTGAAAAATAGTTATCCTCGCGCAATTTCAGCGCGGCGAGTAAACTTTCCTCAGGGAAAAGTTTAGCACCTGCGATCGATACTTCCCCCAAGTGATAGCGCTTGCCTTCATTCAACTTAAAGAGAATTTCAATGCGCTCGTCGTCGACGGTATTGATAGTAATATCTTCGGATCGTAGTGCGACGTCTAAGTAGCCAAGATCTCGGTAATAGCTACGCAAACGCTCAGCATCCGCTTCTAATTCGACTGGATCCAATTTACCCGATCCAGACAACCAGGACCAAAATCCCCTTTTTTTCAATTCCAGCTCATCTCGTAAGTCGTCCGCAGCAACGGTATCGTTACCACTAAAATTGATCCGCTTAATCAGTGTCTTATTGCCCTCGTCGATTACAAATCCAATAACTGCCTGACCTTGGCTGGGGCTGCGCTGAATACTGTAGCTGGCCTGTGCGTCGGGGTAGCCCTTTTCAATATAGTAATCAACAATCGCATCAGACGCTAGATTCAAAACATACTCATCGAGTGAATCGCCGACTTCAATCTCGGACTTATCTAGCAAACGTTTATCTGAAAAAGCATCATTACCCTCAAATTCAATACGCTCTATAGTATATTTAGCGACGAGTTTAAACAGCAAATCAACACCATTGGACTGCTTATTCAGAACATCTACTTCCACAAATTCAAACTGTCCCGTATTGTACAAGGTGCGTATCGACTGATCGATCAAAATAGAACTTAAGGGCATGCCTTTGCGGATCTGAATATTGTTACGGATAAAACTATCACTAGTCGAGCGAAAGCCATCAAACTCAATTTGAACCGACTGTACCATCGCAACATTTGCTGAATTTGATTGTGCCTGAATGTGTATGGGACTCAAAAGTAATAAAAATCCGATCATTGAGATCAGATTGCAGTCAAATAATGTATAATTTCTCATAATATGTATCCCAGCAGGCATATTTTTAACGCCGAAAGTTCTCATAGCGGGTGTAGCGACGAACGAAAGTTAGGTCAATATCGCCAATTGGCCCGTTTCTCTGTTTGGCAATAATGAGTTTGATGTGTTCAACATCACCTGGTAAGCGATTTTCGCCAAGCCCCTCTTCCTCGTCATCTGACTTTTTGGGACGATGCAGAAGCAGCACCACATCGGCATCCTGCTCAATTGATCCAGACTCACGCAAATCGGAAATTCGAGGATCACGATTCTCCTTTTCTGACTCACGATTTAACTGTGACAGCACCACCACGGGGACGCCCAATTCCTTGGCCATGCCCTTCATCCCACGAGAGATGTCTGCAATCTGCTGCTCACGCTGCACTCGGTTATCCGTACCCCGAATCAGCTGTAAATAGTCAACCACCACCAAGCCAAGGGGACTTTTAGTGTGCAAACGGCGTGCCTTAGCCCGCAAATCCAGAATGGTCGAATTGGAGGCATCGTCAATCCATAGCGGTGCTTCCTTCAACTCTTTAACAGTAGCCGCGATATCCGCGGAATCTTGCTTTGAGATCACCCGGTCTCGAATTCGCTTCATATCCACCCGAGCCCGGCTACAAATCAAACGCATCGCAAGCTGCGCAGCCGTCATCTCCAAGCTAAAGACAAGCACCCCTGCTGGCTTGCGACCACCATCCGGAATAATAGCATGCTCCGCAAAGTTCATGGCAAGACTCGTTTTGCCAACTGATGGACGGGCGGCCAATACGATCATTTCTCCAGGATGAAACCCATAGGTCATCCCATCTAAATCACGATAGCCAGAAAGAACACCATCAGCATCATCCTTACCGTTTAGGAGCGCATGAATATCTGAAACAGCTTCATCCAAGGACTCTCGAATCGGCTTAGCCGCGTCGGTAATACGATCTCGGCTAATCTCAAAAATATCTTGCTCAATCTTTTCAATAAAGGCGCTCATATCGTCTTGCTGATCATAGCAAGCTTCGATGGCCTCTCGAGAGGTCCGAATCAGTCGCCGGAGCAAGTACTTTTCATGAACTATTTTGGCAAAATAACGTGCATGGGCCGGAGTCTCAATCCGATCTTGTATCGTGTAAATCGCCTCAATTCCACCAACTTGCTCTTCTAATCCCTCTTTTTGCAGGAAATCGTACAATAAAATTTCATCGATAGGATCTCCAGTTTCGTACAGCGATAACAGCGAACGGTAAATTGCTTGGTGTGACTGCTTGTAGAAAAATTCGGGGACGATTTTAGACTCAATACAATCCGTAAGGACATCACGCCCCCCATCAATCAAGCACGCTGCCAGCAAGCCTTCCTCCGCCTCGATATTGTGCGGCTGCACCCGTACGGCATCGTCGACCCCAGCAGTAGCGACCTCCGAACGATCACGTCTTCGAAAGCGATTTTTATCTGAAACAAGCGCTGGATCTAACGCCATCGATACACCGTCGAAGAGCCCTTAAACTGGTAGTCGAATTATTCCGAGTCAGCTTCGTCAGCCTCTTCGATGGGATTCTCAGAAACCACTTCAAACTTAAGCTCACAATCAACAGCGGTGTGCAGCTTTAAAGTAACCGCATGAGAACCCAGTTCTTTGATTGGTTGCGCTAGTGCTAATTGTTTTTTACCGAGCGTAATCCCATCTTCAGCTAATCGCTCAATTAGATCACTAGAAGTAACGGCCCCGAACATTTTGCCACCTTTTCCGGTCTTAACCGCAATGGCGATGCTAACGGAAGCGATGCGTTCACCAAGAGCACGCGCATCTTCAAACTCTTTTTGTTCGCGTGATTCGCGGGATTTTAAGAGTGCCGCCACCTGCTTTTTGTTGGCCTGTGTGATGGGCAATGCTAATTTGCGAGGCAGTAAAAAATTGCGAGCATAACCCGCTTTAACTGTAACTGTATCCCCTTCAGCACCTAGACCGCTGATTGGAGAAGTAAGAAGAACTTGATTGTTTGCCATAATAAAAAATTGCTTGAATATTTATATAAATACTGTGGTGAGAGCACCTTTAAAAAGGGACATCATCGTCAAAAGCATCTGCATCAGAAACGCTGGAATTGTTTGCAGCGGTATCCTGACTGCGGGCTGGCGGTGAACTGCGCTCATAACTTTGCCCCGCATCTCCTGAAGCCGCATCGTCTCGACTACCTAAAAATTGAAAAGTTTCGAGCACAACGCCCAGTTTGCTACGCTTCTGACCATCATTGGACTCCCACTGATCCAGCTTTAAGCGACCCTCCACCATTATCGGGCGTCCCTTACGCATATACTTCGTAATCACTTCGGCTTGCTTACCAAAAGCATCCACATCAATAAAAGTCGTTTCCTCTTTGCGCTCACCATCCTTGGTTGCGTAAGCACGGGAACAAGCCAAGCCTAATTTGCAGATCGTCAGACCAGAGGCCGTTACCCGAGTTTCAGGGTCGCGGGTCAATCTGCCCATTAAGATAACTTTATTGAATGATGCCATGCTTAAGCATACTGAAGCGCTGCTTATTGTTTTTCAACAAAAATACGATTGATCCGCTTATCCAGTTTCAGTTTCTCCTTCAACTGAGCAGGAACGGAGCTGGCAGCAGCAAATTGAATCTCCACGTAATGTCCTTGCGTATAACGGCGATCCGCCGCGCGAGCAAAGGTACGCAATCCCAGATCTTCCGAGGCGGAAACATCCGCACCCAGCGACTGTAGCAGATCGTTCAAATCAGTCAGTACTGCGGCTGACTCCTGATCGGTCGACCGCAGGTCGAGGATAAATGTAGTTTTATATGGCTTGGTATTAAGTGCGCTCATGTGTGCTAGAGACTTTTCGTTGGTTAATATGATTCATGGCAAGCGCCCGATCGACAGTCAATATCCGTTCAATATTCTGGCTGTACATGTCGAGACTATTCGCGAGTGTTTTTTGTTCGTGTTGCTTAAAATTACTGAGTACATACTCAGCTAAGTCCATCTCTTTATTAGGCTTGGCCCCAACTCCAATGCGATAGCGTAAAAAATCACAGCCAAGCGCGTCCACAATGCTTTGAATACCATTATGGCCGCCAGCTCCGCCTGCGAAGGTTAATTTACTACGTGCTAACTCTAGACCGATATCATCATAAATCACCAATAGGTGCTGTAACTCAAAACGATAATACCTAAGCAATGCAGCTAAGGGTGGACCACTTTGATTCATGTACGCCTGCGGCTTTACTAACAGCACTTTTTGACGATCTAGCGATACAGTGGCCGTCAAACTGTCATGTGCACGACTAACATCCCACTGTAATCGATGCTGTTTGGCGAACCAATCCAGTACATAGAAACCAACATTGTGGCGGGTATTGCAGTATTTATGGCCGGGATTCCCCAAACCAGCTATCACTGCGATGGACATTGTGAAAGAACGAATAGCTAGTTCAGTTAACCAGCTAAGTAAACTAAGGATACTCTAAAGTGATCGCATTAGCTGCCTTGGCAGGCAATTAATACACGACTGCTGGCAGCTAAAAATTCAACGCCATTAGGTGCCGTCACATCAGAAATAGTGATCACCTCACCGGCTGCTAAATTAGCGACACTCAATTCAATGAACGCCGGGAGAGATTCTGGCGTACAACTGATCTCAAGCTCCCGCTCCCTTTGATCGAGAACACCTGCGGATTGTTTGACACCGACACAAGTATCTTCGTCCACAATGTGAAGCGGAACCGTTGCCTTAAACTTTTGCCCCGGCTCGATGTGAAGAAAGTCTACGTGTTTAATGTTGTCCCGAATGGCATCGCGTTGAATCTCCTGTACCAATGCCAAGGCACTGTCGCCAGCGTCATCAGTTAGTTCAATTAAGGCAGTTTTACCAACTAACGCACTCTTAACTGCTCGAAATTCATCACAATTCACTGAGACCGAACGCGCCTTTCCCTGTCCATACAAGGACGCAGGTATACGTCCTTGCTGCCGCAGGCGTTTCGCGGGGCCGCGCCCAACAGAATCACGATTTAAAATATTTAATTTGTACTCTTGCATAATGGTCACTAATAAAGATCCCTAGATGCTACCATCCAGAAAAGCGCTGGACATTACAGTTGCTTGGATGAATTGCAACCTTAACTTTCGTATTTTTTTCGGTTTCCAACCACAACGCTCTCATAACGACAATGAGCCAAAATACCACGCCTGCATTGAGTGCTGAACGCATCCAAGCGATGCGAGAAATCCCACTAGATAAGACTCCCACGCCCTGCTTCATTATCCATGAGGATTTGCTAGATCAAAATGGGCGCATATTAGCTCATGTTTCAGCTACCAGCGGCGCAAAGATATTGCTTGCACTAAAAGGCTTTGCCAGTTTTGACTGTTTTCCGACGATTCGACCACACTTGGCCGGAACGACATCCAGCGGCTTACATGAGGCCCTATTAGCACGCGACTATTTTGGAGGCGAACAACATATCTACTCCCCGGCGTTTAAGGCAGATGAAATCAAAACCCTAGCTCGCTTCGCTCACACACTGGTCTTCAACAGTCCCCAGCAATTAGAGAACTCGCGCGCACTACTCCTCGATAACAATAAAATTCAGCTTGGCTTGCGCATCAATCCCGAACACTCCGAGGGAGGCTGCGCACTCTATGACCCTTGCGCCAAGGGCTCACGCTTAGGCTGTACACGAGCTCAGCTCGACCACTTTCTACGACAGGCTCAGGCAGATTTCCTGGCATCCATTGACGGCTTGCACTTCCACACTTTGTGCGAACAGGATGCAGATGCACTTGAGCGCACTGCCCAAGCCTTTGAAGCAAAATTCGGAGACCTGTTACACCAGATGAAGTGGCTTAATTTTGGCGGCGGCCATCATTTAACGCGCCCAGGCTACCAGATCGAAAGATTATGCGCGATTATTCAACACTTCAAAAAGCACTATAAACTGGAGATTTATTTAGAGCCAGGGGAAGCGGTTGCGCTGCACACTGGGCTCATGGCCACTACAGTACTGGACTTGTTCGAAAATAATCAACAGTTCCATGCAATCCTAGATTGCTCGGCCACCTGTCATTTACCCGACGTACTCGAGATGCCCTATCGCCCCAGTATATTGGACGCTGCCGAAGAAGGCGTTCATCGATTTAACTACCAATTGGGCGGCCTATCTTGCCTCGCGGGTGATACCTTCGGCACGTACTCATTTGATAGACCTCTGCAGATTGGCCAGCGACTTCGCTTCTTAGATATGGCACACTACACAATGGTCAAAACGAACACCTTCAATGGCGTACCCTTGCCCGCCATCTGCACCTACTCAGGAAAAAATGGCCTGCAAATTAAGCAGCGTTTTGGCTACGAAGATTACCGTAATCGCTTAGGCGCGAAGCGCTAATTTTGCGGCCCACAAAACTCGCATTAGCGACGCTCAGCCAGCAAGTACAGCAACCAACCCAAACTGGAAACGAAGGCCGCAACATAGGTGTAAGCTGCTGCATCCAGTGTCCGCGTGACACCCGGCATTTCATCAGCCTCAATAATCCCCAGATTCGCTAACTGCAGCTTTGCCCGTTTGCTGGCATCAAATTCCACCGGCAAAGTGACTAATTGGAAAATCGTCAGGATAATATAGATACCGATCCCTAGATTGATAAATAATGGGCTGTGGAAAAGAAAAAAACCACCAAACATGGCAATCGGTAACAATTGCGATGCAAAACTGGTAATAGGCACCAAAGCCATCCGCAGGTTAAGAGGCGCATAGGCTTGCTGGTGTTGGATGGCATGCCCTGCTTCGTGCGCAGCAACGCCCAATGCCGCCAAACTGGAACCATGAAAATTATCACGACTCAGAGCTAGCCGCTTGTTTTTAGGATCATAATGATCCGTCAAAGTCCCATGACATTCGACGATTTCAACATCCTGTATGCCAGCAGATTGCATGACGGCTTCCGCGGCCTCGCGACCCGTTATCCTGTTGCGAGAGGCCACAGAACTATACTTGCCATACGCGCTTTTCACCTTCATCTGCGCCCAAAAACCAATCAGCATCGGGATAATAATTAAAAATATAAAAGTCATAATGAATTGAGTTAACAAAATTTAAGAACCTATGCATCGCAAAAAGTTCCACTATCAAACGAAATCTGCATAAAATAAGCCAAGAATACAAATAGGCAACAAATATACCAGATGTTCGCTAGTTAATTGTATGCCAAAATCAAAAGTACTACAAATTGCCAAAAACAAGAATTCGAGCTAGCGTTTCGACTAAATTTAGCTTACCTAATTCACTTTTGTATAGAATTATGAGCCACTCGCTTCCATCCATACCCGCATCATCCCCCTTTCAGCCTGAGCAACTCAGTACACTCAATCAAGTCATACCACAGCTGGGTCGGGATCAAATCATTTGGCTTGAGGGCTTCCTGTCCGGCATTCGCAACCAAGCGAATCAGGCTGCGCAAGAAGCTGTCGTGACAAAGCCACTTGAGCTCACCATTCTTTTTGGCTCGGAGTCGGGAAATGCCGAGGGTCTCGCAGACAGCATGGCGCAAGCGACCAAAAGTGCTGGTTGGACATCACGTGTGCTGAGCATGGGCGACATCGATGCTCAGCGCCTTCAGGGCGTTGACAACTTACTGGTGCTGGTCAGTACCTGGGGGGAAGGCGATCCACCCGAAAATGCACTCGATTTCTACGATCAGTTCATGGGTGCCGATGCGCCCAAACTGGAAGGTACGCGTTTTTCAGTTCTCAGCCTGGGTGATAGCAGCTACGAGCATTTTTGCAAAATGGGCAAAGATTTCGACCGTCGACTAGAAGAGCTGGGAGGGCAGCGACTGGTAACCCGTGTCGACTGCGATGTCGATTTTGATAGTGATTTTGAAAGCTGGAAGCAATCCGTAATCAAAGAATTTGAACTGCTGAGTCAGACAAGCGCCCCCAGCTCAGTGCTCAACAGCGCAGCCCCTGTGGTTAAAGAGGCGTACTCTCGCAAAAACCCCTTTCCATCACTGCTGAAAGAGCGCGTACTGCTAAATGGTGCTGGCTCTCACAAAGAAACGATACATTTGGAATTCGACCTCGCAGGCTCTGGTTTGGATTACACCGTTGGCGACGCGCTCGCGGTCATCCCGCACAACGCGGACTCGATGGTTACGGCTATTTTGGATCAAACGAAACTCGCGCCCAACAGTCAGGTCCAGATCAAGAATGAGAAGCTCAGCCTTGGAGATGCGCTTAAGAAACGATTGGACATCACCGCGCTCTCAGTCCCCGTCATCAAGCGCTATGCCGAACTGGCAAACTCCGAGGCATTGAATACTCGACTGATGCCTGAGAATAAAAAGGCCCTCTTGGAATACATCGCAGGCAGAGAAATTATCGACCTCTTGATCGACTATCCTGTTAAACAGCTGCAGGCCAATGACCTCGTCTCGACCATGAGAAAGCTCCCTCCCCGCCTGTACTCAATTGCTTCGAGTCTGCAAGCACACCCGAACGAAGTCCATCTAACCGTGGGCGTCGTCCGCTACAACAGCCATGGTCGTGATCGAAAGGGAGTCTGCTCAAGCTTCTTAGCTGATGACCTGCCAGTCGGACAAACGGTCGACGTATTCGTCAGCCCCAACAAGCATTTTAAGCTGCCAGACGATCCCAACACGCCGCTCATAATGGTCGGCCCAGGCACGGGGATTGCGCCCTTCCGCGCTTTCATCGAAGAAAGAGCGGCCACAGGGGCTAAGGGAAAAAACTGGCTCTTTTTTGGCGACCAACACTACCTCACCGATTTCTTATACCAGACAGAGTGGCAAGGCTACCTCAAACAAGGCTTGTTGAGTAAATTGGATGCCGCCTTCTCCAGAGACCAATCTGAAAAAGTTTACGTCCAAGATCGCATGCTCGCCAACAGCCAAGAACTGTATCAGTGGTTGGAGGAAGGCGCCTACTTCTGTGTCTGTGGCGATGCGAGTCGTATGGCAGCCGATGTCGATCGAGCCTTACACCAAGTTATCGAAACTGCAGGCAAAAAATCTGCGGAACAAGCGGCTGATTACGTCAAACAGATGAAGGCCGATAAGCGCTATCTTAAAGACGTTTATTAAGCGCTCTCAGCTCATCAACAGCCCCCCCCCCACCAGCATTTTGGACCGCTTAGGGATTCATTTGCTGGCGAAGCGCTTCGATGCGTCGCTGCACCAGGCCTAACTGCTGCTGCGGATCGACCACCGTTAAGCGCTCAGCCAGCTGCTCCAAAAAGTTGACGGCTTCGTCCAAGCGTCCCAAGTAAATCAGTTGATCAGCGTACATTCTGCTGACATAATCAGGCGCATCGGAAAGTTGACTCGCCTGGTAGAACCAATTGGCAGCACCTTCGTAATCTGAGAGCTTATTGACGCAAATGTGGGCCGCCTCCAGATGTAGCTTCAGCGATGCGGGCTGCCACTGAAGGCCCCTCTCCAGCAGAGAGAGAGCCGCTTCCGCTTGAACTCGATGCATCCTGTTTTGCAGATCGGCATTCACAGTCAAGGAACCACCGGCTGCCTCAATCCGCCAGTGTGGAACATCGTAGGCCAGCATGCCAGCCGCATGCACCCAAAAATATTCATTTTCAGGGTTCAATTGCATCACAGTGGGGATTAAGCGCTCAAGACGCAGTCGATCGCACTGCTCCCAAGCCTGATAAATTTCCAGCCACAGCAAATTCGCAAACAAGCTTCTAAAGCCACCCAGTAATGCGAACACAGCGCCCTCACGATTGGACTCCTGCACTGAGTCCACGGCTGGCAGCGGATCAATCATGTCCCGGTCCGCACGCAAACGGGATTCGACAGGCTCAACAAAAAAACAAAGAAAGGCGCAGACCCAGCCGACAACGAGCAAAGGTTCCGCACAGCCACGTATGAATCGTCCTCTATCCTGCGAAAGGTCCACTAGGCAATCGAATTGAGTTGACGCTTTCTGAAGCCCCAGCTGGCCACGCTCAAATACAAAGCACAATAAGTGAGTGCATACACGATCAACATTAGATAATTGAGTGAGGGAAACTCGCCAGGCCCCAGAAAGGCTGCTGTCGGGAATTGAAACAAACGATTATCGGGTACGCATTGACTGATAGCACGCATCCAACTAGCCCCCTCATGAAACTCCCAGCTGGACGGCCCCCAAACAACGACGCGCAGATGGCTGATCAATACGCACAAAAGCGTCAACATGATCGCCAAAAGTGTCTGCCGAAATAGTGCGGCCAGCATCAAGGCAAGACTGGAAAAGATTGAAAATTTTAACCACTGCAGCAAGCCATACCCTACAATCGCCAGATACTGCAACTCGTCAGCGGCGCCGGCATGTAGATATAATTGCCAGGCCAAGGTTCCACTCATCAGCGTCAGGCATACCAGCATCAGCAATTGAATCGCACAAAATTTTGCCCCCACGTACTCCCAAGCAAGCATTGGTTTGGACAGCAAAGTCCAAATAGTCCCGCTTTCGAAACCACTCGAAAATAACTGAACACTGAGAACCACCACCAAAAGTGTCCCCAAAAGCTGAATCATGCCCACCCCAAAATCAGCAATGAACTTCATATTCTGATCGGACAAATCGATAAACTGCAACAACGCGCTCGACGTAAATAGCGCTAAAATCATCCCCAAGACGACCCAAAAAAATCTTTGGCGGATCACTTCCAATACAGAATGCAAGCTGAGCCAATACACACGCTGGCATGAACGAAAAGAAGCTAAAGAAAGTGTCCTCATACAAAAGATTTGACGCAACCTACAACTGATCTCGCGCGCGCACAGTTTGGAGAAACCAATCCTGTAGATTCGGGAGCGCTTCATTTCCATCGACCAAGCAAGTACCCTCTAGACCGGCAACAAGTTTGGCAACCTTGGCGCGCTGATCAGTATCCAAGCCCGTAATCGTTACCCGATCATCGGTCTGAGCAAGCCAGCGATTCGCAAAATGCTCCGCCAGTAAGCGCCCTCGGTACATTAAAGCAAAGCGATCACAAAAGCGCGGCATCAAATCCAATCGGTGGGAACTGATAATAATGGTTTTTCCTGCGTCCCGCAATTCAGACAATATCTTTAACATTGCTTCATGCGCGATGGGATCCATCCCAGATATCGGTTCGTCCAGCAATAGCAGGTCCGGTTCGTGGATCATGGCTTGCGCCAGCCCCAAGCGCTGCAGCATCCCCTTGGAATAACGCCCTATCTTGCGATGCTTGACAGATTGCAGGTCCACTAAATTGAGCACTATCTCCATACGCATCTGCGCATATTTAGCGGGCAATCCATGCATCCGCGCATAGAATTTCAACAACTCCCAACCCGACAAAAAGCGCTCATAATTGGGCTGATCTGGCATATAACCAATCCGTGTACGATTTTTTAAGCTACCCGCACGCTGGTCAAAGATGCGAATGTGACCGCTGGAGGCTTGGAACAGCCCCGCCATCAATTTTATCAGGGTACTCTTCCCAGATCCATTCGGCCCTAACAAACCATAAATTTGACCCGAATTAACCTTCAACTGTAAGCCATCAAGCGCACGCACCTTGCGCAGCCGTAATCCAGCAGAAAAATCTTTCGTTACAGAATCTACGCTAACCGCAATTTCACTCATTGAAGTACACTGATATTAAATCCATAGCTAACACATCGCAATAAATCACCACCATCAATAGAATGGCAATAAAAAGGCGCGTAAAAGCATTTATGAGCACCTATGAAAACCTACCAAGACCGAGACGAATACAATTTTGGTTCTTATAGACTTGCCGCCAGCGCACAGCAAATCGGCAATCTCGACACATGGGAGGTTTCCAGAGGTGCCCTTATGAGCGCGCATCCCAATAAAGCAAAAAAAAACATTATAGAAGCAAGATCAAGAAAGCTGGTATTTATAGGTTTACACGACCCCAATTTTACTGTAAAATTTAACCATGGATTTTTCAAATTTCGACCCTGCTGATGGCGACTGGGAAGAAGATTTTTCTAGCGAGTTAAACTGGGGTGAATCCCAATGGAGACACTATCTGAAAGGCTCGGAAAATGACACCAGTCGTTATCTCGCTCTATACAATAGCCTTAAAAACAATCCAAACCACTTAGACGAGGTCGCTTCTTTAATGGGATGGGACACCAATGACCTAGCCATGACAGATGAGGGGCCCGTTACAGACCCGGATGATAATAGCTTTACAAACTCTTTGAGCGATCTCAACAACGCGGAAGAAACGCCCTACACGCTGCACCGACATCCAATCTACATAGCGACCAGCGCACTCTATCGCTACCTGTACCAAAGTTGGGAACACTACCTGGCGCAAAATCCGAATTCCATACCAGCACAAACTTGCTGGAATTATGCCCGAACTTTAAACAAAGCGGAAACCAACGTCCTACATTGCATTCAATCACTTGACTTGGGCGACTTTGGCTTGGCCATTTGCCACCTTAAAAATAGTTTGGCAGAACTCAATCACAGCATCGCTTTGCTCGACAGTCTCACAAATACCAGCGATACAGTACTTGAATCTTTCCGCGCAGAATGCAAAATTCGCCTCTTTGATTTGCGAGAGTTGTGGATTCGGATCATCGGAGATTGTCGCCATGAAGTCCGCAGACGCTCAAACGGCGGCAAGCATCCATAAACGTCCCGCCCGCCAAGATACTGTGCTCGAAACTTAAGCATGTGCTCTAAGATGTGACTGTGTGGCCGTAAATTTATAGGGGGAAGCACTCACTGCGGCTTCTCGAAAAGCGAGCCCAAGCCAAGCAAACGACAAGGACTGCGCAAACATGCATTTATACATCTGGAGATTTACAACACGCTATTGTGTTGCCGAGTGGGGTGCACAAAAAGCAGTCAGTGTTAAACCGCTTTGATCATAGCGCTTCAAAATCAGCGACCACTCATGCGCTCCCCGGATGCGACGACCCTTCCGGTCGCATTTACCAGATTCTAAACAAACTTCAGTATCGA
>CAWVTP010000013.1:0-25785 GCA_963933035.1 uncultured Puniceicoccaceae bacterium | reverse complement strand
AGTAGCGGATTCACGAGTCTGCCGCGCTGTAGGCGTAGCGCTCGAGCGCATCCCTGTCTAAGAATTCTAATGCGGAGGCGTGGGTGGCTTCCAGTTTGATTTTAGGGGCGACGCCCGCTTTTTCTGCTTCGATCCAGCGCGGCAGACAGAGGCACCAAAAATCGCCAGCATTCAAACCGGGAAAGCTAAATTCGGGGCGCGGGGTGGAGAGATCATTGCCGACGGACTGGGAAAAGCGTAAAAATTCTGCTGTCATCTGTGCGCAGACCGTGTGCATACCTTGGTCTTCTGCGCAGGTATCGCAGGTGCCGGTTCGAAAAAAACCAGTCATGGGGTCGAGACTACAGGCGATGAGTTCGCCACCGAGAACATTGCGTGCCATGAGTTTTAGTATGCGATTTTTGTTTGGAAGTCAATGGCCGACCAATGACGTTTTTGCCGTGTTGTCGCAAAAACAGCTGCCTGCTCCGCAATTTTCAGGACTGCATAAGAGGCTTGATCTTTTTCGGATTGCTGTAGTTGACGCGCTCCAGGTAGAGCCCGTAGGCGGGGGCGGTCACAATCTTTTGGGTCCGTTGGCGAGAGTGGAGGATGTTTATGAGTTCGTCTGGATTTAAGCGCTGCCGACCGATGGCGTAGAGTGCACCGGCAAGGCTGCGCACCATTTTGTACAAAAAGCCACTGCCTTCCACTTGCAACTTTAGGTAGGGACCCTTTTGGCGTACTTGCAGTTGATAGAGTTTTTTGCGTGGGTTGGGGTCGACATCTTTACCATGGGAGGCGCTGAGAGCGGTGAAGTCGTGCTCGCCCAACATCGCCTGGGCAGTAGCATTCATGGCCGCGAGATCGATAGAGCCTTCACGACAGGCCCACAGGTAGGGGGCTTCAGTCGGCTTGGCGCGGCCTAGGTAGTAGCGGTAATGGTAGCATTTACTGATCACGGAGAAGCGGGCGTGAAAGGTACTCTCGGTGGGACGCAGTGAGCGAATTTTGATCTGCTGACCCAGAATGGAGTGTAGAGCGCGGATCAGCTTTTCGGGACTGTGCGCCCAGTCGGCATCGAAGTGAAATACTTGTCCATGGGCATGCACGCCGGCATCCGTGCGGCCACTGCCTTGAATGCGTGTGGGGCGGTTGGTAATTTGGGACAAGGCGGCTTCGATGTGATTTTGCACAGTGGCCCCATGGGGTTGTCGTTGCCAACCTTCAAAATGACTGCCATCGTAGGCACAGATCGCTTTCCAACGTCCCATGGCCTTATGCTGAATGGGCGAGTTTGGAATGACCACTATTTTTTAGCGCATTTTTACTCGCATCTTTGATGCCAGACAACGGTCTTAGATGAAATACGGTCAAGCCTAACGATAACAGAGTTGTCATTATGAGTTGAGAAATGTGTTGCGATTGGGTATCTAATATTTTATGTATTCAGTTGTCAGAATTGGCCACACACGACTAGCGTCTTCGCTGCATTAAAGCCGTGTCAATATTTTCTGCCAAATAATAAATCTAGACCGTACCCTTTAGAAATCGATTGCTCATTAGGGACTAAAATTTTACAGTCAGCCCAAATCAGAATGAATCATTTGACGCCGAGCTCTTTCCCTTGGGGAGTTGCGCAGTTTTCATTAACAGACAACAAAATGTTGAGCTGCAATGAGTGTTTTCAACGCTACTACATGCGAGGGGATGCCTGTGGTGGGCAAATTGACGAATACTTTATTTTGGCTAAGGGGCTCAAGTTTGTTAAGTTGGATTTAGCGCAGTCAGGCACTTGGCATGGGCGAGCGGTACCGATTAATAATAAGCAGGGAATTTCCTCGGTAGAGATTTTGTTGCAATGTGATCCGCAGCATCCTGAGCGGGTCTGGATCTATACTTTGGAGCATCCCGTTGTGGCGGGTGAGTTGCGCTTCAGTAGTCGCAGTGAAATCAAGATTTTGCAGACTCTATTGGATAATACGTTAGAGTACTTATTTTTACGAGATACCAATGGTCGCTTCATTCTTGTTAATAAAGCTTTTCGCGATGCGGTAAAGGTCGCCACGAGTAAGGCGATCATTGGTAAAAAAATCGGTGCTTTTATTGAGGAAAAAAGTGCGGAGTGGATGGCGGAAATTGATCAGCACGTTTTTGGCGCGCAACTGCCTTCCGTAAATCAAGTGACTGAATTTGAGTTTCAGCATGGTCATAAATTGTGGCTCCAAGTAACCACGGTGCCTGTTTTGGGCAGTTCGGGTCAAATTGTGGGCTCGGTTAGTGTCGCCCGCGATATTAGCGACTTAAAGCGCACCGAGGGAGAACTGATCAATGCACTACAAGATGCCAATGCGGCCAGCCGTGCTAAGGGAGAGTTTTTGGCGGCCATGAGTCATGAGATACGAACGCCTATTAATGGTATCATTGGAGCTTCAGAGCTGTGCTTAGATACGGATTTGGATCACGAGCAAAGTGATTACCTGCATACAGTGACTCAATGTAGCGATACCTTATTGGGTTTGGTGAACGATGTGTTGGATTTTTCCAAAATTGAAGCCGGCCAGCTCAACCTGGAAAAATTGAGTGTCTCCCTGATGCGGATGATTGAGGAGGTCGCGGATGAGTTTGCACATGCCGCGCGAGCCAAGGGCATCGAACTGATTGTGGATTACAGCCATTCGCTCCCGATTGCGGTGCTGGGAGATCCGGTTCGGCTGAAACAGATTATCTATAATTTGGTCTCAAATGCTATCAAATTTACAGAAGAGGGCTCTGTGTTGATTGCCGCGCGCATTGTCTCAAGGCGTGATCAGGCAGTTCAAGTGCATTTTTCAGTCAAGGATTCTGGCATCGGGATTCCTGCCCAACGTTGTGAATCCATTTTTAAGAGTTTTACTCAGGCGGATATGTCGACCACCCGAAAGTATGGGGGGACCGGCTTGGGGCTATCTATTTCCAAAGAGTTGGTGGAGTTGATGGGAGGGACGATTCAGATTGAAAGCGAGGTTAACCAAGGCTCGACTTTTTCTTTTGAACTCCCTTTCGAATTGATAGAGGAGTCAGAATCAAATGCAGCTGGCCCAAATGGCATTCTGGCGGGCTTAAAAGTTTTGATCGTCGATGATAATGAGGCCAATCGTGACATTTATCAGCAGTGTTGCACGCGATGGGGCTTTAACAGTAAAGCCTGTGCCAGTGCATTTGAGGGCTTGAAATTAATTGAGCAATCTTTACAAGAATGCGATCCCATTCAGTTGATTTTGCTGGATCAGCAAATGCCCTACGTCAATGGATTGGAGTTTGCGCAACTGATGGCGAATCGCACTGAGATGAAAGCCATTCCTGTGATTTTGTTGTCCTCCTCCTTGAATCGTGATGAGGTTCTTGAGGCCGAGCGATTGGGGCTGGCGCGTGCGCTATCAAAGCCTGTTAAACGCGTGACCTTATTATCTGTAATCCAAGAAGTCATGAGCCCTCGCAAACAGGCTGTGGACTCTCCTCTTGTCAGTGAAGCCCGATTCCCCGTGGAATCGAAAAATATATCCCTGTCCATTTTATTGGCGGAAGACAATTTGGTGAATCAGAAGATTGCGGTTCGCCGCTTGGAGCGTATGGGACATCAAGTGGCGGTGGCATCGAATGGTCTTGAGGCGCTCACCCTGTATAAAAAATCGCATTTCGACTGTATATTGATGGATGTCCAGATGCCCGAGATGGACGGGTATGAGGCGACGGCTGCAATTCGATCCATCGAGCAAGCAGAGGCCAAGGCCCCCATCTTTATCATTGCCATGACAGCGCATGCGATGAAAGGAGATAGGGAGCAGTGCTTGGCTGCTGGGATGGATAGCTATATTTCGAAGCCTTTTCGGGCAGACGCTTTAAATGAACTCTTAAGCAGCGAGGTCATCCAGAAAGAGTCGGTCCAGGTATCCGCCACAGCGGAGGAGCCCTCGATGTCCGCGATTGGTGAATCTGAAGCTTGTTCAGTAGAATTTGTTCAAGAAATAATGCATTTGAATGCGGAAGACCAAGAGGACCTCTACCAGGTATCGCTGATATTTCTGGAGACCTATGCTTCCGACGCACAGCGCTTGCAGCAAGCGATTGATTCGCGAGATTTTGAACAAGTTGCTTTGTCTGCGCATGCGATCAAAGGGGTCTTGGGTGTCTTTTTTGCGCGTGATTGTGTGGCTACATTAAACGCGATGGAACAGGCAGCCCATCAGCAAGAACTCGAGAAGGTGGCGCAATCGCATGCGGATTTTTTACCACAATTGCAGGCGGTGGTGCAGGGCTTAACGGACTGGTCCGCACAGTTTGAGCTCTCGTAAGCATATTTAATTTTTCACTTTGTCTGTTTACTTTTTGAGGGTTTTGGCCCTTAAGTACGGGACATGAGTACGGTACTAAACTTATTATTGCAGGGAGAGCCTTTGAGTCGCTCTCAATTGGGACAAGTGCTCAACTTGTCGGATGCGGAGATTCAAGCAGAGATCGAGCGTCTGGAATCTGAAAAAGTTTTGCTGGGATGGCGTCCTATTTTCAATACTGAGTACACCCAGCAAGATTGTGTACGCGCTGTCATCGAAGTCAAAATCAGTCCGGAACGTGATGGAGGTTTTGATCGCTTGGCGGAACGGATTGCGGCTTTTGAAACGGTGGAGTCCTGCTATCTTATGTCGGGTAGTTATGATCTACTGGTACGTGTGGTTGGCCGTGATTTACGATCGGTCGCAGGCTTTGTTTCTGAGCGCTTAGCCAGTGTCGAGGGTGTCCTGTCCACGGCGACGCACTTTATGCTGCGAGCCTACAAGGAGCAAGGGTACATTGTGCCGAATGCAACGGAAGATCCAGAAAAGCCATCGGTTAGCCCATGATGACAGATGTGAGTTCTCAGCGCTTTGTCGCGCAGCATGTTGCCAGTTTGCCGCGTTCGGGTATTCGTGATTTTTTTTCCTTGGTAGCTGCAATGCCCCAAGCGATTTCACTGGGGATTGGTGAACCAGATTTTGTGACGCCCTGGCATATTCGCGAAGCGGCCATTTTTGCGCTGGAAAAGGGTAAGACTAGTTACACCGACAACAAGGGATTGCTACGTTTGCGGCGGGCGATTAACGACTACTTAGAAACGGATTTCTCGCTGAGTTATGATCCCGAATCGGAAATTTTGGTTTCTGTGGGTGTTTCGGAGGCCTTAGATATCGCGCTACGGGCGCTTTTAAATCCAGGAGATAAGGTTTTGTACCATGAGCCGTGTTACGTTTCTTACAGTCCCAGCATTGCGCTAGCCCATGCGCAAGCGATTGCCATCCCCACACATGCCTCGGATGATTTTGCGATCGATCCTGATCGTGTCATTGCGGCCTGGGAGCCTGGTTGTAAGATTTTGATGCTGAATTTTCCCACCAATCCAACTGGAGGGGTGACGAATCTGGCGAAGTTACAAAGAATCGCTCAATTCGCCCAGGAGAAGGATTTGTTAATTATCAGCGACGAGATATACTCCGAGCTGATGTATGACGGGCAGCACGTGAGTATTGCTTCGCTCCCCGGTATGCGCGAGCGCACCATCTTTTTGCACGGCTTCTCAAAAGCTTTCGCCATGACGGGATTTCGGATTGGTTATGCTTGTGGGCCTGCGCCGATTATTGAGGCCATGATGAAGGTGCATCAATACAGTATGCTCTGTGCGCCCATCTTATCTCAAGAGGCTGCCATTGAGGCGCTCAAGCACGGTGCGGAATCGGTCAAAAGCATGCGCGAGCAGTATCAGATACGACGCGATTTGATTGTGCGTCGCTTTAACGAAATGGGATTAGCGTGTCATTTGCCGAGCGGGTCTTTCTACGCCTTCCCCGCAGTGGACTCGATCGGGTTTAATTCGATGGACTTTTGTCGTCAGTTGCTAGATCAAGCCGAGGTGGCCGTTGTCCCCGGAACCGCTTTTGGGCCGAGCGGCGCCGGCTTCGTGCGGGCCAGCTTTTCTACAAGTTACCAGCGGATATTAGAGGCGACAGATCGGATTGAGCGTTTTATTCAATCTTACAATGCTTGATGAGCTGCTGGGGGAGCATTGATGGATTTTTCGTATTGCGACCAAACACATTCCGGGCAACGACGCCTTCTCATCCCTCATTGAAGACTAGCTGAAAGCGGATACCGCATTGCAAAGGCCCTCCTTGAGTTGGGAAACACGCATCCGGTGTTCGAATTTGCACTTGGTTATGAAACGAGATTAAGCAGATCGAACGGTCGCCCACCTGCTTTTCACTTGTACTTTTGGAGGCGTGCTGCTAGCGCTGATCCATTGGCACAAAATCACGCAACTTGGCGCCAGTATAGATTTGTCGCGGACGATGAATACGGCTTTTTGCGTTTTCTGCGATTTCTTTCCAATTCGAGACCCATCCTGGGATACGGCCAATCGCAAACATCACGGTAAACATTTCGACAGGAATCCCAATGGCCTTGAGCAAAATGCCGCTGTAAAAGTCCACATTGGGGTACAGCTTGCGCTTTACAAAATACTCGTCTTCGAGGGCTGCTTTTTCCAAGTGTTTGGCAATGTCGAGTAAGGGATCATCCAGTCCAATTTTTGACAACACCGATTCTGCGCTCTTTCCGAGTATTTTAGCGCGTGGGTCGTAGTTTTTATAGACGCGGTGTCCGAATCCCATCAGCTTGGCCTCACCTTTTTTGGCGGCCTCAATAAAGCGTGAGCCATCATCGCCCGAGCGATGAATTTCTTCCAGCATTTTGATCACTGCCATATTGGCCCCACCATGCGAGGGGCCCCAGAGTGCATTGATCCCAGCAGAGATCGAGGCAAAGAGATTGGCACCGCCAGAGGCCACCATCCGGACCGTCGAGGTGGAGCAATTCTGCTCATGGTCGGCGTGCAACAGTAAAAATAAATCCAATGCATCGGCAGCACCCTTGTCATCCAAGTAAGCTTTCGCAGGCGTGGAAAACATCATGTGCAGGAAGTTTTCTGCATAGCTTCTGGAAGCTTCAGGGTAGACGGGGGGCATTCCCTGCTGATTGCGGTAAGTCATGGCCGCAATGGTGCGCACAGTCGAAATCAAGATGGCGGCAGACTGGTCAAAGGTTGCGAGATCTTGGGCGCGATCATTGCTTGCCAGTTCAGGATAAAAACCTCCCAGTGAATTGACCATGGCCGATAGAATCCCCATCGGATGCGCAGTTGCTGGGAAGGCTTGGTAGTGCTGCAACATTTGCTGATGCAAGGGGGCGGAATCCGAGACTCGCTGACGAAAAACTGCCAGTGCCTCTGCGGTGGGGAGTTCCCCGTAGATGACGAGGTAGGCGGTTTCCAAAAAGTTTGCCTGTTCAGCCAATTGCTCAATGGGGTAGCCTCGATGACGTAAAATGCCTTTTTCTCCGTCGATAAAGCTAATCGAACTTAGGCAGGATCCAGTATTTCCATAGCCTTCATCGTAATGAATACAACCACTCTTAGTCCGAAAAGTACGCGTATCGATCGCTGTTTCTCCTTCGCTTCCCACGATGATGGGGAACTCGAAATTTTCATCTCCAATTCGTATCGTTCCAGTATTTTCCATTGCTGCTACTTTTCTGATGAATAATGTTTTGATGCAAGTCTACTCGTTGAGATACAAAGGCTAAAAGCTTATGTTATAGAGTGCTTAAGAAATTTTTATAGAGGCGTAGGCCAACTGCTTGACTTTTTTCTGGATGGAACTGTGTGGCCACGCAGTTCCCAACACGAATGCCAGCGCAAAAGGTGAGCCCATAATCAACCTCAAACAGTATCGAGTAAGGGTCGCTGGCTTGCACATAATAGCTGTGAACAAAATAAAATTGATCCTCCCCACTAGTGAGTCCGGCAGTCAATGTATCTGCGGCTTTAAATCGCACGCGGTTCCAGCCCATGTGTGGAATCTTGAGGCCTTGTCCTGCCGAAAAGCGGCGCACCGTCCCCTTGAATACCCCTAGCCCAGCGCAATCGCCTTCTTCCGAGTGCTCGAATAAGGCTTGCAGGCCGAGGCAAATTCCAAAAAAAGGGCGGTCAGCAGCGATCCAATCCTGAATGACGCGATCAAAATGCGTTTGCTGTAAGCGGTCCATTGCATCCACCATGGCACCCTGCCCGGGGAAAATCAGCGCGTCCACGGATTGGACTTCTTGGGGTTGGCTGACGATGCACACTTCAGCACCTACCTGCTCCCAGGCACGAACAACGCTGTGAAGATTTCCCATGCCGTAGTCGATGACTGCCAGCTTGGGGCGTGTTTGCGGATGTTTCATCGAATTAGCTTGAGAGGGTTCCCTTGGTCGACGGAAGGCGACCCTCTGTTCTCGGGTCCAGCTTACTGGCCGCGTCTAAAGCCCGAGCAAAGCATTTGAACAAAGCTTCTGCGATGTGGTGGGGCTCTTCACCGTACTCCAGTTTCATGTGCAAGTTGCAGGCTGCCGCGTTGGCAAAGGCTTGGAAAAACTCTTTGATTAAGCAGAGATTAAAATCGCGTATCATTGGATTTGCAATCGCGACTTGGTAGACAAAGGCTTGTCGATTCGAAAGGTCGAGCGCCACTTGCGCCAGGGCTTCATCCATTGGGAGCACAAAGAAGCCGTAACGTTGAATGCCAGCCTTATCGCCAAGCGCTTCACTGACAGCTTGTCCGAGGACGATGCCGGTATCTTCAACCGTATGGTGGTAGTCGACTGCGATATCGCCGACGACTTTCACCTGTAAATCGAACAGCCCATGCTTGGCAAAGAGCGTTAGCATGTGATCAAAAAAGGGAATGCCGGTGGCAATCTCGCTGGTCCCGCTTCCGTCTAAATTAAGCGCTAACTCAATTTGAGTTTCCTGTGTATTGCGAATCCGTTTTGCTATGCGTGCTTGAGCCATGTGTGGACACTGTTTAAAAATTGTTCCATTTCCGAGTCTGTTCCTATGCTGACGCGAATAAAAGCGCAAGTTAAAGGATGCTTGGGAAAATAGCGAACCAGTATTTTGTTTGCTGTTAGGTGATCAAAAAGCGAGCTAGCCACCTGAGCGCCTTGGCGGCCATCAGGCGCAACGGGTTGGGTGAATAAAAAATTGGCAGCGGATGGATAGCTAAACCAGCCAAGCGCGTCTAGGGCGGCGCGCGTGTGCTCGCGCGTTGCCATCACCCGCTGGCGTTGGCTCTCAAAGTATTCGACATCCTCAAAGGCAGCCAGTGCGGCCGCTTGCGCAATTCTATCTACGTTGTAGGCATCACGGACACGATCTAAAATTTCAATGATGCTCGCATCGGCTAGTGCGAAGCCGACCCGCATACCCGCCAGTCCATAGGATTTGGAAAAGGTGCGCACAACCACTAAATTTTTATAGCGGTCCAAGAGTGGGATGGCAGTCTCGCCACCAAAATCGACATAGGCTTCATCCACCACCAGCAGGCCCTGAATTCGCTGCAAGACTGCTTCTATTTGCTGGAGGTTGAAGGCGACGCCGGTGGGCGCATTGGGCGTTGTCAGAAAAAAGACTTCGGCGGGACAAGCAGTAATGGCCTCCAGATCGAGTTGAAGGTTTTTGTCAAAGGGAATTTCCGTCAACTGGCGACCCGACATGCCGGCGACCACTGGATACAGTGAATAACTTGGAACGGTATGGCCGACCCCCACAGATCCAGCATAACAGCGGGTGATCAAATCTAAGATATTATCGGAGCCATTTCCAATGATAACTTGATTTGCTTCGAGTCCATAGCCTTGTGCGATGGCTGTGCGCAAGCGAGCGCTGGTCGGTTCCGGGTACTTTCGCAAGTTTGCCAGCTCTGCCTGCACCGCCTCATGGACGCGGGGAGAGGGAGGGTAGGGATTTTCATTCGTATTGAGTTTCACCCAGCCAGTGCCTTGAGGTTGCTCGCCGGGTGTGTAAGCCTGTAATGCCTGGACATGGGGTCGGGCTGCGATAGGGAGGGCCTTTTTTTCGGATGACATGAGACGCTTTTTTAGTGGAGACTATTTAGGGTGCCGCAATTGTTGCTGGCGCTGCGCTGACCGGGTGGGTACGCACCCATATTTTTTCCGCGGCACCCCAGCCTAATGCGATGGTAGGGGTAGCGACTGCTAGCTGGATTTGAATGGATTGGGCGCTTTGATTGCGTTCTAGCACACTTATTTGCGCACCCGGACCTAAGCCTGCCTGAGCGATGTACTTTAAAAAATCCGAGTTTTGATCGCCGATTCGGATGACTTGCAAGGGCTCTTGAACAGGGCAGGCCAGTAAGCTGAGTAAATCGCCTCCACCGACGACTCCGGAAGCGCTGGGGATCGGATCTCCATGCGGGTCTTCAGTTGGACGCCCCAAGTAATGATCGATCCGCTCAAGCAATCGATCGGAGACGACATGTTCCATTCGCTCGGCTTCGGCATGCACCTCAGACCAATCAAAGCCGAGCACTTCGACCAAAAATTGTTCCAGTAAGCGGTGGCGGCGCAAAACATGCAGGGCTAGGGCCTGTCCTTGCGGTGTGAGCGCTACCCCGACTCGCGGGATGTACTTGAGCAGGCCTGCTTCCTGAAGTGCTTTGACCATGCTGGTTGCGGTGCCCGGAACCACGCCGAGTGCCTCGGAGATGGCGCCCATGGATACTTCCGTCGAATTTTTGCCCTCGGCGGCCATGTAAATGTGTTTTACATAATCTTCAACAGTGGAACTTGGCATCTAATTACGGGCTGCTGTCGGCTTAAATATGGCTTGATCGGTAGTTCGAGTCGACTGTGGTGGGATCACTGGGATGAATTATACCTGCAGTTTTTCGCGCATGAAGGCTTTGATGGCAGCTGGACTTGGCTCCACGGCATAGTTCAGAATGGGACGCTCTTTTAAACGCTCCAAACTAGGGTGGGTCGGGCTTTGCCCGACGGCAGATTCAATTGTGTCCGGGAATTTTGCGGGGTGCGCGGTGGCCAGCACTAATTCTGCTCCACTCCCAGTCTGATGGAAGCCGCAGGCTGTGTGGGGATCGGCCACATAATCAAATTGCTGGTAAACAGATTTGAGGACGTCAGATATAGCCGCATCGTCGGTGCGTGAACTGCTGATGGTACGGTGTGTTAAATTGTCAAAGCGGTAGCGACCGGTTGATTTAAAGCAGCTTATAGCTTCTCGAACCAGTGCGGAGTCTTCATTTAGGGCGTAGTAGACATAGCGTTCAAAGTTGGAAGCGATTTGAATATCCATGGAAGGCGCTACACTGGGAACGACGGGTCCTTGTTGGTAAACGCCCGATTGGAAGAGTCGGTGCAGAATGTCGTTTTGATTGGTGGCCACCCGAAATCCCTTGATCGGTACGCCCATGCGCTGCACCAGCCAGCCGGCCAGCACATTGCCAAAGTTGCCCGTCGGCACGACAAAAGTCGTCTCGTTTTGAACGGCTGCTGGCAAGCGGAAGTAGGCAGATAGGTAGTACACACATTGCGCCAGAATGCGGGCTAAATTAATCGAGTTGACCGCAGACAGGCCGACCTCGGCTGCAAATGTACGGTCTTCAAAAACCGTTTTCATCGCAGTTTGGGCGTCATCAAAGCTGCCCTTGATAGCGAGCGGGAAGACATTGTCTGCTCCCGTACAGGTCATTTGGCGCTCCTGTAGTTGCGCAATCCGACCCTCGGGGTAGAGGATGAAAGAATGGACGCCCGACTTGCCTGATAAGCCCTGAATGGCAGCTGCACCCGTATCGCCCGAAGTGGCGCCCAAAACCGCAATCGATTGCCCCGTCTGTTGGATTTGGTGTGCGTATAAGTTGCCCAATAGTTGCAGTGCGAAATCTTTGAAGGCCAGCGTGGGCCCATGAAATAATTCTAAGACAAATAATTTGTCTGATAGCGGCACGATGGGCGCAATGTCCGGATGATCAAATTGAGTGTAGGACTGCGCCACAATACGACTCAAATCGCTGCGCTCTATATCGTTTGCGAACAGTGCAAAAAAAGCCTCACACAAGTCAACATAGCTGAGCTGCGCCCAATCTTGCAAATAAGCACTCAAGTCGGGCAACTGCTCGGGCAAGTAAAGTCCGCCATCAGGAGCCAGTCCTTGCGCAACCGCAGTGCTAAAGGAGACGGGAGGGACTTGGCCACGCGTACTAATGTATTGCATAGGGCCCCTTAACTCGATTGCTCCAGTCCGAATGCAGCGTGGGCTAAGCGAGCTGCATTTTGAGCATCACTGCGTGTAATCCCAACGGAAATTTTGATTTCAGATGTGCTCACCAATTCGATGTTGACCCCGCCTTCAGCCAGCGCCGCGAATAACTCAGCTGCCACCCCAGCATGGGAGCGCATACCCACTCCGACGACCGATAATTTGGCAATCTCACTGACCTCAAATTCGACACCATCTCCATCGGAGGAAAAGGATTCAGCCACCGCGGATTGAGCCCGACCCACATCGTCTAAGGGAACGGTAAAGGTCATGTTTGCGAGCCCATTACGGCCCATGTTTTGAACAATCATGTCGACGCTGACACCGGCAGCTCCAATCGCCTGAAACAGGGAGGAGGCGCTCCCAGGACGGTCTGGTAAATTTAAGACACTGACCTTGGCTTGATTGACATCCAGCGCAACGCCGCTGACGACGACCGCTTCCATCGAGGGGACTTCTTCTTTCACAATAGTTCCTGGGTTGTTATTAAAACTGGAGCGCACTTCAAAGACGACATTAAATTTTTGCGCAAATTCTACAGCGCGATTTTGCATGACTTTTGAGCCCGAACTGGCGAGTTCTAACATGGCTTCGTAAGATATCTCGTCAATTTTCTGAGCATCAGGGACGACTCGGGGGTCCGCGGTGTACACACCATCCACATCGGTACAAATTTGGCACAGATCTGCTTCCACCGCAGCGGCAATCGCAATCGCACTCAAATCTGAGCCGCCGCGCCCAAGCGTGGTGATTTGGCCACTGGGCGAGTGCCCTTGGAAACCGGCAAGGATCACCACTTTGCCAGCATCCAATTGCTCTCGAATGTCGCCACCCGAGATGCTGATGATGCGCGCACGCGTGTGCTCCACGTCGGTCAATATGCCAGCTTGTGATCCGGTGCGGGAGACTGCAGCTACCCCTAAGGAGTGTAAGGCCATCGCGGTGAGTGCAATCGTTTCCTGCTCTCCTACTGAGAGTAGCATATCCATTTCCCGTTCATCCGGGGTTGGATTTAAGGCCTTGGCGCGTGCAATCAAATCATTCGTCACTCCCGAGCGAGCGGAAACCACCACAATCACTTGGTTGCCAGCTGCAACCGTCTTTTGGACAGTGCGCGCGACATTGCGAATCCGTTCTACATCAGCGACAGAAGTGCCACCATATTTCTGAACAATTAAGGCCATAGTATTATAAACTCAAAGCGTAAAAAAAGCACACAAAGAAGCAGATGAGAGAAAAGCGCAAGTTTCAATGCCAGACTTTAGGATGACGAAGCATGCATGGTATCCATTTGTGTTTGGATTGCCCGCGTCAGGGCGGCTGCATCCGTCATCTGAGCAATATGCTCAGTGTCTATTTTGGCGACTTCGACCGCGACAGAACTAAAAGGTAGTGGAATAAATAGGCGATCCCAGGTTCGCAAACGCAGGGCTCGCGTAAAACGAAAAGAGAGCATCAATACGGGGGCCTGACAGTGGATTGCGATTGCTGCGGCTCCCGCTTTCACTTGATAGACCGGCCCGCGAGAGCCATCGGGAGTGATGGCCAAGTCATAACCGGCGGCTTGTGCCTTAATGGCTTCCAGTAAGGCTTGTCCCCCGCGTGCATGTTGCGATCCTCGAATCGGGCGAATGCCTAATTTTTCAAAAAAAGCAGACAGCCAGCCGCCATCTTGGCTGGCACTGATCATAGAAGCGACTTTTCGCTGGCCAAAATGTCGACGAAAAAACTCGGGAGCGACCACGATGCAGTTGTGCCACAAAACAACGACCGAGGGCGCAAAGTCTTGATCGTAGTAGCTCATCACTTGATCGCTACAGCGAAAGCGGAGGGTGCGTGTCCACATCCGCATCAAGAGCAGTCCCAAGGTCAATACACATCGTTGTTTTTTATTTAACTGTTTCGGCCGTTTCACCATTTTCAGGCTGCAGCACAGGCGAGACCTCAGCAAGAGGCAACACTTCTATTATCTGCAGTACTGAAAACCCTCGATCAGTCAGGCTACATCAAGCGGAATTCTGCATGCTTCCCGCTTGACCCGCTAGCAGTAAAACCCATCGTGAGGTCCTTATGACAGCACCAGCAGCAAGTGATCATCTAATGGAGGCCATCGTTGGCCTGTGCAAACGCCGGGGATTTATCTTTCCCTCATCCGAGATTTATGGGGGCTATAATGGCTTTTACGATTATGGTCCGCTGGGTGTTGAGTTACGCAACAATATCAAAAAAGCTTGGTGGCGGGATTTTGTCCAGTGCCGAGACGACATCGAAGGCTTGGATTCAAGTATTTTGATGCACCCCTCCATCTGGAAGGCCTCGGGGCATGTGGACGGCTTTTCTGATCCGATGGTGGACTGTAAAGAGAGCAAATTACGTTACCGCGCCGATCAACTGTTCTTTGCGCCGGTCATCGTAGACGGGGCCACAATTGGCTACGTTTCGGTACTCGAATCGCCAGAGCAACAAAGCCAGGCCGAAGCTGCAGCCCAAACCCTCAAGCGTAAAGCCGCTGCCGTAGGGGAGCTGGCCCCAATTGAGCTAAAAGACTACACTGAGGCACAGCCGGAAGAGTATGCGCTAGTTCCTTCACCCGCTACCGGTAAGCCCGGTTCGCTGACCCCACCGCGCGAGTTTAAGTTGATGTTTGAAACGAAAGTGGGCCCCGTTGCAGATGATTCCGCCACCGCCTATCTACGTCCAGAAACCGCCCAAGGTATTTTTGCGAATTATAAAAATGTGGTCGACACTGGACGGGTGAAAATCCCATTCGGGATTGCACAGATCGGTAAGGCTTTTCGCAACGAGATCACGCCGCGTAATTTCATTTTCCGCTCCCGTGAATTCGAGCAAATGGAGATTGAGTACTTTATCGCGCCGGATGCCGATTGGAAGACGCTGCACCGCGAATGGTTGGACGCTTGTATTGCATGGTTGGTCTCGATTGGTCTGCCTCGCACCGCCATTACTGAAGATATCCACCCGCAAGACAAGCTGGCCTTCTACTCGCAAGCGACCACCGATTTGATGTTTGAATTTCCACATGGAGAACAAGAGTTGTGGGGCATCGCTTGCCGGGGTGACTACGATCTCAAGCAGCATCAGACGCACTCGGGGAAATCCATGGAGATTTTTGACGAGGCTACTAAGCGTAAATACGTCCCGCATGTAATCGAACCTTCTTTAGGGGTCGATCGCACGCTTTTGGCGGTGCTGACGGCTGCCTACACTGAGGACGAAGTTTCCAATGACAAAGGTAAACTGGAAAAGCGCTTGGTGATGAAGTTTAGTCCCAAGATTGCCCCTTACAAGGCGGCCGTTTTTCCATTGCTGAAGAATAAGCCAGAATTAGTGGAGCGAGCCCAAAAATTGTACCGTCGCCTGCAACGGCGCTGGAATGTTTTTTACGATGCTTCGGGAGCCATTGGCCGCCGCTATCGTCGGCAAGATGAGATTGGGACTCCCTACGGGATCACCATCGATTTTGAGACCATTGAAAAAGATGGCACCGTTACGCTCAGAGATCGCGATACCTGTCAACAACGGCGGGTCACTGAATCAGAACTTTTTGAGTTCTTGGAGCAGCAAATTGACGGACCGCTCGATTAAGGGTGTCGCTCTTGAGTCTGGGGACTCAGTTCTGTTCCGGCGGAGTTATTATTATGGCCATTTCGGCCGTATTCTAGCGAGATCCGTCTTCGCTACTGCTGCTAATAGTCGATTATTTACGCTTACAATCTGTATGTGATTCGGTCTTATTTCGTGCGCAGTGCACTGAGTTAAATAGTTGCTCTCGTCTCGGTGATGCGGAGTTTTCAGAGCTGCCCTAATGCAGCATCCGATTTTAAAGTCTGCTTGGATCTCGGAAAAATAGACTATACAATATTGGAACGAATCCGAGTGTCAATAAGGAGCCTACGGCCAGTCCACCCATGATGCACACGGCCATCGGAAACCACATCGCTCCGCCAAAAAGTGCCATTGGAATCAGGCCGAGTATGGTTGTCAGCGTCGTCATCAAAATCGGGCGCATGCGCGCTAGACAAGCATCGATGATGGCAGGCTGAATGCTTTTTCCTTCTTGGCGCTCGGCATCAATGCGGTCAATCAGCACAATCCCATTATTCACAATGATTCCGAATAAACTAAAGATTCCCAATATTGCGGTGAAACTAAAAAAGGCCTGCCCTAAAAATAGGCCCAGATAGGCCCCGATGATCACCAGCGGGATTGTGAGCAGGATAATGATGGGACGCCGGAATGAATTAAATTGTAAAACGAGTAAGACCGTTATGCCGATAAGCGCCAAGGGTAAGTTTTCGGCCAGTGCTGCATTACCGCTAGCCGAACTCTCAATTTCACCCCCAACTTCTATTTGGTAGCCTTCTTCCAGTTCGATATTTTGGATAAAGGGCCATATGGCATGATGGAATTCGGTGGCCTGCATTTTTGTATGCTTGCCATAAACGGTGTAGGTGCGCGTTTGGTCCAAGCGCTTAAATTGGCTGGGCACGATCTTACGCTCAAATTCTGCTACTTGAATGAGCGGGACAGGAACACCCTTGTCTGAGGGGACCGGTAGGGTTTCGAGTGCACTCCAATTATGGCGACTATTATCACCTTGTACTTGGATGGGGATGCTCTGGTCACCATCGCGGTAGTGGCTCACTGCTTGACCGTCCAAATACGTATTGAGTGCCTTGGCGATTGCTTGGCTGGTGACGCCAGCTCTGCGTGCACGATCTTGATCGATGTGCACGTGCATGCGGTAGACAGGGTCGCCCCAGTCATTGCCGATATCGGTGCTGCCAGCGACTGTGTGCATTTTGTCTTCAATGCTGCGGCCGATACGATAGAGAGTATTAATGTCGGGACCTATGACTCGGTACTCAACCAGGCCGATTTCTCCCGCCCCTAAAGACATTTTTTTACAGCGTCCGCGGGCTTCTGGTAGCTGGTTGAGAGTGAAGTCTTCGACTTGTTGCTTAACGATATCGACATCCTCAACATGTTGTGTGTTGATGACGATAAATGAGTGATTGTCCGCAGGGTCAGGTGGCGAGAGGGCTAAGAAAAAGCGGGGCCCACCGTAGCCAATATAGGCGATCGAACTTTCAATTTTGGGATTTTGTTTTGTATCGGCCAACCAATTCGTAAGTCGTCGAGTGACTGTGGTCGTTTCCTTAATATGGGTGCCTGCTGGAAAGTCTAGATAGACTAGGAATTGATTGCGATCCGAATATGGCATCATTTGCTTCGGGATTTTTGAGAGCCCAAACAAGGATGCGATCAGTAATCCCAGCAAAATCAGTATGCTGACGAATCGAAAACGCAGGAGTTTTTTCAGCCCGAAGGTATAGCTGCGTGCTAACAAGCTATTTTGATCATGATTTTTTTGAGAACTAGGTCCTGATTTGTTTTTTAAAAACCAACTACATAGAGTCGGGGTCGCATACATGGCTAAAAACCAAGATGCCAGTAGTGTGATGAAAATGACTTGAGAGAGTGAGCGTAGATATTCTCCTGTGACATCTTTAGCCATCATCAGGGGTAAGAACATGAAGAGCGTCGTCAGAGAGGATGTCAGCAGCGGAATTCCCAGTCCTTTTGCAGCCGCAATGGAGGCTTGCTTGCGATCG
Source organism: uncultured Puniceicoccaceae bacterium (assembly GCA_963933035.1). GTDB lineage: Bacteria > Verrucomicrobiota > Verrucomicrobiia > Opitutales > Coraliomargaritaceae > CAWVTP01. The sequence goes on along the minus strand of CAWVTP010000013.1, from coordinate 7,986 downwards.
CTTCCCTGATCCATGCGGGTTTGAATGTCTTCAGCAATGACGATGCCATTGTCCACCAACAAGCCCAGCGCTATAATGATGGCAGCAATCGACATCCGTTGTAAGTCAATCCCCCAAAGGTTCATGATGATAAATGACATCAATATCGTTAGGGGCACGATCGCACTGACAATCAGGCCTGTTCTAAAACCTAAAAAAGCAATGACGACGATCAGCACCACACCCACAGTCTGGTATAAATTGCTGACTGCAGAGTTGACCGATTGAGTGACCAAAGTCGGTTGGTAGGTGGCAAATTCGAGCTGTAAGCCCAGCGGTAATTCGGCCTGTAAGCCATTGACCTTGCGCGTAATATCGCTGCCAAATGCTTCAATATTGTAACGCGGAACCATCGAGACCGCCAAAATGACGGCAGCTTGATCGTTGTAGTAAGCCGCATATTCGGGTGGGTCTACATAGCCGCGCTCCACAGTAGCTATATCTTGAAGATAGACGACCTGCTCTCTGCCGGGTATCTGTACTTGTAGGTTTCTAATTTCGTCAATCGATTGGAAGTTGCCGGATGGCTCAATCGTTAGTGTGCGCCCATCCACATTGATGCTGCCGCCTGGTAAAACAATGTTTTGTCGACTGAGTTGATCGATTAGACTGGAGAATGGGATGCCGTATTGCGAAAGCCGATGAGCATTTATTTTCAGGTGGATACACTCATTTTGTACCCCCATGACGCTGACTTTGCTGACGCTTGGCATGGCACTAATTTTGTCTTGCAAGTGATTCGCAACATCACGCATTTCTCGCATGGAATAGCCATTTCCGCTGAGTGCGATTGTCGCCGCAGCCACCCGACCAAAATCATCATTTACAATCGGACCGAGCGTCCCTTCCGGTAGTGAAGGGCGCATATCATTCATTTTATTGCGCAGGTCTTGCCAGATGGGATCGAGCTCAAAGTATCGATCGGCAACTTTGGGCTGTAGAATCACCTTTCCTGTTGAGATGGTCGTTTTAATCTCCTCAACTTCGGGGATTTCTTTAATGCTCTTTTCAAGTGGTTTTGCCAATAAATTCTCGACTTGATCGGTGGGCATGCCTGGGAAGAGGGCGGTTACCTGAGCATTGCGAATCGTGATCTCAGGGTCCTCTTGCGAAGGCATGGAGACAAAAGTCTGGATGCCAAGAATCAGGATACAGGCTAAAAATAAGAGCGTAGCCCGGCTATTGTTAACGGCGAACTGAGTGATTTTTTCCATCGATTGTCCGCCAATCTATTGCTTTATGGTAGCTGCGGTGTTGTAAGTCGGTTGCCATATTTTAACCGCTTGCCCATCGCTGAGGTAGGGGGCTCCGGCAGTGATCACCCGGTCGCCTTCTTGTAAGCCCTTTGAAATTTCTAGTTGATTGCCGCGGACTGCATGGATTTGGACCTCAACTGCATGCGCGCGCCCTTCTTGGATTTTGTAAAGAATGCCTTTGTCGGGATGCATTGCGCTGGCCTTAGGTGGCAAGCGCATGTCAAGCGCCGAAAGTGGGATCAGAAATCGGGAATCTGTGGAATCTTTGTTAAAGGTAAAGGCGAGTTGTGCCGTCATGCCTGTTAGAATATCCTCACTGGGATTGGCTAACTTGACGCGCACTAAATAAGCGTTGCCCCGTTCTGCTTTGGCTCCGATTTCTGTAATGGTACCCATGAGTTGGGCACTTTCCAGAGTCGGGAAGTCGACAGCTACAGCTTGCCCCAGTTGTAATGCATGGATCAAGGTTTCCGGCATCAAAACTTCAACTTCCAGTGCTTGCTCATTCTGAACTTCCAATGCGCTAAGACCTGCCTGTATTTCCATAAAAGGCTCAATCTGGCGAGCGGTAATGGTCCCGTTAAATGGCGCAGTCATTTGGGTCGACTCCAAATCTTGCTGTGCATTTTTTAAGGCAGTCTCGGCAACTTTAACACCACTTAGAGCGGCTTGGTGAGCTGCTAAAGCATGCTCGACAGCTGCTTGGGCGACAAAATCATTTTCTTTGAGCTTTTGTTGACGTTGCAGGGTCGCGGCCATTTCTGATAATTTAGAAAGTGCGCCGTCTAAGTTAGCCTGCGCGCTGTGGACTTGTAGTCTGTATTCTGTATCCTCTAGGCGTGCGAGTACTTGGCCTTTTGTGACAAGATCCCCGTTGTTTACCAGGACTTCTGAAATGCGGCCACCGACTCGAAAGCTCAAAGTGCTTTTTTCGCTACTTTTGACAACGCCTGCAAGCGTGCGGGTGGTGCCTGCCTCGACCGAAGTGACTCGCATGATTTTGACAGAGCGTATGCGTTCTTGGTCTGGAGCGTCTTCTTTTTTGCATGCGGTCAGTGCGATCGCAGAAATGAGGATGAAAAAACATACTTTCATGGTAAACATTAATATAGCTGACTCAGACTTAAGTACCCGAACACGCTTTTCTAATAGGGCGAAAATCACAAGTTCAAAGACGAGATTTGTTAGCGCTAGGATCGCACTTTTTATATGTTTGCACATGGATGAGCTGTGATATCAAAAATGCCAAGGGAAGTATTGAGCAAAGTCCCTTTGTACAGGATATTTTTAAGCTGCATTTCATTGAGAATCTTGATTGTTTTTACCGGTGGAGCGTAATGCGAACAGTCTTATGAGATCATATTGTTTTTTAACGGTGCTTTTATTGACCATCATGGCTGGTTGTGTCGGTACCCAAACGCTTGTTGAGCCACAGCCGGCTTTTGAGCTTCCTGAGCATTTTCAATCGCAAGCGTCTGCGAGCAACACGCTACCGATGGACTGGGTGGCTTCATTTCAAGATCCCCAACTGCAAAAGCTCGTGGATTCCGTGCTGGCTGAAAATTATAGCCTACAAATAGCCGCAGCTAAGTTGGATGCCGCGGCCGCTCATGCTAAGCAGGCGGGTGCTTCCCTAGCGCCGACGATCAATCTGGGCCTTCAAACTGGGCAGGCGGGGACTTTTTCGGGTGCGAGTTCTACCGGCAGTCCTAGTCTGGGAGCCTCCGTTGACATCGCCTGGGAGCTGGACGTTTGGGGACGCGTCCGTGCGACCAGCGATGCGGCCAGTCAAGCATTCATGGCGGCAGAGTTTGATTTTGCGGCGGCTAGAGTATCATTGGTAGCCCAAACTGCGAAGGCCTATTTTTTCGTGATCAAGACTCAGCAGCTTTTCGAATTGGCAAGGGCTAGCTTGGATAGTTACAGACAGACAGCTGGCGTCGTCCAAGCTTTTTTTGATGAGGGCTTAGTCGGGATTCAGGACGTATCGAGTGCCCGGGCACAAACATCCAATGCGGAAGCGGTCGCCGAAAGTGCGCGAGTCGCCCATGTGCAAGCGCTCCGCAGTCTTGAGGAGTTTCTGGGGCGCTATCCAGAGGCCGCGGTCGATGTGGCGGCTCAATTTCCTCCGCTGCCCGCACCTGCTCCCGTCGGATTGCCCTCAGAAGTGCTTGAGCGTCGTCCCGATATTCGGGCGGCTGAAATGCGGGTTGCGGCGGCATTCGATTCTGTCCAAGCCGCCAAAATGGCGCGCTTGCCGCGCTTGAGTTTGACCGGGCAGGCGGGTGGCGTTGGCGATGACCTGGCGTCGATCGTGAATCCTTCGAATCTAATCTGGAATGCGGTGACCAACTTGATGTTTCCGCTATTTGATGCGGGAAAGTTAGAAGCTGAGGTTGATGCGGCCGATGCCAATCAAAGAGCGGCGCTGGCGGAGTACCAAAAAATTGCCTTGCGTGCTTTTAATGAAATCGAGTCAGCCCTCAGTCTGGAGAGTAGCTTGCGTCAGCAAATGCACTTCAATCGGAATGCCTATCAGGAGGCCTATCGTGCCGAGCAAATTGGTCTAGAAACTTACAGGAGTGGACAGGGGAATCTGCTCGATTTGCAGCAGTTACAACGCCAAACACTCGCATCTAAGCAGGCGCTATTGGATGCCGAGCATGCGATTTTTGTGCAGCGGGTAAATCTGTATTTGGGCCTCGGGGGCGCTTTTTAATGACGACCGCCGCTTGCGATTTTAATAGGATATGGAACTGACGGGCGCCTTTTTGCTGCACTTTGGCTGGTCACTGTATTTGGTGGGCCCGCTCTTAGTCTTTTTTGCGCTGCTGATTCTTTTTTTGGGGCAAGTGGTGGGCCGTCTCGAAAAGTGGGCGCCTTTTGATGCCCTATATTGGTCATTGATCACCGCTACAACGGTTGGTTATGGGGATATTCGTCCCCTGAGAAAATGGTCCAGAATGTTGGCGATTTTGATCGCTTTAAACGGATTGATCTTGACCGGTATCATTATCGCTATCGCCATCAATACCGTCACCTACACGATTGAGCATTTAATCGATCCGGCAGTCATTCAGCGCATGCACGAGCAGTTTTATTGAGCGCTAAAGAGCACTTTTCCTAGTCGGGGGGCCTGAGCGTGCGCGAGTGCCGCCTGATACTCCGCCAGAGCATACGTTTGCGCGATGGGTGTTTTGAGCTGCCCGCTCTGGATGCATTGGAAGATTGCCTGCATCACGCTATCCACTGCAGCGCTGCCTTGCTCGCGGCGCCATTGATCCCACCAAAATCCTTGCAGTTGGATGTGCTTGAAAATGAGGTAGCGTGTGGGGAAGCGAACCGCTTCGCCGGTCATAGCCCCAAAGGTGACCTGCGTGCCGCCCTCTGCGAGTGCTTTGATTTGGTCGATGGCGCTGGAGCCACCGACTGAGTTGAGCGCCAGCCGAATGGGGGCGCCTTGAGTGTAGTCAGCCGCAGTCTGATGCCAACCCGATCCTTCAAGGACGACCTGATCGGCTCCCAGGGCTTTCAGCGGAGCGATCAGTTCGGGACGGCGGACGGTGTTGAGAGTTTTGAACCCAAAAGCTTTTGCCAGTTGAATCACGGCGATGCCGACCGCAGAATTACTGGCATTTTGTAGCACCCAATCGCCCACTTTCAGCGAGAGGATTTTTTTTAGCAAGCAATAGGCGGTGGGAGGATTGATAAAGGCCAGTGCCGCTTGTTCGCTGCGAATCCCCTCCGGAATGCGCTCGGCGTCTGCAGCTGGAAATGCGAGTCGACTCTGCCAGCAGCCAATCGTATCGGGAATGCGTACGCGCTGGCCGACTTGCCAGCCATCGACCTCGCTGCCGAGCGCTTCAATCACCCCCACGCCCTCACGGCCAGCGACGGCCGGCAGTGAACGTAATTGCCCATAGCTACCCGCCAGCATCCCCAAGTCGGAGGGATGGATGGCTGCGGCCAACATGCTCACTTGCAGCTCATCCGCTGCAGGAGCCTTGAGGGTGACGCTACGGGCTTTCAATACTTCAGCCGCTTGCCCATAGCTGCTGTGGAAGAGTTGATAGCTTTCGGGCATGGTTTTTTGACGGTGAGAGTGATATCTACTCTGTAAATGGATTAATTTTTTTGGGAATATATCCAGTATGCCTTACTGGCTTAATCATTCTTTTCAGGAAACAATACATCAGCAATTCCATATTCAATAGCTTCTTTCGCAGTAAAATAAAGCATCTCATCATCCTTCCTACTCAGCCAGCTATCAGGTAGTTTAGCATAATTTTCCCAAAAGGATAGATACCTTTCACCAAAAAGGTCATCTTCATCTTCCCCCAAAGTATGAAACCCTAATATTGTATTTGGATAAACAACCCTATTACCTGTGCCTGATGCTAAAATCATAATTCCCGCGGAATGGACTTCCCCAATGGCATGAATATTTACAGGCGCATCAATAGATCGCATGGTGTCGATGACGGCAAATGCATCTGCTTCCCAGCCTCCTTCGGTGCGAATATATAGATCGATGCTCTCATTTTTTGACAGCCTGTTTAAAATCAGTAACTGACTAACTATATTTTGTGAGAACTTAGAATTAACACAATAGGTCGTTACGATGATACGGTTTTCGATATCTAAGCGACCTCGATCAATATGCTCTGCTCCCAGCCCTGAATCGATGAACGCATCAACCAAATCGTATTCGTCTACTGCACACTCATAGCTATCGCTAGTTCGAAAAGTATCCAAGAGGATGTATAGAACCAATAAAAGAATTAAGAGGTAACGGTAATCTTTCATGATTTTCTTAGCGAACGAAATGTATGCGCTTTATTGAGCCGTTACCACAAGGTCGATATATCATCTGTATTATGGGGCATGTTTTTGAATCATCGACGCGTGAATTTTTATTTTCGGATTTTACTCAGCTGCAGTCGCAGCATGCATCACTAAAGTCCTTTGGCTAATAGAGTGGCATTCCACTCTTGAATTCGCTTTTTTTGCGCAGTGAAGAGCGCGTCCGTCGAGTCTACGATTGTGATCTTTTGGATGCGGTCGCCTTGGCGAATGGCATCTACGACAGACTGTCCATTGCTGACGCTGCCAAAGACGCTATGCTTCTTATCCAGCCAGGGAGTCGCGGTGTGGGTGATGAAAAACTGGCTTCCATTGGTCCCCGGGCCCGCATTGGCCATGGATAAGATGCCCGGCCCCGTGTGCTTGAGTGAGGGGTGGAATTCGTCCTCAAAGCGGTAGCCGGGGCCGCCGCGTCCCGTGCCGGTGGGATCACCGCCCTGAATCATGAAGTTCGGAATGACGCGGTGAAATTTGAGTCCATCATAGTAGCCGCGCTGAGCCAGGTTCAAAAAGTTGGCAACAGTGATTGGCGTTTTGCTGGCATAAAGTGTGCATTCAATAACGCCCTTGCTGGTTTGGATTTCGATGGCGATATCGCTGATCGAATCTTTTTCTGCGGCTTGGAGTCCGCTGAGGCAGACGCTGCCAATCAAGCAAGTGAGTAGTAAGGATAGCTTGGAGGGGATTTGATTTAAGTGCATGCGAAAAGACATAATTTTTTATATGGAATTGGCAAGTCTGCACTTGGATGTACGCCGCTAGCCAGTGGTAATTCCATCAGATAACCTTGCAAGCGATCGCTTTTGTGAAAGTTTGAGTGGATGGAAAAAAGACGCTTGGGGAAAAGTGGTTTGGTGGTTTCTGAGATTTGCTTGGGCACGATGACGATGGGGGCGCAAATGAATCGCCAACAATCGCTACAGATGCTCGATACGGCACGTGATCATGGGGTTAATTTTATCGATACCGCAGAAATTTATCCCATTCCGCCCCGCCATGAATGGGTGCATCGGACCGAGGAAATCGTTGGGGAGTGGTTGCAGCAGCAAGATCGTAGTCGCGTTATCGTGGCCAGCAAAGTGGCCGGGCCAGCGCATGGTTGGTTTGATCCGCCAGTGCGCGGCGGCACGGCGGCGCTCGATCGCCACCACATCCGCCAAGCCGTCGAGGGCAGCCTTAAACGCTTGCGCACCGATTATATCGATCTGTATCAGGTTCACTGGCCGGATCATGACTATGGCTATGAGCGCTTGCTCACGGATTTGACCGAATTGCAGCAGGAGGGGAAGATTCGGGTGGTGGGCTCTTCCAACGAGACCGCTTGGGGGGTGATGAAGGCTAATCAAGTCGCAGAGCAACTTGGAACGGTCCGTTTTGAATCCGTTCAAAATAATTTTTCCATTAATAATCGTCGCTTTGAAGATGCGCTGGCGGATATTTGCCGCCGTGAGCAGATCAGTCTGCTGCCCTATTCACCGCTGGCAGGGGGTGTTTTGAGCGGTAAATACAACGAGCAGCAACAGCCAGCGGGGGCTCGTTTTACCGAGTATTTGCAGAGTGCTGGCGAGCGCCAGCACGTGATGGCGCAGCGTTTTGTGAATCCCAACAGTACCGCGACTGCCGCCGCCATCATTGAGCTGGCTCAGCAACATGGCTTGCACCCCGTAACGCTGGCCTTGGCGTGGAGCAAGCAGCATGACTATGTTGCCTCGACCATTGTCGGCGCAAATTCCCTCGAACAATTGGCGCCCAGTCTAGCCGCGGCCGGGTGTACCCTCTCGCAGGAAATTTTGGATGCGGTGGATGCGATTTCTGAGCGCTTTCCGTA
>CAWVTP010000012.1:0-26649 GCA_963933035.1 uncultured Puniceicoccaceae bacterium | reverse complement strand
CGTATTTCACATCCGGCTGCAGGTAGCCGTCTTCATAGACTTCGTTCCAAATGCCAGCCGTCACAAACTTGCGAGCGTCACGCTTGAGCACCTCTTCCTTCGCCAGCTGTCGCGAAACTAAAGCTGCGTGAAATCCACCAGTCACTGGCCGCGATTGATCCGCAGTCCCAGGCATTCCAACAACTCCAGCGCCGCTACTTCCTGACCACCGAAAAGTATCTGGATGCGGGAAGCAGCTTTGCTCCGTTTGCGAAAGCCCGCCCATGCGAACTGTGCCTGGATGCTTTGATCGCAATGGAAGACGAAAGCTGGCTGGTCGGCGAAGCGACAGTGATGCCGAATCATATACACTTGCGCATCCTTCGGCAAAACTCGAACTTTTCACTTAAAGAAATCCCAGAGCGTTTTAAAGGACGGTCGGCACTTTAGGTCAATCAATCATTTGAACGCTCAGGACGCTTTTGGTAGGAAGATTGGTTTGATCGTTGGATGCGTCACGAAGGCGAACTCACCAAAACGATCCGCTACATTCGCAACAACCCAGTCAAGGCGAAGCTGGTGAGCGAGTGGAGCGACTACCACTGGCGCATCAGTAATCAGGCTTAATTGTAAGCGTCACCCGTAGCGTCCATCGTGCTGGCGTAGCGTGCAGCTTCAGCAAACGTCCATCGTGCTGGCTGTGGCTCTGAGCTGAGGCTCTGAACGTTTGCTAAAGCTGCACGCCACGTCAAAGCTGCGCCCCTCCCCCCAAATAGTTAACCCTATATATGAAAAATTAGCGACGACGGGGAATCATCACCGAAGTCAGCGCCAGCAGGCCAACGATCAGCGTATAGGTGCCTGGCTCCGGAACGACTGTGATTTCTCCTATAGAACTACCAGCGATAAAGGTAGACCAATCTTCGCTGTATTCAGTCATGCCATAGGCAAGCAGCTCGGACCGATTATAGGTATCCGCAGCAACCACATTGCCAGCAATCGTGAGCCCCGTAAATGACACATTCGCCGTGTTGTCGTATATACCAAGATCCGAAATAACCAACCCAAACGAGGCGTTTGCCGAACTGATAGCCGCCACCAAATCTAAACTACCATCGACGAGATTAAAGGCTCCACTAAAACCGGTCGTATCGACCGTATTCGCAATAACTAATTTTGGCGTAGCTGTATTGGATTGCGAATCGTAAATTTCAAACGTTCCAGCCCCTTGCAGGGATCCGTTCAAGATGGTGGCGCCGCTGCCCTGCACATTCAATAAGCCACCGTTTGCAATAAAAGCGTTCCCGCCAAGATTAATCGAGCTCCCTCTCATAAGAATATAGCCACTATTCTGCGTCAGATCCCCCCCCATGGTCAAGGAATTCGCAGCCATGGTCAGGCTTTGGTTTAATACGAGGTTTGCTCCAAAGGTCCCAGATGCACCAAGCGCCCGCCTGGAGCCTGTCACAACGCCAATATCGTCCGCTCCGTCAACCGTCCCTGGCAAGACGTCTCCCGTCCATGTGCTGGCGTTGAAAATGCTGTCATTAACACTACCACCAGCTTTTGTTTGAATAGTAGCTGCCTGCGCGGTAACCACGGCAGCGATGGAGGCGAATGAGCAGACAGCGAGTTGTGTCCATGGAGTCATTTTTGTTTCCATAGTATTGTGGGATTATTGATTAGAATGAGAAAGCCATTAAGAGACGACATCCAGAAGAATAAATATATTAAAGAGCCTGAAATGCCGTCCGTCAAACCCAAAATGAATCATTATATAAAAAAGGTGCCTTATTCATGCGGGTATAGGATTTTTTCATTTCAAACACGAACGAACCCGATTGAAGCTCGTAAACGGCGCGATTGTTTTCAATGCGCACGAAGCGCACTCCGCTCGCGGTTGCAATAGGGTTGCCGGATTTGGTCAGCGATCGGGCGCCTTCGGGCATAGTGCCCGTTGCCCTGGTATTCGGCGGGACGGTGATCGCCCATTCGAACTGTGCACGGTCGTATTTGCAGCCACCAGCCACTCGCGATGCCCTAGCGTGCAGATTTTACCACCCGTTTCCTTCGGTCACTAGAGGACACCGAGCACCCAAGGGCATAATAAGCACAGAGCATAATAAAGGGACCTCCCTCCTTCGCTTTACAAGCTACGGCGGACGTGTCGGCGAGTTTGGGGAGCTAATGAAATCGCTAGAGGATTCACTTTACTCTCCCCAAATCTCCCCCCTCTAGTGAAACGGTTGTAGCAAAATTCAATATTCAATGACATTGGCCATTATGCCAGAAGAGCCCGATTAGCGAGCGCGCGGGAAGCGCTCATCGTCCTAGCGCAGCTCCGAAAAGCTGCGCCCTACCCTGTATAACCCTAATAAAATTCAATTAGCTGCGACCCTTCGACAAGCTCAGGATCTGCGACGACGAGCCATCATCGAAGTCAGCGCAAGCAGGCCACAAATGAGTGTATAGGCTGATGGTTCCGAAATATCGACCATCACACCGCGTCCGCCCACAGCAGGAACAGACGATTTCGAAGTCACGGTGATACTTCCACCGCCGTCCGCAATATAAGCCGACCAATCTTCACTGTATTCACTGTTCCCATACGCGAGCAATGTGGCCCGGGTATAGGTGTCATCCGCAACTGAATCATCCGCAATTTTGAGGCTCCTAAACGCCACATCAGCCAAGTTCGCATAAACACCGCCACCCGAAAGAATAAGATCGAATGTCGCGTCCTGCGGGCCAATAGCCGGCAATTGAAAACGACCACTCAGCAAATTAAATGCCCCCGAGAAACTGGTCGTATCGACCGTATCCGCGATGACTAATCTTTTATACGTATCATCGACTTCCATCAAATCAATGGATCCACACCCCTGCAGAAATCCATTTCGAATGACTAAGTCCTGTGCGTTTTTCCACTCAAATCGTCCACTGTTTAGAATAAAATGATTGCCGCCAAGATCTATAGATTTGCCACGTCTCAGGTTGATCATACCCCCGTTCAGAATCAGATGCGCTTCGTTCTTCGTCCCATTCGATTGCATGGCCAAGTCGCTACCATTCACAATCAGCACTGCTTCGGGATCTAAGGACAATTGATAATCCAGAGTCGTCGTATCCACATCCGCTGGCACTGTTATAGTCAAGTGTTTGACAAGAGCGATATCGCCAGCCTTGGGCAGCGCTCCCGAACTCCAAAGATCCGGATCATCCAAGAATCTGTTATTAGTCACTGATTCAATGGTGGCCGCCTGCGCGAGAAGCACGGCAGCGGACAACACAAATGCGCACCAAGCCAGTGGTGCCCATCGAGTCGTTTTCGTATGCATACAAGACATGGAGTTTGAGGTTAATAGATAGGAAAAAAAGGGGCGCAACAAAAAAAGAATCATTAAATCATTTAGCGAACACATGGTCCGTCAACGTTAATCCTAGAAAGAGTTGTTTATAACTGTGCTGAAAGGCCTGTAACTTTAGAGCAGCTCGCCAGTTTGGCGACAGGCGGTTCTGTCGGAGAGCGACATCAATTGGTCCTTCGCGGATTTCGAGCGCATCGCGGTTGACGCGTCCAAGTGCTCATGCTCTGCATTTCCAGCATAGCTGGAGATCGCTTATGTTCGCTTATTTACGCTTATGATTAAGAGTCTTCGTTCACTGCTGTGGGGTGAATTCTTTCAGAATAAAACGCCTCCACTCCAACTTTTGCATCGGCCCAAAGTTGACCAAATAGCCGATGGCTTTTCGAGTGATATACCTCTGAGGTATATTCAGTATGTCGCTCCATGCGTAATTTAATGTTTCTGCGACGCAGTTAATCAATAACATATAAGCTGTAGAATGATACTCTGATTCGATCCGATCTTAGTATAAGCGTTACATAAGCGTAAATAAGCGGTTCCCAGCTCTGCTGGGTCTGTGTCTGTGCGGTTTCCTGCCATAGATTGATATTACAGTGAACCCTCTTTCGGGTCACCATACAAACGCAGCTCGGCGATGCGGAATTTTGATACGTCTGGCAAATTGCTACGGAGTTCCATCCGAATGAAGCGCGCTTCGATAGGCTGCCTAAATTTAATCACCGCTTTGGCCCTCGCTGTATCCGGCCCTCCAAACGTAGCAGCGGTCGTGAACCTGCGACCATCCAAACTTTTAAGTATTCTAGCGCCGTTAAGCATCGGTGTATCCGCGCCATTGAGCCAGGCGGAAAGAATGACTGCGTGCGTCAAGACATGTGGCGCCCACAAATCGATTTCGACAGTGTCACCCACCTCGCCTTCCCAAAACGTATGTTCATCTCGATCAATCAAATTTCGGGCGCTGTAACTGTTCTGGCTCGCGTTGATCTTTTTACCCGTCGCCAAGTTGGTTTCATTGAAAATATTAAACTGTTTTTTCGATGATTCGATCGGATATTTGCATCCAAGCCAGTGCAGAGCCGGCCCATACAAAGTAAGTGGGCCGTCAAAAGCGTCCGAAAAATCAACCATATTGCGTTGACTGGGTCGGGTTAAAAACGGGGCGTAAAAAACGATGTCTTTACCCGTGTTCGCTTGAATCGAGGTATCGACTGGAACATCAAAAACAGCATGCCAAAACTCTGCATCCACGCAGCCCGTCCCTAGTGGACCTTTATCAAACACGACACAAACCGAGGGGATAAAGCCAGCGAGTCCCCAGGTGCGAAGTCCGACACAATCTTCAAAAATAAAGAAGCGCGCATTCTCGCGAAAAAACGCCATGACAGCCTTCGTTTCCTCATCGCTTAAATGTTTCGCGAGCCGATTTTCTGTAACGGGCCCGTAGGAGCCCGCGATCCGCTCGAGCACCACATTTTCTGAACCGCCCCCGACTTTGAGCAAATCATAATAGGCCGAAGCCCAAACCCCACGAACGACTGCGCCATCGCATTTTGCACTCGCCAGATCGATACCATACATCGCATTGAGCAATAAGACATCCATCACCCAACAGCCGGCCCCCTTGCCTCGAATCGCCCAGGGATATTGTTTGAGCTGAGTCATGTCATGACTCTGTTCAGGATAGAGAAGGCTCACCCCTCGTATGCCAGAATGAGCAGAAAGCACAATAGCCGCTTCATCTTCGCCCGCTTGCGGATAAATCGAAAGGATACAGCAATCGCGCCCCAGTCGTGCTTGCCCTCGGGCAAGCGGGCCTCGCAACTCAACACCCCGCGGAATGACTAATGGCTGCGTGATCTTATAATCCCCCTGTGGCAGATACACAATTCCTCCTTCCCTAGCCGCAGATGACAAGGCCTTTTGAATGCCAACGGTATCATCGTGAACGCCATCACCAATGGCGCCAAACTTCTGATCCGTCACCACAAAAAGCGCCTCTTTGCTCAGGTTTCGAACAGAGGGAGTTTTGACAAAGGTATACGATTTCCCATTCGCCTCCGGCACCTTATCGAGATTGCCGTAATGCATGCCATGATACCAGCGATCCGGGCCATAGACCTCTGTCGGGAACCCACTGGTGGAGCCGCCAAACCCATGGGAATCCGATTGATCCTCGGCATGATCCCCCTTCTCCATCAACACGGGCATTTTTGCATTTGAAACCGTGAAATCGGCAAGCGTCATCATATCGATTCGCCCCGTTCGCAAGGCGACCAAATTTTCATCCATATAGCGCGTGACCCAATTGAGGTCGGCGTAGCTGAACGGTCTCTTTAGGATATGTTTAACATACCCCATCCAGTATCTCGCCGATATATCGACATGATCCGTCCAGCCCAATTCCGTGCTACGCAACATGCTGATCCCATTTTTAAGAAAGGTTCCGCGAATATGCGACAACACACAGGTGTTTTCCATTCCCAAAAAAATCCCGTTATAGGAATTGCAGAAAACCACATTAATAATCGATGCCCCCGCTCTGGTTTGAACGGTATAGGGATAAGGCACGATGGCATCGTGTCTTTGTTTGGGGTAAGCAATCAACACGTTCATCAAGGCACACTCCACATCCAAAGTTAACAGCGGGGTGCCGGATTCGTCGCCATGCCCCGGATAGGCTAACAAACAGGTGCCAGGCGTGATGCCTGCCTCAACCACATCTCCGACCAGAGACACATTGGCCTGCAGTTTCAAAGGTCTTTCTAGCCGGTAGCGCCCCTTGGGAAGATACACCACTCCGCCACCAGCTCGACCCACCAGCTGAATCGCCTTCTGGATGGCACCGCTGGCATCCTGCATGCCCGTAGTATCTGCGCCGAACCTTTCATCAGTGACCACAGCAGAAGCGACCACCGTTTCATCTCCGTTAACAATCAGCTGCGGCTTCGGCAAATCAGACGCAGCGCCGTGACTGACGCTTGCCCCTCCGAGAAGCGCTATCACCACAATCAAACCAAATATGAGCTTATCGTGTGTCACAAAGATTCTATGCGGTTGGGATAAATAGGAAAATAGAGGGAATCCATAAGGATTCAAAATCAATAAATCATACCATCCAGAAGTTCGTCAACCACAACACGTCTCATGCCGTCTTAAACTAAGCGAGTGCTTGAATTAAAAGCCGTGGATAAAATAAGGTGCACCCACAGTGCAACTCTGCTGGGTGAGTTGTGTTTGAGAATGACTTGGGTTGTGTAAAGTTTAATTATGCAATGACGTGCGCCCGTAGCGTGCAGCTTTAGCAAACGTTCATTTTTCTGGCTATTCCTCCGTCTGAGGTTCTGAACGTTTGCTAAAGCTGCACGCTACGAAGAATCACTTTGATGCAATATAATAAAGGTTACAAAATAGTAGTCCGCTCTCGGGTTACTTCTCAGGGCCGTGATCGTCTGAGCCTTCAAAATAGATGTCGTCCACGCTCATATTTTCCGCTTTGCGCGGGTCACCGTTAACCATCGCGGCACCCTCGCTCAAATCGCTGATTGCACCCGCAAGTTTCCCGTCCACATAAATAGCTGCTTCGTTTTTGTTCACATCCCAGGTCGCGACCAAGTGCACCCACGTGCCTGTAGCCATGGGCGCTTGAACCACACGTTTGTTTTTGCGTGTGCCAATACCGAAAACCAAACCCTCGTCATTCTGACCAATGCTCAATCCCGACGCGATGGCAAACAACACATACCGACCCCAAACTAAGGCCTCGCTCTTAATCCACAGACTCAAGGAACCAGGATTCGAAAGGACTTTGGTAAGCGAAAAACCCGACTTCTTTTGACCGCCCTTCATACCCAGTTTCATCGACTGAAGCGGTGCACCTTTGATGGCTCCCGCGGGGGACGTCGTCCACATATAAGGGCACTTCTGTATAGGCACCGAGCTTCGACGGCTTTGCGCCATGATCGCCCTTCACATCCATAACGGATTCATTGAAAATATAGCGATGTTGCAGTGCTGCCTCTGCCCCCAAGGCCAGCAGCATACTTGTTATAGTAAAGATCACTTTATTCATATTTTTCAGTCCTTATCGTTCGTTAAATTTTATTTTTTCTTTCGCGCCTGAAGCCGCTTTGCTTCAGGGGAGTCCTTGTAGTGCTCAATCGCTTGTGCAGTCCACGGCTGCACCTGATCGGCTCCGCTTAGGAAATCCTGTTTGACTAAAAATGCATCCGCCTTGGTCAGCACGACCTCAAATAGTGCACGTCCGCCTTTGGAGATATGGAAAAATCCATGTTTTTCGTCATCGTAAATATGGGTCGCGCACGCATTCCCCGCGTTGTCCATGGCCTCTTGAAAGGCGTTGGCCTGCTTGACCGGGACACAGTTATCATTGGTGCCGAAAAAGACGATCGTTGGCGGCAAGCCCTCGCGGATATTGGGGTGCGGAGAAATGTCCTGCCAATACTCTTTTACGCGCGAGTGACCGTATCCGCCGTCTGGACCGTTGCTATAGACTGGATTGAAGAGCACCAGCGCATTGGGCATGCTCGAAATAGGGCTTTCGGGTTTCGCATCGATTTTCGAGCACATCGCGACCGCGGCGGCAACATGCCCCCTGCCGATCCACCACTCAAGACAATCTGATCCGGATGAATGCCCAATTCGGCTGCGTGCTGTCTCACGTAGCGTATCGCTTGCCGACCATCTTCCACACAATCTTTAGGCACCGCTTTGTGCCGATTATGCGTCCGACATTCAGCCGCGATCGCCACCATGCCGCGTGAGGCGAGGTATTTGCTGATCCCATAAAACTGTGCGGTCTGCCCACCCAGCCGCCACCAAAGAAAAAGATGATACAGGGGCGCTTATCATCCACTGTGTAGTCAACGGGAAAGAACAGATCCATCTTAAGTTCCACATTTGGCTGTGGACTATAATAGTTGATCACTTTATCCGGAGTATAACCCAGCGTCCAGCTATAGCGTTCGCGCGCATCCTCACTGTTCTCTTGAGCGTGAACAGCTGTTGTCAAAAGCACGCTGAATATTAAAAGCAGCGTGGTTGTTAAAGATTCCCTCATCATTTTTTTAGGCTAGGGTTCAGACTTCGTCTCTGGAGGTTAGATGTTTCAGGCATCTCCTCTCAGCAAACAAGTGATGCGTTAACGAAAGATATCGATGCCAGAAGTATCAGCGAGAATAGCTTAAAAATGCGGGATGTTCTTTTCATATTATTTCGCCAATTTTATAGTTATCCGTTGTTACTCTTCAAGTTTCACAAAATCGATATCGACCGTAATCGAACCTTGTTTGGGTTCCGGGAACGAAAGGCCAATACGCCCATCCTTTGCCCAGTTGCCCCACGCTTTCGATGTGGTCACATCAATTTCATATTCGTGCCATTCAGCATCCACTTGGACAGGGAAAGGCAGGTCTTGCCCGCTCCACGCCTCATTCCGCAGCATGGCTTTGGCCGGCTTGCACGTTGCACCACCTTCCGGCGTAACTTTCATTCGAACGCGCATCCGCTTAAAGCGATCCGTATCCACCGAAAAATGTCGATATATTGTAGGCGTCGGAGAGGACAGACCAGCATGAACCTGCACCCGATATGCACCGTTCACTACGCCTTGCTCTATCAGCTTCCCCTCGTTTTCCTTAATGCCAACCCAAGTCCCATTGAAGACAACGCCTTCTTCAAAATCAAAAATAACGGCTGGGTCAATATACGGCGAACCCGTTTGATCTGGAAAGGAAAGCTGGAAAGCCGGTTCGGACTCAACCGTTGCTTCTTTCCACTGCTCAAACGCTTTTTTCATCCCGGCTAATTTTTCGGGCATTGTGTTTGAAAGATCGGTTGTTTCTCCGACGTCCTCGTTCAAATTAAACAGCTCTTCTTTATATACATCTGAGTAGGTTCCCTTCCCCGCATATTTATAGCTACGTAGGAATTTCCAGTCGCCGAGTCGATAGGCTTCCTGACGGAGGTAGTTCTTGTTCGCCACCCAATTGCGTCGTCTCCATCCGAATTCACGATCATTAATCTCCCGCGATTTCCCTTTCAAAATCGGGAGTAAATCCATGCCGTCGAGCTGACGGTCTTCCGGGACATATTTCAATGCATCTGCCGCCGCCAAAACTGTAACCGAAGCATCCATCATAATCGATGGCTGTTGAGTCACCTCGCCTTTCGGCAGCTCATTTCCCCATTGCATCAGACACGGGACGCGGATGCCCCCTTCTTCCAGCCACTGTTTCGACTTTTTAAGTGGCCAGCAGTTACCCGAAGTCATACCGCCATTGTCCGAGGTAAAAATAATCAGCGTGTTATCCATCTCTCCCCGCTTCTTCAAGGTTTGGAAAATTTTTCCAATACGCGAATCGAGATATTCCACCATGTTCACATACGCCAATCGGCCTTCCGGCGTATGTGCTTTGGCTCCGGTATCAAACGCGGTGGACGGGCCGGAAGCGGGGTCCTGCAAGGGGCCGTGCGGAACCGACCATGGCAGATAAAGAAAGAACGGCTTGTTGTCCTGCTCTTCAATAAACTCGATCGCCTTATCGGTCCAGATGTCCGTTAAATATTGCCCTTCTAGATTCGTGACGCGATGCCCCCCAGTCTCGAAGAGCATCGGACGGCCCTTACAATTACCATTTTTATTTTTGTGCTGAAAGTAGCCCGTGTTATGATCGATAATCAGCCAATCGTCAAACCCGTGCGTGCTTGGCCAGGAAACGCCGAGCGTTTCGCCAATATTCCATTTACCATAGACTGCGGTCGCATATCCTGCTTCTTTGAGCCACATCCCGATCGTTGGATCCTGCGCGGCGCGGACACCGGGAAACTGACTACCGTTATAGCCTTCCGCCCACTCACCCAGTCGGCTCTGATAACGTCCAGTCAGTAGGGCACGACGCGAGGGCGAACAAATCGGAGCCGCCGAATGGAAATCGGTAAAACGCACCCCGTCCTGGGCCATACTATCTAGGATCGGCGTGCGGATCGGCGTGTTATTCGGTGCCTCCCCCTCCGACGTCGGATTGTAGCTGCTCAGATCGCCATAGCCCAGATCATCGGCCAGCATGAAAATAATGTTAGGTTGCTTGGCCAGTAAACCCGCCGCGCCTGAAAAACAAATCAGTCCTGCCAATAAGAATCGCTTCATAATAATACTTCCTCTAATGTAAGCCTGCCTCAATTTCACTTATCGGATAACGCTACCCGGTTGTTTATAGAGCGCCTGCACTTCGTCCAAATTCAACACCCGACCATAGAACTGCAGGTCATACAGTGTGCCATCAAACTGGTTAATCATATTCGATTCGCGGTCGGCGCACGGGTCGTCGTATTGCCCGATCCGGATATTCTCCCCCATGCGGACAGTCGGATCCAGGCTATCAACCGAACCTTTGAGCTGTCCATCTACATAAAAAGCGCTGGTTCCTTTCAGCACATCCCAGCTTGCCGTAAGCAAGTGCCACTCGCCGGAAGTAAAGGGAGCGGAAAACATTTTTTTGCTTTCGTCTTTTCCAATTGCGAACGCGACTTGCTTAGCGTCAGGAAAGTTAATCAGCATCCCTGATGTCGGTGCAAACAGTAAATAATTGCCGCCGCTCATGGCATCCGCCTTCACCCAAACACTGAGTGAACCGGATGACGACAGCACGGTTTCGGTTCCGCCAGGGAGAAAGAGTCCCGATCGTTTCGCGCCATAGCTGTTACCCAAGCGAATCGATTTTTTAGGAGCACCTTCCACGCGATTTGCCGGAACATCGTCTGAATAGACCGGTGCTTCGGTATAGGTTTGATCCGGAGAAGGTATCGCGGTGCTTGTGCCGACGACATCGGCAGCGCTCCCGTTAAAAGTATAGCGGTGCGCCAACGGATCCTTGGTGCGCTCGGGACTATAGAAAACATGAAATTCTGCCAATTGTGGCCCGGCAATCGCCTCATATATAAAAAGGCGTAGCTTCTGTGCGGTGAACGGCTCAAACACTTCATCAAAGTGATGCCCGATCATCCCCTTTTTTTCGTAGAAAGTTACCCAGTTGCCATCTTGTTTATATTGCAGCGAAAAATGACGCGTGCGCTTGTGCGCATCACGAATCGCGATGCGGTTGATCAGCGTCGGCTCTTCTAAATCGATTTCAAAAGTCACATCCTTGACCGCCATCGTATCCGTGCGCCACATGGTGTCGACATCATCATCCAAGGCAAACTGCGGGCCGTGATGCTTCAGATTATTAAAAATCACAGAGGAAGCGCTTGCCGGTTTATTGAATGCCAGCGAACCGCTGTGATACGGCACCTTGATCGGCTCCATAGTCGCGGCATCTCCATCGATTTTTAGTTCAATAATCGTGTCGATCGGGTCACGCCCCTCCTGCATCGAAACAAACACGCCCTCGGCGGTCTGCTTTACCTGTGCGTCCCCGCCAGTCAGCACTCTGCTGCCCAGTATCTTGAACGGCAACGGCGGGAAGGTGACTTGAGCCTCTTCGCCCCAATCCATCATATGAATATAGATCGTGTCACCGCGGTAGGTGCTTGCTCCATATACCCCTGGCATATACGGGCCACCTTGGGTATCAAAGACACTGACGCCGTATTTCGTATTCCAGTCACCCACCTCGCGCAGGCGGTTTTCGTGCATGGGATCAAATAGCCCATTGGACATGGGGCCGAGGTTCAGCAGAAAGTTGCCGTTGCCGCCCGCGCAACGAACCAAGGTCTCCACCAGCACCTTTTTCGATTTCGGCGGATTGTTGGGACGGTAGCCCCACTGATCGTTGATCGTCATGCAGGTCTCCCACGGACGCTCTTTCTGGAAGCGGCCAACGAGTTGCTCCGGCGTATCAAAATCACCTCGAATCGCGGCGCGGTTGTTCAGAAGAATCCCCGGCTGCAGGCCGCGCAGCATCTTCGTCATTTCTTTACTCTTAATCAATTCGGCCTCGCCGTGGAATCCGAATGCATCCCACCAGATCACATCCACCGGCGCATACTTCGTCACCAGCTCTTCCATCTGGTTAAAATAGTATTCGAGATAACGATCGTGATTTTCCGTGCGAAAATCTGGGTGATACCAATCGGTCGGCGAATAATAGATGCCCACACGAATCCCGGCTTCGTGGCACGCGTCAGTCAGTTCCTTCAGAATATCGCGACCGTAGGGCGTGCTCATGATGTCGTAGTCGGTAAACTCGCTATCGAACATGCAGAATCCATCGTGATGCTTCGCCGTGAAAACAATATATTTCTGGCCCACGTCCTGCATCATCTGCACCCATTCCTTCGGGTCAAAATCTGTGGGATTGAATGTCTCATAGAGCGCGTCATACTCATCCATCGGGATGAAGCCATTGTCGGGAGCCTTTATTTTTCCCCATCGGCGCCCACCCTTACGCGACCAACTCAAATCGTTGCCACGCTGCGAAATGGGTCCCCAGTGCACAAACAAGCCGAAACGTGCGTCCTTCAACCACTGCGCCTGCTCAGGCGTGGCATACAACCATGGCTCATCGCCTGCACTCTTCTCTAACTGCACGTCGCCTGCGACACTTACAATCGCCTGCCCCTTCTCGGCAACCGCCGTCGATACTAGCCCGACAAGCATTACGAATAAAAACTGTTTCAGAGCAGCTCTGAAAAGGCCGTTATGACGGCGCGGATAAGATGGTTCTGTATTTTTCATAATCTGGAGAATGTCTGCAACGACTAGCGCTACAGCAAATGTTCATCGTGCTAGCGTAGGCTCTGCCGGCTGAGGCTCTGAACGTTTGCTGAAGCACCCCAAGGGCATGACACTGCACGCTACGCACAAAAAATAAAGGACTTAGCCGTTAAGCTAAGCCCTTCACGCCTAATATATAAAATTTAATTAGCGACGGCCTTCGACAGTTCGACAGGCTCACCACTCGCAGGCTCAGGCTCTACGACGGCGAAGCATCACCCATGTAAGCACAAAGGCACTACCGATGAGCGCATAGGCTGACGGCTCTGGAATCGTCGTGCCCGGACTATTAAAGAGAGTCGCCACTTCTCCGGCGGTCAGCTGACCATCGTAGAACTGCATATCGTAAAACTGACCGTCAAACTGTTGATCCACCCCGCCCCAGATATGATGATTAACTCCAAAACGTGAATCATTAACTGTCACAGTTTGACCAGGATCGAAATCGTCAATGCCAGTGGTGCTGCCTGCCAAAACTCCGTTCAGATACACCTCTGCATCTCCCGTTTGAAGATCCCAAGTCATCGTCACCAGATTCCAATCTTCAACAGTGAACGGAATATTATTAATAACTCCGCCATTTAGCGTGAATTGCAATGCAGAATTGAATTGCACAAGATTCAGATTGAGCTCAACAAATTTAAATAAATAAGCGCCACTCTGCGCCACATCCGCGTTCATCCAAAGGCTGATGGAGCCAGCATCGGAAACAGGCATCAAAGGGAGCACAAACCCTGAGATATGGGTGCCGTCATCCGAAAAATCAATGGACGTTGTTCCGCCGTCTGCACCTACGGGAGCATCTGCAACATACCCAGGCGCAACAAACGGATTTCCGCCTCCTCCCAGAGAGCCGTTAAGTGATCCGACGGAATCATTTAAATTATTATCAAATGTGTAATGATTGGTTAAGGTAGCTGCGCTGACGGAAGACCAGGCAGCGATCGAAACGAGTGAGCACAAAGCAAGCTGCATCAATGGGTAGTTTTTTTTATTTTCATACATGGGTGGAATATATGGTTTAGATAAACAAGAGGCGAAATAGCGCAAGATTACGAAAAATCAATCAATCAACTGCAGGCTAACACATGCACACACACAGTCAACACTTAAATGCATAAATTATATCAATAAAACGCCAAAAGCGACACCCAGCACTAGGGTGTATATATTCGCTCCAGATGGTGTTCGAAAATGCCTTAGGCGACCAAGGCACATAGCCGCCTTTATTCGTGAGGCCGCCCAAAGGGCACCCGCCTCCCTCTCCGATCGGGCTGCGCCATCTACCCGCTGCCGCGCTTCGTCTGTTCCCGAGCATCAACACTTAAATGCATCAATTATATCAATAAAACGCCAAAAGCGACACCCAGCACTAGGGTGTATATATTCGCTCCAGATGGTGTTCGAAAATGCCTTAGGCGACCAAGGCACATGGCCGCCTTTATTCGTGAGGCCGCCCAAAAGGCACCCGCCTCCCTCCCCGATCGGACTGCGCCATCTACCCGCTGCCGCGCTTCGTCTGTTCCCGAGCACCTTGCGCATCTTACTACATAAGATGCGGTTTAAATTCAGGACTCAACAACCATAAAAATTCCATGGATTCCCCGAGGCTCTGAACGTTTGCACCCCAAGCGCATGACACTGCACGCTACGCTCTCGTGACAAAACAACAACTTGGCTTTACATTCGGCCAAACAACTATCAGTCAGCTTTTTACCAACATATATCAAGCGAATCATTGCCATTGAGCTCAAAAGAAATCTGCCAAGAGCCTGTCCCTTACGATCTCATTAAAAGCTAGCGGACTACGTGTTGATGAACCACGAACGTCACGAGGCACATGTCCCTTTAGAGCAATTTATTCATTAGCTTTTCCAGGGAGATAATAGTGGTCTTCCTCTCAATGGGGAATTCATCTCCCCCCCCATACACAACAAATTTCTTAGTTGCTTGAATGTCTTCTGAAGCTTGATGAAATCCATGCTTAATTTTGGGAGCCATTCCATATTTAATCTCAATTGCCCACAACTCCGTGCTGGATATTTTTAAGACGAGATCAATTTCGGCACCTGCGGATGTACGATAATAATAAGGCTCAACACTGCTGGGCAAAATCGATAGAATATTTCCCATCACAAAACCTTCCCAACTTTTCCCCAAAACAGGATTAGAAAGCAAGGCATCATGATCATGAACCCCAAGTAATCGATGCAAAATACCGCTATCCCGGATGTAAACCCGAGGGGATTTAACCAGCCGTTTTTTCACATTTACATGCCAAGGCTCCAGCCTCCGAACCAGCAATAAATCAACCAGCACATCCAGGTAATGAGTGACTGTTTTACCATCTACTTCTAGATTAGAAGCCAGTTTTGAGTAATTAATGTTCTCCCCCTGAAGATGCGCAAGCATGGTCCATAATCTTCTTAAACGATTCGCGGGGATGCGGAACCCCATCTGCGGAACATCTCGCTCAAGATAAGTACGTATCAGCATTTCGAGCCACTGCATCGCGTGACTGTCTGAGTCAGCCAAGTAACTATCAGGAAATCCACCACGTAGCCACAGCTTGTTGCGATCACCAGAAGCTTCTAAAATATTTAAGCCTGACATATTGAGATAATGAATCCTTCCAGCCAAACTTTCAGAAGACTGACGCATCAAATCCATAGATGCTGAGCCCAACAGCAAGAATTGCTCTCCCCGCTTCCCATTCTGACGGTTTTTATCAATCACCCCACGCAGTACCATAAATAAATCAGGCATACGCTGTATCTCATCCAGAATGATCAGCTTATCACTATGCATCAAAAAAAAAGAGAGGGGATCTCGTAATTTTATTATATCTTCAGGTGACTCAAGGTCCAGATAGAGCGATTGATGCGCTTTGCCCACTACTTGCGCTAATGTGGTCTTACCAATTTGACGAGGACCAAGAAGCGCAACCGCCGGCACTCTCGGTATCACCTCTGCCAGTGTGCTTTCGATCATTCGATTCAACATGCCATGCATTTCAGGACATAGACTCCGAAATTGCAAGGAGATTCATTAAATATTGACGAACGACGACATTGCGAATCAACCGCAACAACAGATGGCCGCCTTTATTCGCGAGGCCGCCCAAAGGGTACCCGCCTCTCTCCCCGATCGGGTGCGCCATCTACCCGCTACCGTGCTTCGTCTGTTCCCGAGTACCTTGCGCATCTTACTATATAAGATGCGGTTTAAATTCAGGACTCAGCAACCATAAAAATTCCATGGATTCCCCGAGGCTCTGAACGATTGCACCCCAAGGGCATGACACTGCACGCTACGAAGAGAATCTCGACTTTTCTGAAGTGCTTCATCGTGCTGGCGTAGCGGGGAAAACGAGGACACCCATAATTTGAAGAGAATTTTAAGGACACCCACCTTTGCGGTGCCTCTAAACATGGGTGTCCTTAAAATCTTTTTCGGCCCCTCCACACAAATCCAGCGAGCCAAGCGGCGATTTCACATTATTTTGTTGATTCAAGATTGAATTTTGATTTAACAATACAATATGATTCCACGTCAAATTGAGGCACACCTGCGAAAGTGCTTCCAGCAATATCCGGTCGTCACCCTGACAGGCCCGAGACAATCGGGTAAAACAACACTCGTCCGCGCGACTTTCCCGGATAAACCCTACACGAATCTGGAACACCCGAGCACTCGTGAATTTGCCCAGAACGACCCCGAAGCTTTTCTCGCTCAATTCCCCGAAGGCGCCGTCATCGATGAAATTCAGCGCGTGCCCCAGCTCACCTCTTATATTCAGGTGATCGTCGATGAAAAAGGCAGCAATGGACATTACGTGCTCACAGGCAGCCATCAATTTTCGCTACGCGAAGCCGTCAATCAATCACTCGCAGGGCGCACTGCCATCCTACGACTCTTACCACTCAGCCTGACCGAGCTGCGCCAACACCTCCCGCTCCCCGATGTCGATACACTCCTTTGGCAAGGGCTCTACCCCCGAGTGCAGACACAAGGCATCGCACCGAGCCAAGCCTACAGCGACTATTTCGAGACCTATGTCGAACGCGATTTGCGGCACATTCTCCAAATCAAAGACTTGAGTTTGTTTCAACGATTTGTCCGTCTTTGCGCAGGCCGCATCGGACAGCTGGTCAACCTAAACAGCCTCGCCGCCGATACTGGCATCACGCAACCCACCGCCCGTGAATGGTTCTCCGTGCTGGAAAGTAGCTTTATCCTCTATCGGCTCCCCCCCTGGCATAGCAACATCCCCAAACGCTACATCAAGAGCCCCAAGCTCTACTTCCACGACACGGGGCTGGCGGTCTGGCTCTCTGGCATCACTCAATGCGAGCAATTGGCCAACCATCCATTGCGAGGCGCTTTTTACGAAAACCTCGTTATTTCAGAAGCCCTCAAACATTTCGAGAATCACGGGATACATGTCCCGCTCATGTTCTTCCGTGATCAGACCGGGAACGAGATCGACCTACTCATCCCGAACGGAGCCGAACAACTGCCGGTCGAAATCAAATCAGGGCTCACCCTCAGCCCCAGTTGGTTGGACCGTCTAAAATGGTTTCGAAAAACATTCCCGAACCTGAGCGGTGAACACGCGCTGCTCATACACCCCCGAGAATCCATCCAGAAGCGCAGTAACACGACAATCACAAACCACGCTGACTTCACTCCGCTTCTGCCACATTAGCCGTCCCGCAGACATTGACCGCTGCATAAAACTGCGTAAAGCGCACGCCCTGCTCCGCAATGGAATCCAACTTGGGGTCAATGCAGAGCCCCCCCCCTCGCATGCAGATCGGTCAAACAATCATGCTGTTTATTTTACAAAACCTCAGGTAGGAGATACTCAACAAAAAGTCGCCCCCCACTCCCGGCGTAGCGTGCAGTGTCATGCAAATCGAGCCGCACATAAAAAACGAATATAATAGGGCTTCGGCTATTGGGAAGCCACTCGATCCAGAATACTGATGAAGCGAATCTCCCCCTCTCTGGCGCCTTCCTTGGGGTAGATGACCATAATCACCCGAAGATCTTTATTAAAATGAATTCTCCCTGAGTAGGCGGGTATGGGTTTTTCTCCATCTTTCGGAAGACTGAGCATCACGGTTTCATAGTATTGGCCATGCTCGAAATCACCCTTAATATCAGTGATATTCTTTTCGGCTAAGATCTTTTTTTCATCCCCAATACGTATGGCGACTTTGTAGGGGGCTAGGTTCAAAAACCGGAAACTCCCAGCCGGAAAATGAGACGCCGAATCGGGAATAGAAAAAACCGAATATGCCTCCGCGTCTCCTGATTTCTTCGTAAAAAAGAGCAAGTAGCGCGAATGCTTGCCGTCCAGCTCCACTTCAGCAACTGGGATTCGGATGGGGCCTTGATCCGGATCAACTGCTGGCTTCTCTCGAAAAAAGGTAAGCTTCTTGGAGCCCCGATAAGAGAAGACACCGTTACGCGTATTGGGATATACCGTATTTATCACATTTACTTGTCCCGAGCTGACCACTTTCAAATCTTTGATCTCGTCGTCCAGGGAGATGGCTCCCAACGAAGCTTGAATCATCGGTTCTTCGCAAAAGAGCAGTGCAGGGCTCGACAGAGATGCCATCAAGCACAGCAGAATAAATCGGTAATTACTACTTTTCATCTTTTTACAATTTTTGAGAACATCAGCATTAAATCACACCTCATCTTCATTGAGCCAACAAAATTAATAATCTTGAATTTTCGTACTAGGAAATCCTCATCTTCAGGCTGCCAATAAGCGGCGTTTTGCGTATCAGGGTCGCTAGGCTGGACGGGGTTCGAAATCCGCTGCACGATGGCCTCACGCCAGGCCCGTCCAGTGGGCACTTGAGTCACCGGATCCAGCACCTCGCCGTAAGAACGAATTCGAAAGGTATCACTACGCACGGCAGCGAACGAGCCAATCACCTGCAATAGATACCCTGCATGATAGACCCCGTGGCGCTGGTCGCTGCACTATGCGCCTGAGCGGCACCATCCAAAATGTTTTCGGGAACTGGAAAATTACCAATTGAGGACTCCAAGTCAGTCGCAACGACCTCAATGTTTGCATCCGAAAACGCCGTATTAATACCGGATTGATCGATGGCTGCCTGTAATAGACCTGCAAGCCCGAAGTCATCGTCCGTCAGGCTGCGATTCACAAACGCAGCCATGGAGGTAAAAACAGTCCCTTGGTTGCTTATCCGCAGTTTAATTTCCGCGACAATGGCAACTGCCAGAGCCTGCAACTGATCGTCACTCAAGGTCGCAAAGCCACCCCAGCCTGCAGCATCAAGATAACTGCCAGGCTTACTATCAAAAGCCCCCGCATTCGGCTGCAGTGCTCTTGCGATCGGCGTGCGATTATCGGTATAGCTCGTCTCGGCACTCTCACCGGACTGGTAGATCGCCATGTTACGCGCCGAAGCGAGCATTGCTTTCCAGGCATCGAAGGACGTCGAGTGCACATTGAAGCTGCCTTTGACCATCAAGTTTTCCGCCGCGCGCTCATAGGCGGTGTTGAGCGGATCACCCGAACCATCGAAAAACTGTGCCTTAATCGCGCCAACGGTTCATCCGCCTGATGCTGTCCCATACGTGGATTCGACAGACTGCACGATCAAAAGAATCCCCTAGCGTTCCACTGTAGGCATCTGCGTCGGCATCATATGTGCGCGCATAGGAGGAGAAGAAATAACCGTCCCAAAGCGCCTCATTACAGAGATAAGAAAGGTCGTAAAAAATCCGTGGCTGCTCCCCATCGTCACTCTGAAAAAATGCATAGCTTTGATCGCGGGCTATGCAGAGCGATGCCAGCGAATTACCAATCACCAGCGCGGGCATATGACCATAAATGCCGACATTGGCAGACTGTAAGCCCCCTAAGGACGTCAAAGGACTGGTCGGCAAGGCAATTGCAGACACCTGGGTGCGCCCATCCAATGCATGACTGGCTCCCCAGAAAGCACCATTCACCCCAGAAGATTGCAACTCGTCTGCAGTCGTATTCATGTTACGCCTAATTTCAACTTGCCAGTTCGGCGCATAAGGCGAGTAGCCAAAGTCGATCCCCGGCTTATCCAACCTGTTCGGAAATAAATTACGCGAATCGATCATGGGAGCGAGCGGGTTGGTATGACTCAGACCGGGATAGGGAAATCCAGAATGTTCTGCTGGCTTCAAATAATAATCAAAAGTCACCAATGGCATGACGACCGTTCCATTAGTAGAATACACTTCGGCATCAAACACTTGCCCCTCATCCGCACCGCCATACCAATCCTCATACTTGGTCACCATGCGTGTGTTCAAGGCTCCGGAATTAGAGAATTTCTGATTCCGCGTCACATCCCAATTTCGATTATTGGAGGCAACCGGATCATCCACCCCTGGAACTGATATAGAGTGGCGTGGATTATAGAACCACTTAGAGCTACCGTAATAGCTCTTAATATCGACATCATTACTCACGGTAAATGAACCATTCTGGAATGCAGTGTTGTTTTTATTCGGGGGCACTTTCCAAAAATCTCGACTCACTCCCGGAACCGAAAAATCGCTACCCGCCCCCGCAGCCACATCGCCACCCTCACATCGCAGAGGATCTCCAGCCACGCCCCTTGCCAATACTGGGTTCACGACATAGCGCCCCGTCGCTAAATCTGGAACGGACTGACTGTCATTGTCCGGATTCAATTCGCTGCGATTCGGCACCAAGGCTTGCACAGGTAAAGTAGGATCCGTCATCGGATTCTCCATACGTTGGTAAAGGGTATAGTAATCGCTCAACAGGTGCCAAGTCGGTCCGTTGGCAGGGGTTCCGCTGCTGTTCGTTAACCTAAAGATCGGCTGCACCTGACCGAATCCGGGCGACATAATGGTATCAGGGCCACCGGAACCGAACACCGACATGTTAAACGCTGCGTCTGGCAATTTAAAGGCCAAGGACAGATCCTGCTTCAGGCCACCGTTGCGCGCATCGGATAGCACCCCTTTCGAATAAGTGGTCAGATCATAAAATACGCCTTCACCTGATCTGTTGATGGCGCTGAGGTCGCCAGTGTCATATCGTCGAGGCCCAGCAGTTTATCCGCCAGCTCGCCGCTTTGTAAATCCACAGCAGAAAGACCTGTGAGCGCACCGACATCAGCACGAGCCGAACTCGACAATGTCTGCAGCGCGGCCTGCTTCTTTTCGTTGGGCCCCAGAGCCGGATCCTGCGAAGCGTCCAGGGCTCAAGAAGCTTGAACCACAACAAACTACAGCAATGCACTTTCGCGAGGTTGCCGTCTTCTGCAATCGAGTCGCTTTGTGCAGCCTCATTAACTCGAGATGTTGTCCGATATCAACCGTACGCGATGCCGTGACGACAGCACTTTGTAGAAAACAGTTCTCCACGATTTTTGGGCCAATAAATAAAGTGTAAAAAACATAAAAAATATCGCTTTTCATGTCAATCAGAGGTTTAATGAGTTATGGTATCTTTTAACTACCATCACTTTTCGATTGAATCCTTACAGTTCTCGTCCATGAAATGCATGCTTAAACTAAGCCTATTAGCACTGACAGCTAGTATATGCACGGATGCAGCGACATTGACTCACCGCTACGCTTTCGATGATAATGCAGACGATTCAGTTGGTTCACTAAACGGCACTCTTACAGCTGATAATCATTTAACATTGGAAGTTCCACTGTTTACTGCCGATATCCCGGTTAGTGCCCACACCAGCTTTGCAACGAACTCTATCGAGCTTGGAATGAGTATAGGAAGTATGTCTTCCTCCGTAAATTTTGACGGTCCCCTGACAGATATTTTCGAAGATGTTGCTGGATCATTTTCATACTGGTTCAAGGCTGATCAGCTATTGGGTAGCGTACACTTGGTTTCCAGTATTGCAGGCGGATCAGGATTACGTACCCTACTACTGAACAATGGAAACATCCGTCTTAAAGGGGCAGGTATGACGAATGGTGTGGATTTTACTTTCGATTCCGCAGTCACTGCGAACACGTGGCATCATTTAGTAGTCGCGTGGGATGACCCAAATGGCACGCTGAAGATCGCACTGGATGGGTCGATTAGAACGCAAGCATTCACAGCTGAAGCCTTAAATAATCCAACACGTTTGATGGCCGGAAACTACCACCATAAAGGTACTAAGCCAAATACGCAGTTTGATGGCAAGCTCTTTGACCTGCAGATTTACGAAGGCATGTTGAGTGACACTGAGATCATCACGCTCGCTGCAAATGCAGGCACGGCAATTCCCGAACCTGGACATTTTGGTCTAATCATCGGTTTTCTCGCACTGGGACGCATACTTGTCTGTCGTCGAATACCGGCAATTTAATGGCACAAGGGCAGCTAAGGCTCACTTAAGCGAAGGCCTCCATCACCATACATACAACTGACTATATCATTGCAGATACCGGAAATTTTTCATTCTTAACTGACGCACAAATACGTCAAAAATGCTGCTTTTTGCATTGAGACGAGCGCCATATTTAATCTTGCAGCTCAAGCGTCTTTACAGCACGAGCCACAGTAGATGCCTACAGATCCTAATGTGTACCCACATACAGCTCGATACTGCAAGCGCCTCACCATGTAAATTTAGCGCTGAGGCAATGACTGCGGGATTCCGATGAATTTGACTCGGGCGTCACGACGGCCTTCTTTGGGAAATACAATATAGAGCATGCGCTGTGTGCTGCCGAAATGGAGCAGCCCCTCAAAGACTCGGCGCGGCTTGCCCGCCACAGGTAGGCTGACCATAACAGCTTGCTGATGAGCCTTTGAAGCCGGGGCTCCCACCACATCCGTATAATCCTGGGCTGGTACGGTGCGAAGCTCACCTTCAAGCTTCAAGGCCAAATTGTAAGCGCTCAAATTCAGAAAGCGGCAAGTGCCCGCCGGAAAGGCCTCCCAACTATCGGGAATCACCAAAACTTTTGAGCGCTGGGTTTTCTCTGATACCGGGGCAAATATCAGCAAATAGTGACCTCCACCATCTGGCAGCTGGACTTCAGCCAGCACATCGCCCTGCGTTAGAGCTGCGCTGCCTAGCTGCACGCACTCATTAAAAAACTGCAGCGTCTGCGCCCCCTGATATGTAAAGCCTTTGGAACGTTGCTTGTGGTAAATGGAGAGCGTGTGCACGGTCCCTTCACACACGTACTGTAGTGCATTTCCAGAGCGATCCAAAGTCACGGCCGACAGCCAATAAATCGGCGACTCGGCACGACAGCTCATAGAGAGCCACAGCAAGGCACTCACAAATACAGCACAGTGCTTGGGAGCGATTACATGGATCGTAAATAAATGAGTCCTCATGGCTTCTAATTAAATCTCATCACTCGCCAACTGACGCAGCGAAACCAGCTTAAATTGACGTCCGTAGCGAGATAAGTGACCCTCGGCATCCGTCGGCGCCCAATATTGGGCTTCATCTGGGCGGGTGTCTGCCACGGGATCCACCGGCACTGCGATGCGCTGCACGATCGCTTCTAACCACACCTCGCTCAGTAGTTCACCACTGATGGGATCATAACTGGCACCATAGGAGCGAATCCGAAAAGTATCGCTGCGCACCGCAATAAAAGAACCGATGGCCTGTAAAATGTCCGCCTGCATCAAATAAGCTGGCGCCGCTTGATTGGCACTGCTCGCCTGCCCGTCCGCATCCTGAATATTGGCCGGAAAGGGAAAGCTGCCATTGTCAGGATTACTGAGACTCGCAACGGTGACGGCATCGTAAGCACTCTTCAAACCATCGTTGATACCCGACTTATCGATGGCTGCCTGCAGCAAGCCAGATCGACCAGCCGCGTCAGTCGATAGCTCGCGATTCACAAAGTCTGCTAGCGACAAATAAGGGTGCCCCTTGACTGCGCTACGCGCTTTCAGCTCACTGACAATCGCTGCTGCTGAGGCATCGATCTCCGTCGCATTGAGCGCACGAAAGCCCGACCAGGTCGTCGGCAAGGCTGAGTCCGTCCCATCAGATTCGCCACTCACAGGCTGTGACAGCCGCGAGAAGGGCGTCGTGCCATCCGATGGCTGCGTCAGTCCGACGACCCCCGATTGAGCAATCGCACAGTCGCGCGCACCCGCGAGAACCGCTCGCCAAGCATCCACAGAGGTCGAATTCACATTAAAAGCACCCGCCACCATTAGGTTCTCTGCCGCACGCTGATAGGAATCGTCCAGGATCGCACCACTGGAAGCGTCAAACAACTTGGCTCTGACTTGTGTTGCCCCCTCGGCCGATGCAGTGTGCAAGCGCATGCGTGTATTGGGCAGCGGGCGGGCATTGCCCAGCCAATCATCAAAGCTTTCGGCTACATTCGTGCCGTAGGCATCCTGGATCGCATCATAGGGACGCGAATAGCTGGAAAAAAAATAACGATCCCACAAGGCTTCATTCATTAAATAAGACAGGTCGTAAAATACACGAGGCTTGCTATAGCGATTATTCAATACAGCTGCCCTTTGCTCGGGGTTGATATAGGGGGAGGCCAAGGAGTTTCCGATTGCCAGCGCGGGCATGTGCGCATGCACACTGATATTGGCATGCTGCAACTTGCCCAATGACAACACCGGACTCGTGGGTAGCTCCAGCAGCACCGGATTCGTAAGCCCTGCAGCGGTATCACTCAGGCTACCATCACTGGGCCCCCAGTAATCTAAGCCACTGGTCAAGCCACCCGTGCCATCGTCACTAAAGGTTACATTTAAATCGGGCGAGAGCACCGGATAGCCCAGACTATTCCCAATCAGGTCGTCTGCCGGCAATAGATTTTTATTATCCCGCACAGGTGCCAAAGGATTGGTGCGCGAAAAAGCAGGATAGCGCGTCTGCGTGCGATCGTACTCGGTCGCCTTCAACTGCAGATCAATGGTTCCCAAAATGTAGGGATTCTGTTTCGTGGAATGCGTATCAATCAATCCCGCAGTCAGCTTAACCGAATGATCACCACCATTCGGAAAAAAATTAGAGGTCATACTCGGTATCCCACGAGTAAAAACTGTCGGATCACGCCCCTGCATAGTGTATTTTGCTCCTGGTAAAAGAAGCCCGGTATCGATTAGCGACGCTAGCGGCCAACGATCCTTGATCGCGTCCCCCTGAAAAGCATCATTTCCAGCCTGCTTTAAATGCGTTAAAAAGGTAAATGACGTAGCCGAATAGGCGTCGCCAGCAGATTGCCAACTATCTTGGACCTGATCGAAAATACCGATGCTGTCTGCAGACAAATATAATGAAAAAGGCAGCTTCATTGGATCCGCACTCATCGGCGCCTCAAAAAAGCAGCTAATAGGATTTTGATTCGAAGCAAAGGTCGTCGTCCAAGTCGGGTCAATTCCCTCACTCGCGTAGGCGACCGTGGACGAACCCGAATTTGAGTGCAGCGCACAATTAAATGTCTTGAGTTCGCCGGGAGCAAAGACACCGCTTGGTACACGCGCTTGCCGATAACTGCTATATTGCTTGGGGCGCTTGTAGGTAGCGGCGGATTGCTCTCCAAGTATTAAATGCATCGCAGAGGTCGCGTTATTCGCGGAAATTTGAACCGCAGTTTCGCAACCGGCAGAATCCAAGGCCATTTCATTGTGGCGAAGCCGCACATTATAAGGATTGTGCAAAACAAAACGCTGGCGGTTGACCTGATGAACCGCAACCGGATTCTGGTAACGATCCTGACGATCTTGTTTGATTCCTGGTTTGCCATAGTCATTTGTTTGAATCGGAACGGGCCAACGCTGAAACCAAAAGCCGATTTCCATCATATAGCGCTGCATATAAGGCAGGTAATTCCCAGTCACCATGACGGGCATCTTCGTAGCACCGGAACTTTGTCCGCCCCCGCGCAAAGGATCCCCCACCCGATCAAGGCGAATTGGATCACTACTGACCATCGCCATATCCAGCGCTACGGAAGCCTCAGGAATCCCGGCAGCTGCGCCCGCATCCTCATCCCTTGGCACAGCTGATTCCTTAAAGGGAGATGACCAATGCTCCGCTTGATTATAAAATTTTGCCTTACCGCCGGCAAACAAGGCGGCCGGCTGTTGATCGAACGACCAAGACGACGCACTTAAACTTGATGGGCTCTGCAGGCGGCTGTCTCCGTGATTCAGATTCGGGCCAAAGACGCGGGCATCGATGGTTGGGTTCGTCATCGGCGTCTCCATCTGGTGATAAAGCCTATAATAATCCCGCAATAAATGCCACACCGGGCCGTGAGCAGCCCCATCCACCCCCTCAATCGGTACCCAAAAGACCGGTTGCACAGCGCCAAAACCGGGGGCATCGAGCGTCTGCGCGCCACCTGCAGCGAATGCCGATGCGTTAAAGTGAGCATCGGACATTTCAAAAGCCAGCGACAAATCCTGCTTCAGTCCTCCATGCTTTGCGTCGACCAACAGTCCCAAGGAATGTGTGCTAAGCGCATGAAAGTAAGGCTTCGCTGGCTCCGAAGAAATACCACCAAGTAGGCCCAGATCAGCCAAACTCAATATGCGTGGGCCATCGC
>CAWVTP010000011.1:0-27481 GCA_963933035.1 uncultured Puniceicoccaceae bacterium | reverse complement strand
CCGTCAACCCCCATGCACACTCGCTTTTAGCCATGAGGGTGTTAAAGATGGGTTAGGTGTAGTCGTTAAATTTAGGGGCGCAGTGTGATTTTTAGCTTGCCATATGCGAACTGCTACCTAGCATTCTAGCTATGAAATCTTTTTTACATCTGCCGCCTTTGTATATACTACTAGTTGCTATCTTTACGTCTCAAGTACTTGCTCCGCCAGCTGAAAATGCCCAACCAATTTTTGATAGCAATATTCAGTCAGCATATGATCCTAGCGATACGCCTGAGTCTGCTGCCGCTCCGATCCAGGCTATAGTGCCTATTTCTTCTTCGACTACGGAAGCGGTTGAGAAGAATGTTGAAGAAGCAGTTGAGATTACCGTTGCTACTGCAGCTATAATATTAGGTGGAGGTGAAGAATCACAAGTTGCACTCAATAATTTTGTTCAAGAGCAGAATTACAATCTCACTAACAGCTCGGATATCGATCAGATTGTAGGTGCACTTGAAAATGAATTAAGTTCTTCGCCAGAGCGGTCCGCATCTTTTGCTGTGACACTGTCTACCCTTGTAACTGCAGATTTCATAACTTCTGAAGCTCTCAGTGTAGGGGCGATTAATAGCAGTTCGATCGTGGTCGCAGTTCAGAAGTCCATGAATATTATTGCGCAAAGCAGCAAGTTTAATCAGCTGATTACAGCTACCAATGTGGTAAATGTTAAGCAGGGGGTGGTCTCGTCTGTTACCAAGTTGTTAGAAGATAGTGGTTTGAGTGGTGAGGAGCTAGCTGCTGCTCTCAAGCAGATTGAAGAAATTGTCGAAAGTCAGCTTGAAACTATTACTGTTGATAGCGGTTCTACAGATGTGGGGCCTCTAGCTCAAGAAAGCCCGTAGATGCTTGAATGTCGCTTACTATTTCATTTTGTACAACTGTAAGTGCTGGTGAATTTCTTGTGTGCTACTTATCCATGTTTCAATGTTTGTGACAGTTTAAGACTTTTGCCTGGGGTCAAATTGTATTAGTAAGCTCTATCAGTTACGAAGTCTCTCTTGAGATTCTGCTTCATTATTAGCGAGTCTATCTTTGCTGACATTTAGGTTGTTTGTTTTCTTGAGATAATATTTTTGGACATGTCTATTAATATTTCTGACAACGCATTTGTCATATGTTATGTGTGCGACACTATAGCCCACAATTTAAGCATTTCCGTTGATATTCGAATTATAATGCCAAATTAAAGAAGGTTTGCCTTTTTGTTTGATATTGAATACGGTTTTGTATGCAATGACAACCATTAGGCGATGCAACAGATCGCCAAAAATTCAAGCTATGCTGAAGGGGCGCAATCCAGGTTGGATGCAGACTCGTTTATGTGCCTTAAAGATGGGCTTTAGTGCTTCAATACGAAAGCATTTATAGCGGAGGGCCTGGGCGTCTGCGAACTCACAGTCGCGCGTTGGCTTACCGTGTGTCGCCAACATGGCCTAGAGCCGTACATCAAACGCGGCTACGGAATCGGTCGTCCCTGGGGTCTGGATTCTAAAATCGAAGCCTATTTGCTAAAAGGACTTGGAAATGCACGCTGGAATTCAGCTGAACAAGCGCGTGCAGAGCTGTCTTTACACTCTAACCGCAGCTTTAGTTATCACCAAGCCTGGCCATTGGTTAAAAAAATGCGCCGGGGTATTTCGAGTCCCTCGCCCCGTGCATGAAAAAAGGGACTCGAAAAAGGCCGAAGCTTTCCAGCGTAACTTTCTGGGTATTCTACGTCGTCAGCCTATTTCTGGAAAAAGACCGATCAAGATTTGGTTTGCCGATGAAAGCCGCTACGGTCTGCTTCCAAATCTCAGGAGGGGCTGGACACGCGCTTTTTTGGAGCAAATTAAAACTCAGTATCCTTGCTATGAACCTATCGTCGTTTGGGATAGGGCTGGCTTTCATCCTAAAGATACTTCCCATGAAATGATCCCTGAGGCATCCACATTGTGACACTGCCTCCATACAGCCCTGAACTCAATCCCATCGAAAAGCTCTGGGATCTGATACAAGGCCAGACTGCCAACAAGCTTTGGCCGACAATTGAGCGCTTGGATACAGTTGTCGGCTTACATTTGAAAGATTGGTGGGAAGCACCTAACAAAGTTATCAGCTTATTTGGCAAGGGGTGGATACGCTCTTCAGCAAACGCTACTTGAAATACCTATAGTGTCATACCTTTTTTAATTTGGTATAAGATTTCTCGGTCTTCAGTTTCCGAGCATCTTGCTTAACCTATTGCATTATTCAGGCTCAATCGTTCTCATCAAAACACAAAAAAAGCGCTCAAAACTGAGCGCTCGGAGGGGGATTTGCTGGTGGTGAATTAATCGCTGCTTACATTGGTGGCGCAGGGGCCTTTTTTACCAGATCCGACTTCAAAGCTGACCTTTTGGCCATCATCCAGAGATGCGTAGCCAGAAGCTTGGATTTCTGAGTGGTGGACGAATAAGTCCTTCCCGCCGTTGTCGGGTGTGATGAAGCCATAACCCTTTTCCGAGCTAAACCATTTTACTGTTCCTGTTTCCATATATTTGTTTGTGTATGATGTTACATTGGTAAACAAGGCACCATTTTTTGAAAAGACGATACTTAATATTTATTTTTTTGCGGCCGTCGACTGTAGCACCACAACTGAGGGGGGCTTGCGCGCGTATTTTCGGGGTTGTGGCACTGGGCGTGGCCGCCAGACTGGATTGCTTCTTGCATCCATTGGCCAACGCAGTCGGCTTCTTCTTGGCCGCCGGGGTGGCCGCGATAGGCGGTGACCAGTAAACGCCCTGCTGGGTGTAGCAGTTGCAGGGCGCACTGGAGCGCGCGTAGAGTCGTCTGCGGCTGGGTTTGGATGCTTTTGTCGCTGCCGGGTAAGTAGCCCAAGTTAAAAATAATTGCTTTGGCCTGCCCCGCATAGCGCGCTTGCAGGCTAGCGAGTATGTGGGCGTGGTCGCCCAAGTGTGAGACTATTTGACATTTCAATTCTGTCAGCTGTGCCAGTCGCTGGCTGGTTGCAGCGATGGCACCGGGCTGACAATCAATGTACTGCAGCTGTCCGCCCGGATGTATGCACTCGGCACAAGCGACACTGTCGTGTCCATTGCCAGCGGTGGCGTCGATGGCCAGATCCCCGGCTTTTAGCACGGATTGCAAGTATTGATGGGCGATTTGGGTGAGTGAAAGCTGCATGGATGTGCCTTTATGGGATGGATGTTCGGGGCCAGCGTTGCAGGTCGACTTCTAGTGGCAGTGGTTTTTTCTGCCAAATTAATTGGATTAGCTGCTCAACCATGCTAGGTGCGAGTGAGGCTCCTTTTGAGCCGAGACCATTAAGTATAAAGAGTCCGGAGGAGGTGGGGTGTTCTCCTAAGATTGGACGGCTGTCTGGTGTTGTTGGGCGGTGTCCTGCTCGTTGCTCTTCCACTCGGTAAGTGATATTTGGCGCTGTCATGTGTTCAAAGGCATCCAATAAACTATGATAGGCCTGCGCAGTGGGCAGTGGACTCGAGTCGGCCTCATCATAGCTCGACCCCAGCCTTAATGTTCCGTTGGGATAAGCTAGCAACCATTTTCGATGGTGATAGAGTGCAGTGGGCAAAGCTAGCTGGGGAGCTCGCAGCAGCAGCGTTTCGCCCTTGGCTGCTTGCACGGGTAGATCGCGAAACCATGGATTGTGCTGTAGCCCACAGCCTTCACAAAATATGACTCGCTGGTAGTGCTGTCCCTGATATTGCCAAGTGGATTGGCTGGTCTGGTATTGTAGGGCGCTATAGTCGAAACAGGCATCCTGCCAGCAGCCTTGCTGCGTAAAGTCTCGATGCAGGCAGTCTATTAGGGCTGGAATGTCGACGTAGGCTGCTTGTAAAATGTCGAAGTGACCGAAGGAATCTCGCAGAGTAGGGTGCCCGGTGCCCGCAGAATGCTGGTGACCGATGACGGATTGGTAGCGCGGGTTGCGCCAGCGACGTCCGAGGCGCTTGACATCGTCTGGCTGCTGACAATAGCGAGTGAGGGGGATGGTATTGAAAAAAGATTTCTGAAACTGCTTTTCGAGGGCTTGATAGCAAAATTGCGCCTGCTGGCGCAGGGTATCAAATGCCCAAGATTTGGTCATCCAGCGTCCCGTCACCGGGTTGATCACGCCCGCTGCCACCGACCACGCGTTGGGCAGTCGCGAACTTCCAATCACATGGACGGCTTGTCCTATTTGTCGCAGCCGCCAAGCTAGGAGGGAACCAGCCAGTCCGGCACCAACAATGAGTGTCTTTGGAGGATGTGTTTTTATGGTGGCCGGAGTTTTGTGACTTGTCTCTAGAGGTGCAAGCATCCAATTTGAGGACATGGCTGGGAGGCTGCAGCGAAAAATTAGACAACACTGTGCGCGCGGATGGTGTCGAATGGAGTGCTGGCGCATGATTAATTTTAATCGTTTGAGTGAGTATTTTTTTGAATTTCGTAAGCCCTTGCGACTGCGTGGAGGGACCCGAGCTGATCGAGGTCGTTTTGGTGAAGCGCGCGCGGCTGACTTTGTGCGCCGCGACTTAGGCTACCGAATCCTCGCCCGCAACTGGCGTTATAAGCGGGATGAGATTGATTTGGTCTGTTTGGACGGTGCGGTATTGGTCTTCATTGAAGTGCGTCTTCGACGAGCCTCTGCCAAAGTGCCTGCTTATTATTCGGTGGACAAAAAAAAGAAGAAAGCATTGCAGCGCGTCTGTAAAAATTACCTTTACGAACTCAAAAGGCGCCCTCAGCATTTTCGCTTTGATGTTATTGCATTGGCATTGGCCGATTCTGGTCATTATGATTTACAGCATTATCCAAATGTGCCGCTTTTTGGCCCACATTATGTACCTTAGTTATGAGTTTAGAAGACAGTAGACATCCTTTTTTGAATGGATTGAGCAAGCATCGCGGGGCGCCACCCACCGTTGTGGTTATTTTTGGGGCTTCCGGAGATCTGACGGCCCGCAAATTGGTGCCTGCGATCTTTAACTTGGGCGTCGATAATTTGTTGCCCGGTGACTTCCACTTGATCGGTTATGGACGTAAGCCTATGGAGGATGCGGCCTTTCAATCCAGTATGGATGCCGCCATCGAGGAGCACTCTCGGCGTGCTTTGAATAAAGAAATTTGGGGCCGCGTACGCCAAAATATGCATTACCATGCGGGGGCTTATGACGCGACGGAGGCATTTGTGGCGCTGGCGCAAAAGATTGATGTGATTGAGCAGCAACTCGGGCGCGAGGTACAGCGACTATTCTATATTTCCACTCCACCTAGCGTCTTTGAACCCATTATCGAGAACTTGGGTGCCAGCGGGCTGGCACAGTGCCATCTGCACACCAAGTATGCCTCTAAGGTGATTATCGAAAAGCCCTTTGGGCGCGACCTGGAGTCAGCTCGCCAGCTAAATACGACCATCAACGGTGTCTTTGAAGAATCGCAAGTCTATCGTATCGACCACTACCTGGGCAAAGAAACCGTACAAGATTTGTTGGTGCAGCGCTTCGCGAATTCGATTTTCGAACCGATGTGGAACCGTGAGTATGTGGATAATGTACAAATTACGGTTGCGGAAAAGCTCGGCGTCGGTAGCCGTGGCGGATATTATGATACGAGTGGTGCGCTGCGTGACATGATCCAAAATCATACCATGCAGTTAGTGGCTTTGACCGCCATGGAGCCACCCGTTTCGCTGGATCCCGAGTGCATCCGCGACGAAAAGGTTAAAGTTTTGAAGGCGATTCAACCACTGGAATTGAAGCCAGAAGGCGGCGACGTGGTTCGGGCACGCTACAGTCATGGGCTCGTCAACGGATCCCCTGAGCCGGCTTATGCCGAGGAAGCAGGCATCCCCGCTGACTCCAGTACGGAGACCTATGCGGCCTTGCGACTCTCTATCAATAACTGGCGATGGCAGGGTGTGCCTTTTTACATCCGCTCTGGCAAGCGAATGGCCCGCCGTGCCAGTGAGATTGCGATTCAGTTCAAGCGCCCACCGGGGATTTTGTTTTCTGAGGGTGAGAAATTTGATGTGGCGGCCAACACTATGGTGATTCGGATTCAGCCAGATGAGGGTGTCACTTTGGTGATGAATTCCAAGATCCCTGGCTTGGAAACCCGCACTCAACCTGTTAAAATGCACTTCCGCTACGCAACGACCTACGGCTCCAATACGCCGGAGGCCTACGAGCGGCTAATTTTAGATGCGATGGTGGGCGATAGCACCTTGTTTATTCGTGGAGATGAGACCGAGGCTTCTTGGAAGCTTGTCACTCCCATTTTAGAGTTTTGGCAAAAAATGGGGGCTCACGGGCTGGCCGAATATGCTGCTGGTTCCTGGGGACCTTTGGAGAGTGAGCGTTTGCTATGGGAAAAGGGGCACCAATGGCGCCGTTCGGGTTAAATGCGACATTATTAATTGGAATTTATTATGTCTGAATTGATCGACGCATTACCCGGAATTGAGCTGCCAGTAAGTGATGTCACGCAGCAGTTGGCCACGATGTGGGATACGGGGCCGCAATCTGGCCTGACTGAAGCGCGCGCTTCGCAGATGAACGTTGTCTTACACTTGGGGACCCGAGTGCAGCCAGCTGAGGCGCTGAAGCGCTTCGAGGAACTGATCGAATTTTCGCACCGCTATCCGTGCCGTATCATTGTTCTGTGTCCTAAGCAAAATGAATTCGATGGCTCGATGCAGGCCAAGTTGTTTAGTCAGTGCTATATTGGAGCCTCATTGCGTGAGATGTGCTGTAGTGAGGCGCTCTTGCTTAGTTACGAAATTGATAATAGTGGCTTTTTATCCAATCAAGTATCGGTGTGGCTGGAGTCTGACTTGCCCACCTACCACTGGTTCTGTGGGGTGCGTAAAGTGCGGGTTGAGTCATATTGTAATAATTTGCTGCATGGAGTGCGGCGCGTCTTATTTGACAGCAGTGAATGGGGTGATGCGTATGCCGATATCGCTTGGCCGCAATCCTTGAAAGTCAAAGATCTGGCCGCTGCTCGACTACTGCCGGTGCGGCAGGCTCTTGGCCAGTATTTGAGCGCTTATACGGTCGCAGAAATTTGTGATCAACTGCGTGGGGTCCGCTTAGTGTACCATCCCGATTATCGTGGCGAGGCGAACTGTTTATTGCAGTGGATCCAAGCCTGCATCCAGCTATGTGGGGCGGAGGCGGCTGCTTTGGATTGTCAGTTGGATTGGCAGTTGCAGGCTGCTGAGTCAGATGATGCGATTGCCAGCCTCTCGTTGGAGTTTCAGTATGCGAATGATTATCATTTTACATGGGTGCAACAAGCGGCGGGCAATTTAGGTGAGATTCGAGCCTTTTTGGGCAAAAGCGATGAATGCATCCCAACCCGGGTCAAACCCTTGTCGCCAGCGCAGGCTTTGTCGGAGGCCTTGCTCTTTTAGCGGCTTACTCGACTTTAGATTAGCTTTAGCTACATGCGGTTAAGCTACTAGATTTAAAAATAATCCAAACTGGGTCGTCGATTTTCAATTCCAGTTGTTGACTCGCGTCCAAGGTGATCTCGGCAAAGAGTGTGCTGTGCTGGCATTCGGTTGCGAGTTCTA
This sequence comes from uncultured Puniceicoccaceae bacterium, assembly GCA_963933035.1. Lineage (GTDB taxonomy): Bacteria > Verrucomicrobiota > Verrucomicrobiia > Opitutales > Coraliomargaritaceae > CAWVTP01. The sequence continues at coordinate 19,875 of CAWVTP010000011.1, read as the reverse complement.
ATAGAGCCACCGGGCGATCTAGATGCTGTTGCACAATTCGGGCCGGAATTTGGTTGCGTGCGGAGAGTTGATCGCTGGGCTGGCGGGCGATGATCAATTCCCGGGCGGGCAGGCTGAGATATATTTTTTCACCCACGGCGGCCGAGGCTTTCGGCATCAGCAGAGTGGTTCCTTGGTAGTGCAGGCGAGTGTTGTGTGCGCTGTGTTCGATGACTTCCGCACGCAAGATGTTTTCAAAGTCAGAGCGCTGTTTGCTGAGATAATACTCCGGCGCGTTCAGGATGTCTGCTGGTCTGCCATAGTGCCGCAGGCTTCCTTGCTCCAGTTGGACTACGCGATCACACAGTGCCATCAATTCGACTGGATCGTGGGTGATCAGTATAATCGGCAGTTGAAAGCGTGCCTTGATGGCCAACAAGTAGGGGAGTATTTTGCGGCGCAGACTGATATCCAAAGCGGTGATGGGCTCATCCAATAAGAGCAGCCGTGGTTGATTGTTTAGAGCGCGGCCTAGCGCCACCCGTTGCTTTTCGCCCCCGGATAGTTGCTGTACCGAGCGATCCAATAGGGGCGTCAATTCTAATAATGTACACAGCTCCTCCAATAAGGGGCCACGCGTGCTGTGAGCGCCAAATAAAAGATTGTCGATGACCGATCGATGCGGGAACAACCATTGCGCTTGTGGTACGTAGCCAATACGACGGCGCTCCGGTGGAACGAAGCGCCCCTGAGCGGAATCTTGCCAGCAGATATCGCCAAATGCAATTCGCCCCTTGGCTTGTCGGTTGAGCCCCGCGATCACTTCGATTAGGCTACTTTTGCCGGCACCCGATGGTCCCCATACGCCGAGCACATTACCTTGAAATTCCAAATTCAATTCAAGGCGAAAACTCTTGAGGGCCAGTTCTATGGAAATGGAGAGTGATGGGGGCTTCATGGATCGGCTGCTGGCGTTTTGGGGCGGGCTAAATATTCAGCACTGTAGACTGCGATAAAACCTAGAAACAAGGCCAGCAAAAGCAGTTGCATGGCCTGTGTGTTGTGGCCACTTTGCTGGGCACTGTACAAAGCGGAGGCAATTGTTTGGGTGCGTCCAGGAATATTGCCCGCGATCATGATACTTGCTCCGAATTCACCCATTGCGCGGGTAAAGCCTAAGATGGCGGCGGCGAACAGTCCGCGCGCTGCCAGCGGGAGGGTGATTTTGTAAAAGCATTGCCAGGGAGGATAGCCTAGCGAGCGGCCGATTCGTTCCAGTTGGGGGTCGACCGCTTCAAAACTAATGCGCGCGGTGCGCACGATTAGTGGGAAGGCCATCACACTGCAGGCCAGCAGAATCGCTTTCCAGGTAAATAAAATGGCGACATCGAAGCCGAGGGTTTCGCGGCCCAAGAGTCCCTGATCCGCTAGTAGCCGGAGCAGTAAATAGCCGACAGCAGTCGGAGGCAGCACCGCTGGTAAGCTAAAGAGGGCAGATAAACAGCGCTTAGCAAAAAAGTCTTTACGAGCCAGCAGATAGGCTAGCGCAATGGCTGGAAAAAAAGCCAGTAGTGTGCTGCCAAGCGCCCATAGTAGGGTGCGTAGACTGATGGCCAGTAATGAATCTGTCATGGAGAATCTTGGTAGGCCGCGAGCGCTTGAAAACCATAGGCCGACCAGTGGGAGGTGGCGCTTGGACTGCTTAGAAAGTCTAGAAATTCCAGACTTAGGGCGCGTTGATTGAGACTGGCTGCCAGGTAATGAATCGGCTGCTCAGGGGGGGGGATCTTGGCTAGTAATTGGACTTGATCTCGAGCTTGCCAGTAGTCGCTGTAGTAAACGATCCCCAATATTTGGGCATGGTTGATAACCGTTGCGAGTGCCGCTTGGGCATCGACGGTGGGTAAGATGCGCTCTGCTAGCTGATCCCACATAGAAGTCGCATCGCTGCGCCTACAGTTTTGCAGCCAATGCTGGGCGTAGCGTCCGAGCGGAACGTAATTCGGATCACCGATTGCCAAATGCTTAAATTTGAGTGCAGCCAGTGCGGAGGGCTCGATTGGGGATATATCGGCCGAGCGGTGGGCAATCAGGCATAGTTGATTGCGGACGATGGGACGCAGTACCATGCTATTTGCAGGCAAATGCTGGCGGACGGCGTGCATCCAGTCTTGGTGGGCGCTGATAAAGAGATCCGCTCTTTGGCTGGCCATTAATTGCTGGGCCAAGACCCCAGAACCTGCGAAATTGTAGACTACTTGATAGTCGCCATCTGGGTCGAAGGCGGCTACGATGGCTTGCAGGCAGTCTTTGAGGCTGGCTGCGGCGTACAGCGTTAGGGTGGGCTTGCTGGCCGAGGGTTCGGATGCGCAGCCACCGAGCAGGCCACAGAGAATGGCCGCAGCTAGCAGTCGCCAGTGGTGCGCCCATCGTTGTGGAGAAGTTGCTGTTGGGAGTGGCACCTTAAGATGCGGTTATTTGGGTGGCTGCGGATCGTCCCCATCACATCGCAAGACGCCGTTGGTCAGAATACGAGCGCGTAAGCCTCCGTAACCCTTAAGTGCCTCGTGGACTCCCTCGCCGACTGCTTGGTCCATCCAATAGCAGGGGCGACACTCCTCGCTACCCTCAAACTCAATGCCCTGCAGGGTGAAGCGTTGTCCAATCAAGCTATTGAGATCGCAACCATGGGTGAGCACATTACGCCGAAATTGAGCCGGGTCGAGTTGCGGGCAGTTAAAATCTTGTCGGATGCGTTGGTAGACGGCCCAGTCAAAAAAAGTAATCTGCCCTTTGAAATCTTGCTTATGATCCAAGAAACGATCGCCGACTAAGCCACGACCGGCGAGGCATTCGACCGATTGTACTTTTTTGATGCCATGATCGAGGCGTCCCTGACCATGGCGTCCGACGAAGTCATGACCAGTGGAGATATAAATGGCTTGGAGCGTGAGTTGTGGTGACAGCATACGAGTACTTTAAGTTGTTGCTTGCCGGGCCGATGCCGGCGCAGAGGGAGTGAGCGAGTTTTCAATCCATGCCCAGGAGCCGTCGGGATAGTGTTCTTTTTTCCAGATGGGCAAGCGGTATTTGGCCTGATCAATCAGGTAGCGGCAGGCCAAAAAACTGGCCTCGCGATGGGGAGCGGTCACGCCCACCCACACTGCCAAGTCGCCGATGGCCAAAAGGCCGATACGGTGAACCAGTGCGGCGGATTCGATGGCGAATTTTTCTTTGGCCTCCTGCAGCAGTTCAGTGCCCACTGCGGGTGCAAGTTGGGGGTAGGCGAGGTATTCCAGTCGCTGGACAGAGCGTCCAATGTTGTGATCGCGCACCCAGCCCTCATAGTTGCAATAGGCGCCCGCCGTTTGGTGGAGCAGCGCTTGCCGCAGTGGGATCGGATCGATCGTCGCAGTTGTCAGATCAAAGTGCATCAGTTGAAAGCATGAGGTGTTTATCCGCCTGCCATTGGGGGGAGGAAGGCCAGCGTGTCTCCCGACTGTAAAGAAGCCTGGTGCGCGGAGAGTTGGTGGTTGAGCGCCACTTGAATATGAGTCAATTCGTGGGGAAAGTTGTAGGCCTGCTGTAGCTCTGCATATAGGCTGGCCACCGAGTCGCCTACTTTTAGACTGCGAGTTTCCTCAGTCTTTTGGGCCAATTCAGCCAGTTGGGCGAAGTAAAGGATTTTAATGTGCATACGTCGACCTTTCCAGATGGCATGATTGGTAGGATTGAAATTCCTGCAGGGTATTGAAATTGTCTAGCGAGTGCGGATCGCTTTGTGTGAGCAAACGTGCCTCCTCCAGCATCAATAATTTGCGCGGGCAGGCTTTACCGAGCTCCTTGGCGCGGGCGACTAGGGTTTGATCAGCGCCGGCAGGATAGAGTGCGCAAAGCGGTTCAGGTAAGCCGTCATGGCTGCTTTTGTATGCGGTCAGCTGAGGTGCTGCGCTTTCAAAATGTTGAATGAGCTGCTGCAGGGTTGAGCGACGTACATGGGGCAGATCGCAGGCCATGACTAGCCAATGAGCCTCGGGATAGGCGCGCATGGCCGAGAGAATGCCGCAAAGTGGGCCTCTCATATCGTCAATTTGATCGTGAACGGCAACTGTCCCACTGGGCAGCGGGTAGCTCTGTTCGCGGCGTTGCGATATGGCGACTTGGGCGCATACGGATTGTAAAAGTGCCGCGCCGCGCTCTAATTGCGTTGCGGTAGTATAACGCAGTAGGGCTTTATCCTGACCCATGCGCTGGCTTTTTCCGCCAACCAGTAAAAGTCCGTAGATCGGCAATTTCATCGACTATAATCAGATTTTCCGCCCGTTTTTTCCAGCAGGCGAGTGTGTTCGATGACAATCGCCTTGGAGGCTGCTTTACACATGTCGTACAGGGTGAGTGCCGCCACGGAAGCCGCTGTCAGGGCTTCCATTTCGACACCAGTCACTTCATTCACTTTGACCGTGGCCACGATTCTGAGTCGAGCCTCGTCACAGGGCTCAATTTTAACTTTGACCGACTTTAAGGCCAATGGGTGGCAGAATGGAATCAGTTCAGAGGTTTTTTTAGCTGCCATCGTCGCTGCGATGATCGCGGTGTCAATGATCGGGCCCTTGGGGGAATTCCAGCCCTGCGACTGTAAGGATTCTAAGATATCCGGCCCTAAGTAGACCAGACTTTCGGCGCAGGCGCTGCGCTGAGTGGCTGCCTTGTCTGAGACATCCACCATGGTCGGGTGCTGTGCTGGATCGATGTGCGAAAATTCCATAGATGCAAACCATACGACAAATTTAGGTCAGCTGGCAAGCGTCTCGATCCTCAATTTGAGCCAATGGCCGCCAATTTTCACACCAAGACGATCACTTGCAGCTTAATAACCCCGATTGGGCGCCAGCCAGCGCTCTGTTTCTGCTAACGATAGACCTTTGCGATCGGCATAGTCTTGCATTTGCTCCTGATTAATGGGACCCACTTGGGTGTACTTGGCCTCCGGGTGGCCTAGATAGAGTCCACTGACGCAGCTGCCCGGCTCCATTGCAAAGTTTTCCGTTAAGCGCGCTCCAGTGTTTTGCTCGGCATCCAGTAAGCGCCAAATGGTGGCTTTCTCGGTGTGGTCGGGAGTGGCCGGATAGCCAGAGGCGGGACGAATGCCGCGGTACTGCTCTTTGATTAGTGCGGCATTATCCAAGGCTTCATCGCTGGCATAGCCCCAGAGTTCTTTACGCACTCGTTCGTGGGTGTATTCGGCCAGCGCTTCCGCAAAGCGGTCGCCCAGTGCTTTCACCATGATAGAACTGTAGTCGTCCTGCTGAGCTTCAAAGCTTTGCGCAAAAGCATCCACTCCTTCGATGCAAGCGACAAAAGCTCCGCAGGCATCTTGTTGTCCGCTGGACTTCGGGGCGATGAAATCCGCAGGCGCATAGTAAATATCGCTATTGGTTTTGCGTTTCTGCTGTCGCAGTGTGTAAAAGGTCCCAATCGTTTCACCCGAGGGCGCATACAGCTCAATATCATCCCCAACCGAATTGGCCGCCCATAGACCGACGACAGAGCGCGCACGAAATCGTTTTTCCTGAATGATGTTCTGCAGGAGTTTTCGCGCGTCTTGGTAAATGGTTCGCGCCTGTTCACCATATTTTTTATGCTCTAAAATCTTGGGGAAGACGCCTTTTAGCTCCCAAGTCCAAAACAGCGGCGAAAAGTCAATGTAGTCGGCCAATCGCTCCAGACTGACGTGGTCGTCAACATGCACGCCAGATGAGTGGGGAGCCGTTAGCTCCAGAGCGCTCCAGTCGCATTGATACTGTTTCGAGCGTGCTTCTGCTAGAGGGATCAGTTCTCGACTTTGGTTAGCGGCGGCAAAGCGCTCCCGTTGTTTTTGGTTTTCTTGGGCCACCTCGGCAGCGTAGGCATCCTTGCTTTTGGGGCTGAGCAGTTTGTTGCAGATTTCAGTCACCAGTGAGGCATCGCCTACTCGGATGACCGGCTGCTCATAATGTGGCGCAATTTTGATCGCTGTATGCGCCTTACTGGTGGTGGCGCCGCCAATTAACAGCGGCTGGGTGAAACCCTGTTTCTGCATTGTGCGCGCATTGATGATCATTTCGTCCAATGAGGGGGTGATCAGACCGGATAGGCCGATGATATCGGCACCCCACTCTTTAGCGACTTTGAGAATTTCCTCGCAGGAAACCATGACCCCAAGGTCTTTGACTTTGTAATTATTGCAGGCCAAGACCACCGCTACAATATTTTTGCCGATGTCGTGCACATCACCCTTGACGGTGGCGATGAGAAATTTCCCTGCAGAGCGGCTGGAATCAGATTTTTCTGCTTCCATGAAGGGCAGCAGATGAGCCACGGCACGCTTCATGACGCGCGCACTTTTGACGACTTGGGGCAGAAACATATCGCCATCCCCGAAGCGTTTGCCGACGATTTTCATGCCATCCATCAGTGGGCCTTCAATGACTTCGATCGGCTTGTCGTACTGTAGCCGCGCGGCCTCAGTATCCGCCTCGATATGACTGACGATACCCTTGACTAGCGCATGTGAGAGCCGCTCTTCGACGCTACCTGCTCGCCAGTCAGGTTGGCTATTGGAGCTTTTTTTTTTGCTGGCCTCCGTCAGTGCAGATGTGCCCGACTGAAGAAAGTTCTCCAAGATACTCGGATCTTTCTGGCTGGTGGCCTGCTTAAACAGATCTTGTAGGCACTGCATGCCCGACAGCATGGCAGCGTTGATGCGGGCTTCAACAGAGTCTGATTCCCCGAGGGCAATCGCGCCATTTTTGACTTGTTCCGCGAATTCGATTAGCGTTTCCGTAGCGGTCTCCTTGCGGTTGAGTACAACATCCTCGATCAGCTCTTTTAGGCGAGGGTCGATGGCGTCGTAGGGCATCAGCATGCCGGGGTTGACGATGGCCATGTCCAGCCCAGCCGCGATGGCATGGTGAAGAAAGGCCGCGTGCATCGCTTCCCGGATGGGATTATTGCCTCGAAAACTAAAGGAGATGTTGGAGAGCCCTCCACTCGTGCGGGCACCAGAGCAGCGCTGTTTGACAGCGCGTACTGCCTCAATGAAGTCGACTGCGTAGTTGTTGTGCTCCTCCATGCCGGTGGCGACCGTCAGGATATTTAGATCAAAAATGATATCCTGCGGGTCCATGCCGACCTCTTGGGTCAAAATTTTGTAGGAGCGCTCGGCGATGGCAATTTTATCCGCTTGATTGGCCGCTTGCCCAGTTTCGTCGAAGGCCATCACAATCACGGCGGCCCCATAGCGCATCAATTTTTTAGCTTGGCTGCGGAATTCCTCTTCGCCCCCTTTTAAGCTAATGGAATTGACGATGCACTTGCCCTGAACGCACTTAAGCCCAGCCTCTATGACCGACCATTTGGAGCTGTCGATCATAATGGGCACCCGGCAAAGATCGGGCTCGGAGGCGACTAGATTGAGGAAGCGCTCCATGCAGGCTTCGCCATCCAACATGCCTTCATCAAAATTGATATCAATGATTTGAGCGCCTTTTTCAATTTGCGAGAGCACGATGGCCAAGGCCCCCGTAAAGTCATCCGCCTTAATTAATTTTTTAAAGCGCGGCGATCCGGTGACATTCGAGCGTTCGCCCACGTTGACAAATTGGGGCTTGGCGCTGTCCAGATTGAAAGCTTCTAGGCCACTTAATCTCAGTGCTGCTGGATGCTGCGGGAGGGCACGTGGTGGGTACTTTTGCACCTCGCGGATGACGGCTCTTATGTGGTCGGGCGTGGTGCCGCAGCAGCCACCCACTAAGTTGACCCAGCCCGCCGCGGCAAATGCGCCGACTGAATTGCCGGTGTGGTCGGGGGTCTCATCATAGCCAGTTGCGGATAGAGGATTTGGTAAGCCCGCGTTGGGGTAGACATGCACATAGCAATCGGCAACTCGCGACAAATCTTGCAAAAAGGGCTTCATCAAATCCGCGCCTAAGGCACAGTTCAGGCCTACACATAATGGCTTGGCGTGACGAATCGAATTCCAGCAGGCTTCCACCGTCTGCCCTGATAGGGTGCGACCCGATTGATCGGTTATCGTGACGGAAATAATTAAGGGCAGCCGCTGCTGACGAGCTTCGAACAGATCCGCAATGGCGTGCAGGCAGGCTTTGAGATTAAGCGTGTCAAAAACGGTTTCGGGCAGAAGTAGATCCACGCCTCCTTCGATCAGTGCTTCGCTCTGCTCGTAATAGGCTTGATAGAGTTCATCGTAGCTAGTGGCTCGGTATTCTGGGCGGTTGACATCGGGGGAGAGGGAGCAGGTCCGATTGGTGGGTCCAATGGCGCCAGCCACGAAAGTGGGGCGATTTTCCTTGGCCGCGACTTCATCGGCGACTTTGCGCGCGAGCCGCGCGGAGGCTAGATTGAGTTCAACCGCCCGATTTTCTAAATGATAGTCTGCTTGTGCTATGGTGGTGGAACTAAAGGTATTGGTCTCAATGATGTCAGCTCCAGCCTCTAAAAAACTGCGGTGAATGTCCCCGATGATTTCTGGCCGGGTGATACTCAGCAAGTCGTTGTTGCCCTTTAAATCTACCCTGTGTTCGTTGAGTGAGGCATCGCGGAAGTCAGCTTCTTCTAGTGGATGCTGCTGAATCATGGTTCCCATGGCCCCATCCAAGAAAAGAATGCGCTGCTCAAAGAGCGCGCATAGCGCTTCTCCACGAGCGTTCATCGGAAGTTTGGCAATCGAAGTATCCATTAACTTATCAACGTATCATGATTTATCAATATGTGCAAGCATTGCTTTGAGCTTTTCACCATCCCGCTTAAGCATAGCGCTTCCAGAATGAGGGTACAAAGAGCACCATCACCGCGTAGAGTTCGAGCCGACCTAGAATCATAACGAGAGCAAAGAGTAGTTTGGTCATTTGCGAAAAGAAGCCGTAATTTTGGCTGGGCCCGACCGCATCCAGGCCCGGCCCGATATTGTAGAGGCAGGCCTGAGTGGCTGAATAGAGTGTCATAAAGCTGAGATTGGGCTCGATGATGGCCACGATCAGCGCAACCAGCATTTGCAAGCTGACCATTAGCAAGACGAAGGTGGTGATGGCATTGATGGCCTGAGCTTCCAGAACGGCTCCGCCACTCCGCATGGGCAAGGTTAAGTTGGGTCGAAATGCTAGGGAGATGCTTCTGATCAGCGTGCGGACTGCAATCATGATCCGTATGATTTTGATCCCGCCGCTGGTGGAGCCGGAACAGCCGCCGACAACCATAAGGCCTAGCAGTAGGAGCTGGGCAGAGAGTTGCCAGTGATTAAAATCTGTGCTGCTGTAGCCGGTTGTGGTGAGGATGGAAACCGATTGAAAAAGGGCGGCTCGCAGGGTGACTGCAGTGGCGGTTGCGGGATCTGCAGACTGCACTTGAATCCATGCGAAGGCGCAAGCGGCGGCAAATACCAAGCTGTAAAAGGTGATCACCTCGTCCCATTGTTTCCAAGCTGGTGGGCGCCCTTTTATTAGGCGGATAGCGTGAAAGAAGGTCGTCCCCCCTAGCAACATGAAGCCGATGCAGATCCACTCAATCGTCGGACTATTGAAGGCCTCAATGCTGTTTGATTCCGTACTAAATCCTCCAGTGGCGATAGTCGTCATCCCATGATTGATCGCTTGAAACCAGCTCATTCCAGCGAGCTGATAGGCACCGATACAGAGTGCACTTAACAGCAAATAGTAAAGCACGAGTTGTAGTGCGCCGCTTTGAATTCGCCCTTGGTCGAAGTCGGCAGAGGTTGCGGAGGATTCGTTGGTAAAGAGAATTTTGGCTCCCGCTCCTAGCGAACTCAGGAGGGCGACGAAAAAGACGACCACCCCAAGTCCGCCTACCCATTGGCTCAGCGAGCGCCAGAACAGCAAGCTGGGAGGAAATTGATCAAAATTCGCAAAGTTGGTGGCACCGGTGGTGGTCAAGCCAGAGGCTGCTTCAAAAATAGCGGCAGCCGGACTGCAGCCATCAACGATCAAGTAATAGGGCACCGCACCGATCAGGGTACACAGAATCCAAGTGACTCCAATTGCACAGAGTGCTTCCCGTCGAAAAAATTTCCGAGTGCCCCGTCGGCCGATCCAATGCAAGCTGGCTGATAGCAGTAGCGTACCCGCGATGCAGAAGAAAAAGGACTGAATGGAGGGCGCGCGCCAAGATTCGCCCATAAATATACCCGCCAGTATGCAGAGCGCAAACGCGCTGCTCAGCCCCAGCAAAATTAGGCTGAGTAATTTGAAAATAATGGAGCCGTGCATTCTGGGCTAAGTCAGTTGTTTGATCAGTGCTTTTTCTTGATCGGTCTGGACAATGACGACCAGCCGGTCACCGGCCAGAATCACATCTTCAGCGCTGGGAACTTTTGACATAAATTTGTGCTGCAGCGCTACGATTAAGCTTCCCTTGGGCAGCGTAAGTTCAATGATCTTTCTGCCCACGCATTTGCTGGAGTGGTGAATGCGAAATTCCAAGATACGGCCCCCGTTGTGGGGAATCTCAGCAAGGCATTCGACCGTTTTGTTGGATAAGGTCCGTAACATGTAATCCGCCGTTGCTTGACGTGGAGAGACGACGACTTCAATGCCCAAAACGGTTTTAAGTATGCCCAGGAGCTGGTCGTAGTCGCCCTTGTTGATGACCAGTTGGACGTGGTCGGCTCCCAGCTTAGCCGCTTGTAGGCAGGTAAGGATATTTTCCTCATCATCTTTGGTGCAGGCCACAAAGTAGTCAGCATCGCCAATTTGTTCCTCTTCCAGTAAGCGCAAGGAGGTGGCATCCCCATGAATGACGGAGATATCGGGAAACTGCTCTGCCAGCTCCAAACAGCGTGTTTTGTCCTTTTCGATTACGCGAATTTTGAAGCGAGGATTTGTTAATAAACGAATCAGATTGATAGCAGTTTCGCTTCCGCCAAACAAAACCACTCGTGCAACTTCAATCTTTAATTTGGGGTCAAAGCGCTCTCGCAGGGAAAAAAGTGCATCCGGATGACCGAATAGGGTGACCAGATCCCCGACCTCCATTATCGAATCTGCTGAGGCTACTCGGGTCTTGCCCTCGCGCTGAATATACCCTATACGCACCTTGGAGTCTAGCTTTAGATCGCGCAGTGCTTTGCCGATCAGTCGTGAGCCTTTGCTCACCCTTTGCTGTTGGACTTCAATTTGACCACGCGCAAAATTTTCTACGGCGACACGTCCGACGCTGCGGATCTCTTTGGCTAGCGCAACCGCACAAATGGCCTCTGGGTTCAGTAGCAGATCAATTCCGAAGTGGACCTGATAGTTGATGACAGAATTGTCGCTGTATGTGGCATCATGAATGCGTGCGATGGTATTGCGCGCACCCAAACCTTTGGCCAAAGAACAGGAGATGACATTGATGCGGTCATCACTGGTCATGGCTAAAAAGGCATCGCAGTCCGCTGTGTTGACCTCGACCAATTGACGTGCAGAGCTGCCATTCCCATGCACGATACGTGCATTTTGTTCTTCGTCCAATCGCTGACACCTTTGTTGTGATTGCTCGATTAGCGTCACATCGTGTCCTGCTGCCGAAAGGGTGGCACACAAATTGTGTCCGACCTCACCGGCCCCAATGATTATAATTTTCATAGGTAGGCGGGCAGATCCCTATCTGCCCAGAAAGTTGCGTAAACTGGCACCTGCTGCAAATTAATCAAGTATGGATTGAGAGCCCACTTCCCGGAACAAAACTTAGTTTGCGGCTAGTGGATGGTCGCTGTGACTAAATCGACAATTGATTACCCCCCCCGCAAACTTTATTAGCAAATATGTCGCAACTGGGTGCTATCGATTAACCACTCTCCAGCGTACATCTTGGTCATCACCACAATGGGGTCACCCTCTTTGGCCCAATCGCGTGCTTTTAGGCGCATAAAAGCACTTTGAATATTGTTTTCATGCTCCTGTTCAAATTCCATGAAAAAAGGTTCGATCCCGCGTACTAAGAGTAATTGACGAAAGAGGTCTGGATTATCTGTGAACGCGTAGATGGGCAACTGTGGCCTTAGTGAAGAAAGTTTCTGAGTGTAAATGCCCCGACGGGTAAAGACCACGATGGCGGAATCCATTTCCGTAGCCAGTTGCGCAGCGGAGCGCAACATCTTGGATTTGGGCAAAGTCAGGACTACATCTTGGCGTAAGGGCACCTGTTGTTTTTCTTGTTCGATGCGTTTGGCAATACGATTGATCGTATCCACACATTCCAACGGGTATTTGCCCACGGTGGTTTCTCCCGAAAGCATCACGCAGTCCGCTTGTTCGCGGATGGCGTTGGCAATATCGGTCACCTCGGCACGCGTAGGGATAGGGGAGTCAATCATCGACTCCAGCATGTGGGTGGCCACGATGACCGGTTTGGTGGCTTGGATACTGGTGTTGACCGCTTGACTCTGAATGGAAGGAAGGTCTTCAAAGGGGCACTCGACACCTAAGTCGCCCCGCGCAATCATGAGACCGTCTGAGGCCTCCACGATGCCCTTTAAATTACGAATTGCTTGTTGATCCTCAATTTTGGCAATAATTTTGGCCGCAGAGCCTCGTTCTTCTAGATAAGCGTGAAATAAGTCGAGGTCAGCGGGTTCGCGTACAAAAGAGAGCGCGAAGAAATCGATGCCTTCTTCGATGCCCACATTGGTGTCGGCCTTATCTTTTTCGGTTAGCGCTGGTAGATTGACGCGAACGCCCGGTAAATTAATATGGCGACGGTTACCCATGGGACCCGGGATTTTGACTTCGCAACGCACTCGATTGCCCACAATTTCTTGCACCGTTAGACGGATGAGGCCACTGTCGACGAGCACGGTATCGCCAACATTCATGTCGCTAGCAAAGCTAGGATAGTTGACATCAACTCGACGAATCCCATCCTCGCCAACACCTCCGAGGCCCTGGCCGTAGGTAAAATCAAAGGTCTCTCCTGCACGGAGTTCAAAGACTTCTGGAACATCGCCAGTACGAATTTCGGGTCCCTTAACATCCATCAAAATGGCAATTTCTCGCCCCACTCGTTTGCAAGCCTCTCGAACGCGTTTAATGATTTCGCGCGTCCACGCATGATCTGCGTGCGCCATGTTAATGCGGCAGATATCAACCCCTTTTTCAATTAATTGATCGAGTACCTCAGGCTCCATGCTTGCGGGGCCAATGGTGAAAATGATTTTAGTCTTACGGTAGGCAGTTTTCATAACAAAGTTACTTAGCTCACATTGTGCACGCAATGGATAGAGGCATTTATAGGATCGATCAGTTGTATTTGGAAGGAATCAAAACAGTGGAGGTGCGCTATCTTTTGTTGGATGCACTGTAGGCTGTTACAGTCTTTACTGATGTGAGCAATATAAACTTTGCGAAAAATGGATTTTTGTTTGAGTCGCTCCAGTACTTCGTGAGCAGCATCATTTGAGAGGTGACCATGCCGCCCACTGATTCTTTGTTTGATCGACCAGGGCCGTTTGCTGTCGCGTTCCAGCATTTGAGTGTCGTAATTTGCTTCGAGTACTAGCGAGCCGACTTCGTCGATTAGGTTAAATAGGGCGTCAGGCAGATAGCCTAAATCGGTTAGCCAAGCTAAATTTTGAGGGGGTTCAAATAAATCACCTTCTTTCCCCCAGTGAAAAATGAAGCCGACTGGATCGTAGGCATCGTGTGGCAGGGAAATGGGATGGATCGCTAGGTCACGAAAGCGAAAAGGGCAGCCCGTTTGAAAAAAATGCCAATTCGGGGTGGATTTTAGTTTTGATTGGACAGCGTCCGCGGTATCGCGATTGGCAAATATCGGAAAGTTTTGTTTTTGGGCTAAACCACGAATGCCACGCGCATGGTCACTGTGTTCATGGCTTAGGAAGAGTGCATCGATCGCCTCAATGTCTGATCCCAAAGCGGCCAAGCCCTTTACAATCTGCTTGGCTGAAAATCCAGCATCGATGAGGATGGTGGACTGGTGTGTGCGTAGTAGTGCACAGTTGCCATCGCTACTGGAGCCAAGAAATTGAATGTCTGCATGCATCTGTGGCATGCTTGGATGGGAATTAGCCAGATGCAAATATCTTTTCGTTTGGGCCGAATGCCAGACAAATTTTCAGCATGGTGGCGCTTCGGGATTCTGTGACTTGTAAGCCAGTTAGCTTGCCTCGGGATCAGCCAAAGGTGCTCAAGGGCTACTCTAGCTTCTAAGGCGGACATTGTTTGGGCCGTTCTATTGTCATCGTGAGTAGGCGAGTGGGGCAGTGATTGTCGTGGGCAGCCTAGCATCTCAATTCCTGCTGGATTAACTTTCAGGACTTGCCAATCACGGTCTGCCTGTTAAGGTTGTTGTTTGGCATAAAATAGTAAGTGCCGACAAATCCATTTTTGAGTGCTCACAGATTATGAACAAGCCTAGCCCGTCAACCGCCAGCATAGAATCAGTAGTCGAGTTGCGTAAAGTCTACGACGAAAATTTTGTTTTGACCGATGCCTACCGTGACAGTTTGCCCGATATGCAGAATGCGGATTCACAGCAAATATTAGGGGCGAATGTGCCGATCTTGAAGGTCGGTATATCTAATTTTCGTTTGCCGCTTCAGTACCTGAATGCGCAGTCGGATAAGCTGTCACTGGAAACCTCTGTTACGGGCACCGTCTCATTAGAAGCCAACCAAAAAGGAATCAACATGTCGCGTATCATGCGCGTGTTTTATCAATTTGAGCAGCGGGTATTCACGCCCGATTTGCTGGAGGCAATTTTATTGGCTTACAAAGATGAATTACAGGCGCATCGCGCGCAGCTGCGTTTGGATTTTGAGTATCCGATCCTCAAAACGAGCCTGCGTAGTGGCTTGCAGGGATGGCAGTATTACAAGTCCGCTTACGAGGGGAAATTAGACGAACTAAATCGCTTTCGTAAATACTTGCATTTTGATTTTATTTACTCTTCAGCCTGTCCTTGTTCATCAGAGTTATCTGAGCATGCGCGGGATCAGCGTGCTGTTTATGGGATTCCGCATTCGCAACGCAGCACGGCTCGAGTCAGCGTAGAGGTGCTTGAGGGGGCGCATCTCACCATTGAGGCATTGCAGGAGCTGTGTTTGCGAGCTTTGCAAACGGAAACACAAGTCATGGTGAAACGTGAGGATGAGCAGGCCTTTGCTGAAATGAATGGTGCGCACACTAAATTTGTGGAAGATGCAGCTCGCCTGTTGTATGCTGAATTGGATGCGGAAGCGGCCATTGTCGACTTTCAAGTGGCCTGTGCCCATTTAGAGTCCTTGCACTCGCATGATGCGGTGGCGGTAATCAATAAAGGTGTGCCCGGAGGATTTACTGGGCAATTTGAAGATTTTAAAAGTTTGATTCGCTAGATAATGGAGGAATTGATTGATGTCGTAGATGACGCGGATGATGTCTTGAGATCTGCTCCCCGGCAATTGGTCCACGCTAAAAAATGGCTGCATCGCGCGGTGCATGTATTTGTATTCAATGCTGCTGGTCAATTATACTTACAAAAGCGCTCGTGTACCAAGTCCAGTGCGCCCAACAAATGGGTCAGCTCTTGTTCTGGCCACGTGGATGCTGGCGAGGAATATCTGAAGGCTGCCCAGCGTGAATTGGGAGAGGAGATCGGCTTATGGCTGTCTTGCGATGCCTTGCAGCCTATCTTTAAGGAAAGCCCCTGTCCGGCTACGGGTGGGGAATTTGTTTGGGTATATAGCTGCCAATCGGAGGGACCCTTTACCTTGGATCCGGAAGAGGTGAGTGATGGCCAGTGGATTGATTGCCAAGATTTAGCGCATTGGTTGGCCCAAGCGCCTCGGGATTTTGCCTGGTCCTTTGTGCACCTTTGGGAGCAGTATTGCGCGCGCGCAGCAAAGGATAATTAGGGATTTGTTCACTATTGATCTTCTGATGCAGCATCGACTTCGAGCTGTATTCGGCGAATATCGAGTTGACTCGAACCCGGTAGGACCGGCGGAAAAATAATCAGAGCTTGGGCAGAATCCTCGGGCAGCTGAAAGCGCTTTTTCCAGCCTAGAATCCATTTTTCTTGTGGGCCTGCCAGAGCAATTTGAAGCTCAATCTCAGATTTGGGTCGACAGCTAAGCTGGCTGTTTTGCTTGAGCACCAGAATTTGATGATTCACTTTGGCGACTAACTGGAAGCCTGATAGATTCAGGAAACTGAGTTGACCCGCTACTTGGCGCTGTGGATGTAGCGAGAAGGGGACAATGCGATAACGCACAGCGTTGGCTGCAATGCCATAATCAGGGTTATCTAAAAAAACGAGCAGCTTTGTTGGCGTAGTTTCATCCAATTTTAGGGCCGCGAGTTTCTTTTTTGTGGCGGAGTGAAAAAAAGCTAGCTGTGGGATGCCATAATAGCTATAGGGACCAGTGCTGTGGAGGTAATGACTTTTAATCGGGATTGGGCGTATCTGCGCATCGTCTGTATGGGAACTTTTTTGCAGGGTTTGGAAATGAAGCCCCTCAAGGCGTGATTGGCTGTAGACAAAAAACTCGATCGAGCGGAGCGCCTGCTGTCCGCTGATTGGGCTGGCGAATACCAGTGATAGCAGTAGGGAAATCTTCAGTTTCATAGATCCTGAGCTTTTAACCAGCGTAGATTGGTGATGACAAAGCGCCTGCCAACTGTTGGTTGCAGTTTGCAGGTTTGGGGGGTACGCTGCAGGCGAGCCTCTAGACCAATTATTTGGGAGGTTCCTGTTGTTGGGCTTGTCATCGCAAAGGCGCGAATGCTGAAGGTGTCGGAGCGGGGCGCAAGATGTGGGCCGATGCCAGCGAGTAAATCTGCTTGGCTGAGATGGGCTGGCGCAAAATTGTCGATATCGAGCCGCGTTTCCGGTGGGCCTCGGAGGCCATCCGTTTCCCATGAGTGATCCCAATGCTGGCGACCTTGCGGTGCAAAGGTCATCTCAATGGCCCTTTCCAAAAGGCTGGGGGCTGCAGCTGTTGCGGGTGATAAGAACGCTTCCATTGATGCAAAGGGGACCGCTCTTTCCTTGAGAAGTGTGACAATGTTGGTAGCCAGTTGTTTGAGTTGGCTAGGCTCAAAGTGGCGCAGCCCTCGACGATAGAATTCCGAAGCGGCGATCGGACTGGCATCTGGCGGAACCGGAGTCACAGGAGCTTGGTAGCTTTCTGCCAGTGATTGGCTGAATCGCGTAAATGCGTGCGTGCCACTTTGCTGTTGGGTGCTGAGCGGTCCATTGCCCTCTGCGTTTGTATAATGAACGCTGGGCCAATCTTGATAACTTAGTCCGTTGAGTGCGGCGGTCCAAGCAGCAACGGAGGTCGAATGGATGTTAAATTGCTGTCTGGCGAGTAATCGGCTGGCCAGTAAGGTCGCCTCCGGATTTTGCTGTGCCAGCAATAGACTGACAGCTTGGCGGTTGGGGGCGGCTTGCCAGAGTGGATTTAGCTGCGATAAATCGGTGAATGAATCCGTTTCGGAATGAATCGGCAGCCCGGAAAAATAAAAACGATCAAACCAAGTCAGAGCTTGCAGGACTCCCTGACTTCCCCAGCTATTGCCGACTTGAAAGGGGCGTTCATTGTGGAAATAAAGATGCTGCAAATGGGCTATTTTCAGCGGACGGCTGCGTAATTTTTCGAAGAGAGGTGCGTTTTGCCAGAGGCGATGATAGGCGCTCATACCCGGCTGGATTCCGTGACTTCGGTCTAGTAGGCGACTGGTGATGACGCTGTTGATAGTACTATCGGTTTCGTTGATCGCCTCGGGAAGCGCCTGGTTGAGCGGGTCGATTCCGTTTTTTACTGGAATGTAGGCACTCCCCTGTGCCGCTGTAGGATGATTGGCTAGTTGCCAGTCATCGTTGAAAACGGGCAGCGGGTTGCGGGGGTCATGATCGTACAACCAGCGCCCGCGATAGTATTGGGTGTCAAATTGACTGTGTTCGGGGCCACGTAATTGGATGTGATAGCCAAAGGTCGAACCGGAATGGGTATTGGCATAGCCCTGAGGACGCGTATTGATGGCTTCATAGCGAATAGGACTCAGTTGACTGATGAGGCGACGAGTCCCGGCAGTTGGATTGACTAGGTACAGCTGCAGCCTGAGGCTGTGAGCGGATTGGCTCAAGGGGCGAATAGCACCGGTTAAGCGAGCCACGCCCGTATTTATCCCTGCACTGCCTCCAAGAGAGTGGGCATTCTCATTCCATGCTTTGTATTCAGTTTGTGTGGATTGAAAGCCTGCAGCGCTCTGTGATTGGATGCCGGTCCAGTTTTTGGATTGACCGGGTAACCAAGGTTCTAGATGTCCATCTCTAAGCTGAATCACCATTTCAGAGGCAGAGCTGTTACTCGGCTTTAGCAGCGTTTGTATATTTATCGGAGCACTCAGCTGTCCATTGCTGACTTTTTCCATATAAACGGTGGGTAGCCCACCGATTGACAATTCCAAATGTAGGGGTTCTTCTGCGTCTGATGTGAGTGAGAGCTGATGGGTGTAGGGGTTCCACAGTTCACAGAAAAAGCGACCCTTGAGTCGAAAGTTTGGATTTTGCGTTACAGGTGATTCACAGCGAATGGTCAAGGCTAGTAGGCAGTTCGTTAAGATCGGGGCTGCTAGCCCATAGCATTGCCCATCCTGCAGTGCTTGACTTAGATCAGGCGCTTGGATGGGTCTGCGGAGTTGGAGCGCTGCGAGTGAAGTGTTTGCCTCAGATTGCTGCTGGGCTAAATCATTGCCATCACTTATTATGCGAGCAAATTCAGCACCTAGTATTTCGGGTTGGCGTGACAGGTCTTGCATCAGGCCTGGATACAATGGGTGCGTGCTGGCCAAAACTCCAGGGCTATTGAGAGTGAGAGCATGTTCTGCGACTTCCTTATGGAATCTACTCGCGAACCAATTTGCTTGCGAATCGAGTTGTTCGTGCTGAGCAGGGTGAGTGATTCGTTGCCGTAGGGATATTAATGAATGAGGGGGTATCGGTTCTTGCGGGCACCAGCTTGAGAGGGCATCGCTGTGCGGATATTTAAAGGATTCATCCAACAGTGCTACTGGGTGCTCAGTAGGCGTCGCCATCGCAATTTTGACGCCCTCATCGCGAGTCCACCAGCCGATGTGTTCTGTGGCTTCGGACTGACGGCTCAGCAGCTGGCGACTTGGGACGGTGACGGTATGCGCTGTTTGAAAATTAACTTGTTTGGGGGTGAGGATTTCAAAATTGATGGACTTTCCGCCAGCAAGCTCACCGATCGGCATGTCGGTGACCAGCCACTCGGGTGGCGCATGGAGATTCGCACTGTCCCACATGCCAGTCCAGTAGGGATTCATTTCTGGGTGGCTCAGCGCAGCTGGAGCGCTAATCCCGGTGTCGGGGCCGGCATATTTTTGTAACTGGCCGATCCCCATAAAAAGGGCGAGTCGAGCATTTTGTTGACGCCTGAGGTATGCGAGTTGCGAACTATTGGCTACCAGCTGTGTTTGCAGTAAAAGAGAAAAAGAAAGGCAGAGCAGGAGGAGGAAGGCCCCCAGCATTAAAGATAGGATTAAGGTGAAACCTGCTGTCGATTTCATGCCGATGCACTTTTTCAATTGCGCGAATTGTGCTAGCGATCAGTGCTCACGATTGAAAGCTCAGACAAGACGCGCTTTTGTGCTAAGTTAAATTGCTGTCAAAGACTAGCTTAATCGACCAGTATCCCCAAATAATTTTCAGCCGCCGTTGCCGAATTCGCCTTAGGGGCCCCTCTGCCCCCCCCCCCCCATGTGTCGAGATTGCCGATTTGCTGTGCGCTAGCGGCAAGTCTTTCAGACCGAAAAACTTTTGGTTCTGAGCTGTGTTGATCTGCGCACGAAGGGCTTCCAGCCCTCCTGCGCACAGAAT
>CAWVTP010000010.1:0-29147 GCA_963933035.1 uncultured Puniceicoccaceae bacterium | reverse complement strand
AAAATCAAAATTGTATTCGTCTCGGTCTTGGTAGGTTTTCAGAGGTGCCCTTAAGAGATTTTGAATTGTATTTGACCGAATACAGCGCAAGATTATTATAACTATGCTGCTTAACTAAAACGGCCCCTATCGATGGTTGACCCGCTTTCACAAGCTTGAAGCTACCAATTAAACTCATGAGCCACACATCCCCCCAACTCGGCCCTTTCGAACAACTCCTTGAGCCGATACTGCTACTAGACAGCCATTATACCATCCTGGACCTCAACCAAACTGCATGTAATTTATTGCAAACAAGTAAAGAAGCTTTTGTGGGGGAAACCTTTCCATTTGACCTACGTCTAAACCAAGGTCTTGAGGTCGAACTTCCAGACGCCAGCGATGAACTGATCTCGTACAGTGTACAAGCTCAAGCCTTCGTGCTGGGTGAGCAACACGGTATATTAGTGCGATTCTTCAAGTCTACATTGGTTAAAACGAATTCAAAATCAGAGCAAGTAGACCCGACTTTAATATGCACGAATATACTCGATACTCTAAACATTTCAGCTTTCATAACCGATCAAAATGGCTGCATCGCCCACAACACACAAGCAGCACAAGCATTACTTTTATCGGACAAAGAGAGCTTAATTGGGCAAAGCGCTAGTCAAATACTGGATCACAGCCCATCGCTCAATACTACTGGAGAGTCCCCTCTTAGTGAAAGATTGATCGATTTGCTAAGTAAGGAAAATGTCCCGCCATCACAAATAAAGCTAGAACTGGCATTAGAAGATGAAGGCAGCTTCGAGCTTACAAGTATAGCCCTCGATGATCAAGTATCAGCCTCTTTAGCGAATAAATTCATCATCATTAACGAACTGAACTCCCTAAAGCAATCATTTCAGCAGCAGGCACTTGCCAGCAAGCAATTACAATTAATGGCAGCGGGCATTGCACACGACTTCAAAAACTTACTGTCGGCCATTATCAGTCAGTTATCCATTGCTCGCTTAAAGATTGAAAATATTGAGGTCACTGAGAAACTCGACGCGGCAGAAGAAGCTGCTTGGCAAGCCAAAACATTAAGCCAGCGCTTAATGCATCTGAGCGATTCCAGAAAATCCACCATCAGTTCTCATGCTGCCTATTGCCTGGCGAGACTTATACGTGCTTGCGTTGAACTGCACCTTAAGAGCTCTAAGATAAGCTATCAGCTTATACTCGATGAACCACTGGGGGACTGCACAGTTGAATACACCCAGATGTCTCAGGTTATTAACAACTTGCTAATAAATGCTAAGCAGTCTATGCCTGATGGTGGCCATATTGAGATCAAAGCCAACAACTTAGCTAAGCCTAGTGCCGAGAACAATGATCAAACTGGCCAGCAACAAGATTTCATATGCATTCGCATTCGCGACACTGGCCATGGCATCAGCCGCAGCCATCAATCAAAAATATTTGAGCCCTACTTTACAACGAAAGCGAAAGGCAATGGCATCGGTCTTGCAAACTGCAAGAACATCATAGATGCGCACCAGGGTCAATTAAGTGTCGAATCAACAATTGGACAAGGAAGCACCTTTATAATTGAGATTCCTAGGGCATCCAGACCAGCTGCCGCTCCAGAAGTCCCTCGAACACCGTCCAAGCCTGCAACCCCAGCTAAGTTATCCCCATCAGAAAAAAGTTCTCAGTCAAATGGACGCATTTTAGTGATGGACGATCTGGAGGCAATGCGTGATGTAGCTGGAGACATCCTTAAGCTCTTGAGCTATGAGTGCGCTCTGACTGAAGATGGCCAAGCAGCTGTTGATCTCTATATGCAAGAAAAAGAACAGGGTCGACCATTTGATGCGGTCTTATTTGATCTAACCGTCCCCGGAGGGATGGGAGGTGAGGAAGCGGCGACCAAAATTAAAGAAATCGAACCACAGCTAAAAGCCATTGCTTGCAGCGGCTACGCCGAGTCCGATTTGATGCAAAATTATGCTCACTCACCCTTTACGACTGTTGTCCCGAAGCCCTATCGTATCCAAGAGATGCGTGATGCCCTTAGAACAGTGCTGGGTGACAACTAAGCAATCGTACTTATTTTGACTGTGTAATCAGCTCTTCGAGGTGCTCAACGTAAGCCTCAGCACCGCCAGCTTGATAACCTGTCTGCTGAACAAAATCACCCTTTGGAGACAAAATAATAATCGTTGGATAACCTCGAATACCGTACTTTGAGGCCAAGGCCTGATTTTGCCCTTTCAATTCTTTCGATTGCGCTTTTTTGCGAGGAAAGTCGACCTGAACCAACACCAATTTTTCTTTAGCGTATGCTAGAAAGCTCTTTTTGCTGAAGACCTCGTCCTTTAAACGAATACACCAGCCGCACCAATCTGATCCAGTAAAATCCAATAACATATACTTCCCGGATTCCGACGCCAGTTTTTGGGCATGCTCAAAATCAGTTTCCCAATGGCTAGCAGCATAGGTAGAAGTGGTTACAGCGAGTAAAACTACGCCCATCAAAAGAAGCATCTGAGTGATTTTTTTCATAATTAAGAGAGTATTGTGGTCGCACAAAAGTACCTAATACTACGTCAACATTGACAATAGAAAGTTCCCCTGAATATTAGATGCTAGCACAATACCAAGAATGGCTAGCTGAGGGCGTCCAAGAATCGACGATGAACGAAGCAGTCCTGGATGCACTAAGGAGCACTTGGAAGCGCCAAGTCCACATCGACATCTTCATCGTAGTCAACCCCCGGCACATTAAAACCAAACAGTTGTAGGAAATTCGCTTGATAAGCTGAAAAATCGGCCAAATCGTTGAGCGATTCGCTGCTGATTTTAGGCCAAATATCCGCAACCGCTGCTTGCACTTGCGGATCCATTTCCCAATCGTCCACTCGGATACGCCCGACTGAATCTAACTCCAATGAGTCTCCGTACAATCGATCACGAAACAAGCGCACCATTTGCTGTATACAATCTTCATGGGTACCAGCTGCTTTCATGACTTTGAATAAAATTGAAATGTACAGCGGGACGACTGGAATTGCAGAACTCGCCTGCGTCACCACAGCTTTATTCACAGCCACCAGCGCTTGGCAATCGTAGGCTTGAGAGATCGTTTGAGCCGCCCGCTCAACATCTTTTTTAGCCTGGCCAATAGTCCCATTCTTATAGACGGGCCAGGTAACTTCAGGGCCGATATAGGAGTAAGCGACCGTTTTGGCATTCGGGGCCAGCACCCCAGCCTGATGCAGTGCTTTCATCCACAGTTCCCAGTCTTCACCGCCCATGACTTTGATCGTGTCGGCAATCTCTTGATCCTCCGAAGGATCAATTGTCACTTCTGTGACCAGACCTTTGTCGGTATCCAAGCTGCGATTGGTGAAACGATCCCCAATCGGCTTCAATACCGACTTATAACTGGTGCCATCTTGCGGATCTGTCCGTCGCGGAGAGGCTAAGCTGTAAACAACCAAATCAACTTGCTCTAAGTCTGCCTTAATCGCATCAATCGTTGCCTGCTTAATTTCATCTGAAAAGGCATCGCCATTGATACTTTTGGCATAACGTCCCTGAGCGTGGGCAGCTTGCTCAAATGCGACGGAGTTGTACCACCCGGCACTGGCGGGCTTGCCTTTCAGCGAAGGTCGTTCAAAAAATACACCTAAAGTGTCTGCCCCACAACCAAAACAAGCTGTTATTCGGCTGGATAGACCATAGCCGGTGGAAGCACCGATAACGAGTACCTTTTTGGGGCCAGCTTCCATAGGCGAGGCTTGGGCCACCGCAATTTCTTGCTGCACCTTGGCGGCACAACCCTTGGGATGTGCCGTAATGCAAACAAATCCACGAATACGAGGTTTAACAATCATATTATTCTATTATATGTGTCGACTATGGCGACAATCTCGATGCGAAATTGTCGATTGCCGATGGCTAACTAACTTGCGCTTCCAGCATTTCTTCACGAGCTTTTTCGGCCAAGGGCGTACTCAAATAGCGCTCTCCAAAGCTACAGCCTACTGTTACAATCGTTTTACCGGCCATCTCCGGGCGCTTCCCTAACTGCATCGCTGCCCAAACATTGGCACCCGTAGAAATGCCACCCATAATCCCGTCTTTCTCCGCCAGCGTTTGCGCAGTGGCAAAAGCATCTTCATTACTGACCTGAATCACTTCGTCGATAATGGCCGTGTTGCAGTTTTTGGGAATAAAACCAGCCCCAATGCCTTGAATTTTATGGGGGCCAGGATTTCCGCCAGAAATGACGGGACTCGCTGCCGGCTCGACGGCCACCGTCAACAGTTCTGCGCGCTGTTTGATCACTTCCGATACACCAGTAATCGTACCCCCCGTACCGACGCCGGCCACAAATGCATCAATCTGACCATCTGTAGCAGCCCAAATTTCCTCGGCGGTCGTCTCACGATGCACCTGCGGATTTGCAGGATTTTCAAATTGTTGTGGCATATAGGCTTTATCACCGTACTCCAAAACCAATTCACCGGCACGCGCAATGGCACCCGGCATGCCCTTAGGGCCTGGCGTCAGTACAATTTCAGCACCTAGCATACGCAGCAAAACACGCCGTTCGATCGACATCGTCTCAGGCATGGTTAAAATTAACTTATAGCCCTTCGCCGCACAGACAAATGCCAAGGCAATTCCTGTGTTACCAGATGTTGGCTCAATAATGATGCTACTGGGCCCAATACTGCCCGCTTTTTCTGCAGCTTCAATCATGGCGCGACCAATACGATCCTTGACACTCGCCAAGGGATTAAAGAACTCACATTTGAGATAGATGGATGCGGCTACGTCGGCTGCAGTATGATTGACTTTAACCAGCGGGGTCTGCCCGACGGTTTCGATAATGGATGCGAATTTCTGACTCATGATACTGGAAATAGGTGTTATGGAACAAATGAATGGCAAACAATCACCGCAACGAATGCACAGTGTTGACTAGTCTTTGTAGGAAATCATTTCACTTGGCTACAAAAAAATGAGCCTCCCAGCGGCAAACCAAAGCGCTTAATGATAACAAAACGAACCACAACACATGCGATTGATACCTCAGCAAAGTTAGCAATCGTATACCAAGCAAAAGACCAACAAGCCATCTGCGACAAAGGCTAATAGCTAAAGAAATTTAAAAGTGGCCAGGCACCCTACGGCACCTGCGGATTAAGCGACCGCTGCTTCCTTCCGGACCTGACGGGGTTAACTCGTCCAACATCGCATAGGACCCAGCCAAGGGTAGTCCCACACAGAATCGGTAGAAACCCAAGCTTAAAATAGAGTTTTTTGCTGGAGTCGTCGACAGCAGCTGAACTGCCGACCCTCACATCTAGCTCTAAGCCTGCTGCACGATAGATTCTACCACACGAGCCGCTAAAAAGAAGCCAAAAGTCCCCGTAAGAAAGGCAGCTGAGCCAAAACCAGCATCACAATTGAGTCTATAATCACTCCCAGGTGCCCGTTCGCAGGAGACCGTGCCATCCGGTTGCGGATAACGGGGCAATTCATCAGAATAGACACAGTCAATATGAAACTTTTGGCGTTTATACTTGGGAAATCCATAGTCTTGGCGGAGCCGCTTACGAACCTGCAGCAGTAAGGGATCATTGATTGTTCGACTCAAATCATCCACCCGAATGCGACTCGGATCGACACAGCCACCCGCTCCACCAGAGGTAATCAAGGCCTGTCCTCGCGCTCGTGCCTGCGCAATCAAATGGCACTTATGTTGCGTCGCATCAATCGTGTCGACCACATAGGAATATGCTTGCGAAAAAAAATGCTCCGAGCGCTGGGGCGTGTAAAATGCCAGGTCCAGATGGACGATGCAGTCCGGAGCAATCGCGGCAATTCGCTCTTTGAGCGCCGCCGCCTTACTGTGCCCCACTGTAGTTGTCAGTGCGTGCACCTGTCGATTAATGTTACTAACGCAGACCTCATCCAAGTCAACGAGTGTGAGCTGTCCCACGCCTGAGCGAGCCAAGGCTTCCACAACCCATCCGCCCACACCGCCCAAACCCACAATGCTGACATGGGCTTCCTGCAAGCGCTTAAAACCTGCTTGACCATAGAGACGTGCCATCGCACCAAATCGCTTTTCTACCTCTTGCATATTCAATTCCTCCGCTTTTCAAGTGTGTTGAATTTCGAAAAAAGCAACCCAGCATTTTGCAACAAGCAGATTCAAAATTACAGAGTCCCTCAGAGTGAGCCGTCAAAAACAATGCACATAGACTCGCTGGTTCACAGGTTACTCATTCTTCATACCAGCGTGAATGCGCTAAAAAGCCCTTCCATTCGAAGCATCTGAAGATTGACAGCAGGAAATCGAACACTACTTGTAGGCTTTTATTTTAATACCACTATGATATCTTGGATTCAAATTCATCTGATGCGCCATGGCCGATGGCTGTTCCTAAGCTTACTTGCGATTATCATCGTCGCCTTTGTTTTTACAATTGGAAACACACCGGGCTGTAGCTCGAATCAATCCAATTACCAAGCGCAGTATTTCTACGGAATCGATCTAAACTCGCAGCGTGCACGCCAGCCGCTCATCGATACAACTTCTCTGAGCGCCTTCCTAAACTCCCGTCAGTTGAGAAATAATCAACAATTTCAATCTGAAGTGATGAGTCGAATTGCGCTCTTAGAGCTGGCTGACCAACTATTACTGCCGGCGCCCACTCAAGCTGAACTGGCGGAGTACGTACAGACAAAGGCGGCTTTTTTAGATGCCCAGCAGTCGTTTGACACTGCCGCGTACACGGAATTCCTGGATAGCTTGGAAGCAAATCCCAACATGAGCCAAGCCTTACTCGCGCAAGCATTGCGAGAAGACTTCCGAATTGATCAAGTGTCGGAACGACTTTCAGGTCCTGGATTGCAATTGGAAGCAGAGGCCATACAGCAAGCAAGAATGAGCCAAATGCAGCTGGCCTTGTCGACCGCCGTCCTCTCTTACAATGACTTCTTGCCAGATCTCAGCGCTAGCGATGATGAATTGGCAGCGTTCTTCAAAGAGAACGAGCAACGCTACCAAATCCCAGAGCGACTCCAAGCAGCCTCAGTAAAATTCACGGCAGCAAATTACCCGGTCGAGTATACCGAATCAACTCTAGCTGCTCACTTTGAAGCAAATCGGGCACAATTTTCGTCACTTGAGCACAGTGCAGATGCCAATGAAGATACTAATGCAATGCCCGAAATAACACTAGAGTCGGTGCGCGATCAAGTCATTGAAAACTTCACGAAGCAGCAACAAATGCAACTGGCTCACGAAGACGCGCAAGCATTTGCCTACACACTTTATGACGAGTCCATCGAGCGAGACTCCACGACTTTTAATGCCCGACTAAAAGCTGCGCAACTCGAACTTCGCCCGCTGAGCCCTTTCACTCAAGCTGAAGTGGGTAAAAACGAAATTCCAAGCGAACTGGCAAAATCTGTTTTTGAACTCAATGATCGTCGCTACTTTTCGGATGCCTATGCTGTGACAGATGGCTATGCAATTTTAATTTATCAGAAGCGCTTGCCTCCAGAAATTCCAGCTTTCGAATCCGTCAAAGAATCCGTACAACTAGATTACAGTGTCGAACTCAAACGAAAATTATTCAATGAACGCGGCCAACAACTCAAATTAGAGTTAGCAGCGGGAATTACAGCTGGAAAGAGTTTTGCCGAGACCGCCGAACCTCTGGGACTTGAAGTTCGCGAATTTGATAGTTTTAAGGTCAACGAAGCTCCGAGCGACCTCAACCGCTCGGCGCTGAGTTTCGCACAAAAAACCGAGATCCAAACAGTCTCTGACATGCTCAACTTGAACGGCTTAGGCACCTTTATCTACGTGACTGAAAAAACGCTTCCAGAAATTGCTGCTGATGATGAAAGTCTATTGAGCACACAAGCCTATCTGAACTATATGGGTGCACGATTCAGCTCCAGTAGCTTCGTCAACGAACTCGTCGCCAGAGGGATGGAACCCATTACCCAGAAGTGACTTTGCAAGCATTGCTTAAATTTTCTGAAACTTCTCCTTGATCATTCTAAGTTTACTGGTTTATGCTCACCGTTTCATTCGCACCCGTAGCTCAATTGGATAGAGCGCTTGACTACGAATCAAGAGGTTGGGGGTTCAAGTCCCTCCGGGTGTACCATTACCATCTTTTAACTGCTGACTGTTCTTAGGAAGCAGTTTTTTTGTATCGGCTTATGCGCTCTCAATATTTCCAAGAATGGTTCTCGAATCCCCGTAGCGATTTGATTGCAGGTCTCGTGGTGGCCTTAGCTCTAATACCCGAAGCCATCGCCTTTTCAATCTTAGCAGGTGTTGACCCTAAAATAGGACTGTACGCCTCCTTTTGCATCGCAGTGGTGATCGCCTTTTTAGGCGGACGCCCAGGGATGATCTCAGCCGCGACAGGAGCCATGGCGGTACTCATGATCTCCTTGGTAAAAAATCATGGCTTGGAATACCTCCTACCCGTCACACTGCTAACGGGCGTTTTTCAGATACTGGCGGGCTACTTCAAGCTAGGCAATCTGATGCGTTTTGTTTCCAAATCGGTGGTTACAGGCTTTGTGAATGCACTCGCCATTATTATCTTCATGGCGCAACTGCCAGAATTTCAGCAGCAAGGCGCACTTATGTATGGAATGGTGGCGTTCGGACTGTTGATTATTTACGGTCTGCCCCGCCTCACAACTGCCGTGCCTTCGCCTTTAGTGTGCATCATTGTATTGACCAGTATTGCCTACATTTTTGATCTCAATACTTTACGCACAGTTGGCGACATGGGAGCACTCCCCGATACTTTACCTGTCTTTCTATTACCCGAAGTCCCGATGACGTGGGAGACCTTATGGATTTTACTCCCCTATGCCATTTCGCTCACAGTAGTCGGCCTGCTCGAATCTCTAATGACAGCAACGATTGTCGATGAATTAACCGACACCAAAAGCAACAAAAACATTGAATGCGCCGGACAGGGAATCGCCAATATCGTCTCAGGATTTTTTGGTGGAATGGCCGGTTGCGCGATGATTGGCCAATCCGTCATCAATGTAAAATCAGGCGGCCGCGGCCGCCTTTCTACCTTTTCTGCGGGGGTTATTTTATTAATTCTAATTGTCTTGATGAACGATCTTGTCCGCCAGATTCCAATGGCGGCGCTGGTGGCGGTCATGATCATGGTCTCGATTGGGACCTTTAGCTGGTCCTCGATCACATCATTGAGTACCTACCCAAGCTCCTCCAGCATCGTGATGCTCGCCACGGTTATAGTGACGGTATTCTCACACAATCTGGCACTTGGGGTGGGTACAGGGGTCTTACTGAGCGCCCTCTTTTTTGCCCACAAAGTGGGCAGATTGCTGGACATCCAAAGTGAGGCGGACACAGCCAAGCAGAGCAAGACTTACTCCATACGAGGCCAACTCTTTTTTGGATCGGCTGACCGATTTGCAGCTGCATTTGATTTTCAAGAAGTGCTCAAAGAGGTCACCATCGATGTCCGCCAAGCCCATTTTTGGGACCTGTCTGCTGTGGCCGCACTGGACCGTGTTGTCCTCAAATTCCGCCGCGAAGGCACTGATGTGAAGACAGTTGGTATGAATCAAGCCAGTCAAACCCTAGTTCTCAAACTAGGCACGCATCATAAAAGCGATGCCAGCAGCACTCAAGCCCTCCATTAACCGAATAATTTATGAAAGCTATACTCTCCTGTACCGATGGCTCGCTCTATGCGCACAGTGTTTATCAGTATACCGCATGGCTAGCGAAAGCACTTTCAACAGACGTTCACCTGCTACACATGCTCGACCCCAAGCACCATAAATCAACGAGCCATGATTTTAGTGGTCATCTCGCCTTGGGAGCTAAAAGCGCATTACTTGAAGAATTGGTAGCTCAAGAGTCTGCCAATGCAAAACTGGCTCAAACCTACGGCCAAGCAATTCTCGAAGCGGGCGCGACTCAATTAAAATCTGCTGGTATTGAAACCGTAAGGACCGAGCAAAAACATGGCAAGCTGAGCGAGGCCTTGGCCGAACTGGAAGATCAGGTGACAGCCATTGTGCTAGGTAAGCGCGGACACCATGCCGACTTTGAAAAAGGGCACTTGGGCAGCAATTTAGAACGTGTCATTCGGACAACTCAAAAAGCTGTATTAATTGCAGCACGCTCTTTTCAACCCATCCAACAATTTGCGATTGCATTTGATGGCAGTCCCAGCGCTCAAGCGGCGATCCGCTATTTAATAAAACACCCCTTCCTCACGGAAGCGCATGCCTATCTGATTTATGTGGGGACCGGCAATACGGCGATCGAAGCTGCCATTGGTGAGGCCGCACGCTCCTTAGAAAAAGCCGGCTACTCGATCACCGTCGAACAACGTGCCGGAATTCCCGAGAAAATTATTTCTGAAATAGCTGCCGAGGGTTCCATCGATCTATTAGTCATGGGTGCATATGGACATTCGCCAATGCGACATCTCATAGTGGGCAGCACCACAACTGCCATGATCCGTGAGGTTAAAATACCGATACTCCTGTGTCGTTAACAGATAACAAGCTAGCGATACTCGAGCATTCCTTTGGACAGCTCGCGGACGGGCGCGCCGCCAAGCTATACACGCTGCGTAATGCCAATGGACTTTTGGCAAAGATCACCAACTATGGGGCGATCTTAACTGAACTCCATGCTCCAGACAATACAGGAAAGTTGGATGATATTGTATTAGGCCGCGCAAGCTTGAATGATTATGAGGCGGGACATCCATACTTTGGAGCTATTGTTGGGCGTGTGGCAGGACGCATTTCACGGGCCCAGTTCAAACTGAATCAGAAAATTTATCGCTTACCTGCCAACAATGGATCCAATTGCCTACATGGCGGGCCGCAAGGCTTTGATCGCCAATTATGGGATGCGCGCAGCTTCGAGCTCGACGGGCAACCATACCTTGAGTTGAGCTATATCGACCCCGATGGCAGTAACGGATTCCCGGGAAATTTAAAGTGCAGGGTCTGCTACAGTCTATCAGACACCGACGAACTTCGCATCACATATTGGGCGCAATGCGATCAAGCCTGCCCCCTGAACCTGACTAACCACAGCTATTTTAATTTGAATGGCCACCAAGCAGGCCCGATTACAGATCACCAGATTCAGTTATTCGCGGATCATAGAGCATGCGCTGCAACAGACGGGACCCTGCTCGGCAAAAAGGTTCCCGTTGAGCAGGGGTTGAATGACTTTCGGCAAGCAATCCGACTAGAATCACTGCAGGCACTCGACACCCGCAATGCCGACACTCACTACTTCCTGCCTGCAGGTCGCACAGCAGAGCCTACCGCAGCCGCTAAGATGACTGCACCCATATCTGGTAGAGTTCTAGAGGCCTGGACAACTGAACCCGGACTCCAATTTTATGCTGGCCTGCACTTAAATGAAGCCACTGGCGGCAAAAATAAAAACCATGCTGAATATCCTGCGCTCTCTGGATTTTGCCTCGAAACCCAGGATTATCCAGACGCCGTCAACCAACCTGAGCTGGGTCACAACATTCTACTGCCCGGTCAGACATTTGAATCTACGACTTGCTTCCGTTTTTCCACAACGGAATCGATTGATCTCCAGGGCAGCTCGCAAAAGCTACCATGAGCGTGACGAAAACAAAGGTGTCGCGCTCAGATAGACTTGCAATTTACTGTGATCCGGCGAGCTTGATCGCGCCCAGGCAGGGTTTTCAGCCCGAACGTAGGCACCCGAGCCCGGCTGGCACCTCTGAAAACCTAGAAATATCGTCTGGTGGGAGGTCTCCAAATATCCCCACAAGAACACATATCGGCTAATTGATGCAACTGCTGTCCTATCGTAACTTAAACCTGTCCTTTGGCGGCCCCCAACTACTGGATCGTGCTCATTTATCCATCGCCAAACAAGAGCGAATTTGTCTAGTCGGGCGCAATGGCAGCGGAAAATCTTCCCTACTGCGTCTATTAAATGCTGAGATCACTGCGGATAGCGGGGAATACGAATGTTTACCAGAATTACGAATTCAAAAGCTCGACCAAAATATCCCTGCAGATTTAGCGACTACGATATTTGATGTCGTGGCGAGCGGATTGGGACAAGCCCATAAAATTGTCCGCGAGTACAACGACTTGCTGACAAAATTAAGCGAAACTACGCAAGACAGCCATTTGATGGAAGCCCTGAATCGCGCCGAGTCCAAAATGGATGCGATCGACGGTTGGACTTTAGAAAACAAAATAGAACGCACCCTCAACCTTGTCGAACTGGATGGACAGGCTGCCTTCAGCTCCCTATCTGGGGGAAACAAGCGACGCGCCTTACTTGCTCGTGCGCTCGTTTCCGAACCTCATCTACTCCTACTGGATGAGCCGACGAACCACCTAGATATGCCAGCGATTGCTTGGCTTGAGAGCTTTCTCAGCAAATCCACCTGTGCCTTACTCTTTATCTCCCATGATCGCAAATTCATTTCTCAAGTTGCAAATCGAATTCTGGATTTGGATCGTGGGCAACTGACTAGCTGGAATTGCAACTATGAAACTTACCTCACACGCAAAGCGGCATACTTAGCGGCTGAAGCCAAACAGGCCGCTGTATTTGACAAAAAATTAGCCGAAGAAGAGCGCTGGATTCGTAAAGGAATTCAAGCTCGTAGGACTCGTAATGAGGGTCGCGTACGCGCGCTACAAAAAATGCGCAATGAGCGCAGCGAGCGACGTGAGAAGTTGGGCACAAGCCAGCTCCAAATAAACGACTCCCAACTATCGGGCCGCAAAGTCATCCAAGTGGATGATGTCTGCTACCATTGGACCGAGCAGGCTGGCATCCAAACTTTCTCGACTCAAATTTGGCGAGGCGACAAGGTCGGCATTATTGGTCGCAATGGTTCCGGCAAAACCACATTACTCAAATTACTCTTAAAGCAGCTACAGCCGACATCTGGGCAAGTGACTCATGGGACCCAATTAGAGATTGCCTATTTTGATCAGCAGCGCGAGCAACTAGACCCAAACTTGAGCGTTGCGGAAAACTTACTGACAGCCGGAGAAACCGTGCGAATCAATGGTCAAGAAAAGCACATCCTAAGCTACCTACAAGATTTTCTATTTTCTCCACAAACAGCACGCGCTCCCATCAGTCGACTTTCTGGCGGTGAACGCGCTCGCTTACTACTCGCTCGTTTATTTTTGCAGCCAGCCAATTTATTGGTACTCGACGAGCCAAGCAACGACCTCGATCTGGAAACCTTGGAACTGCTGGAAGAACGCCTACTGGACTATAAAGGCACCCTGCTCATCGTCAGTCATGATCGTGCATTCTTGGAAAATGTGATCACCTCAACCCTGCATATCTCAAAAGCTGGACTGGTGGAAGAGCGCATCGGATTTTGGGAGTCCGAGCAGCCAACAAACTTACAACGCCAACCAGCAACCAAGCTCAAAAATAGTCGCAAAAATCAGGATGCAACTCGAGCCGTGCACGCTTCAAAATCCAGCAGACGAACACGCTCCAACAAAGAACGAGCCACCCTAGCGGCATTACCTGAATTAATTGAATCGTTGGAAAAACAACACGAAGTCCTCAGCCATAAAATGGCATCCCCAGACTACTACAAGGATTCTGCGCGTCAGGCGAAGCAGGATAGCGAACGGCTCAATCAACTAAATGTAGAAATTTTAACTGCTTACGAACAATGGGAATCACTCGAAAGCGAATAAAACAGCAAGAACATCTCCCTAATGATGAAGCAGTAAACAGATTTAAATAAGCTGATCTCGACTTTTATTTATTTTAAACGGCTAAATTTTTGAAGCGCCTTTCCGTATAATGACTTGCAATGTTATAAAACTTATCTTGTCTGACTTTACACATGAGCGATGCTTCACCGAATACCAACTGCAAGGAGCTTACGGTCCAAAATAAAATGGGTATCCACGCGCGTCCTGCTGCCATGATCGTTCGTATTGCAAACACTTTTCAAGGCGAAGTTTGGGTGGAGAAAGATGACGAGCGCGTCAACGGTAAAAGCATTATGGGCTTAATGATGCTAGCTGCTGGCAAGGGCTCTAAATTGACTTTTCACCTTGAGGGTGAACAAGACCAAGCCAGCAATCTGATGGCAGAACTGGATGCGCTATTTCAGCGACGCTTTGACGAAGCTTAATTGTCGCAGCCCCTAAATATATCTAAGGCTTCCTCCAAACTACCGCTCGCTTGCGGTTTGGATACAAGCGCCTACAGAGCGGACATTCTCGCCCATCGCATCCACGGGCAGTGCAAAACTCACGACCGTAAAATATGATTTGTAAATGCAAATCATTCCATTTTTCGCGAGGAAAACAAGCTTTCAGGTCACGTTCCGTTTGCAAAACACTGCGACCAGAACTTAAACCCCAACGCTGGGCCAAGCGGTGAATATGCGTATCCACCGGAAAGGCAGGCACGCCAAAAGCTTGCGCCATAACGACGGATGCGGTTTTGTGCCCAACCCCTGGCAAGGCCTCCAATGCTGCAAAATCTTGAGGAATTTCACCTTGATGCTGCAACACTAATTGCCGCGACAGCTCTACAATTTTTTTGGATTTTGTGGGCGACAAACCGCAAGGTCGTATAATCTTACGAACTGTTTCAACGGACTGCCGCTGCATCTTTTCCGCGCTATCGGCCAGTTCAAATAGTTCAGGAGTCACCTGATTCACCCGCAAATCGGTACACTGCGCAGAAAGCAGCACGGCAATCAATAAGGTATATGCATCCTGATGATCGAGTGGGACGGGCGGATTGGGATACAGACTGGCGAGCTCTTCAGCCACCATCGCTGCCCGTTCAATTCTTCGCGACATAGAGATTACAATTCAATCTAATGGAGACACCCGACTTAAATTAATTCAAAGCCCAGGCGCGAGCACAGAAGCACTTTAGTCACTCCCATGGTCCAGATTGTACGATTTCTGACGCAATAATTTGCGAACTTCCGCCCATTGGTCTTGGCGCACAATATACCCAATACAGTTGTCCGTTCCACAGCGGCATGGATGGTCAAGGAAATGTTCCATATCGTAACCATAATCGTATGTCAGCTCCTCTCCCGCTTCGATGTCCTTGCGAGCAACAATCCAAATTTCACCTTCGTAATTGATCGCCTCACAATTGCCGTCGCAAGAATGATTTATATAACGAGCCGGATTACGCCCTCTTCGGCCATCAAGATCCCATTCGTCATCCAATTCAAAAATATACACCAGCCCCGAACCTCGCTTACGCGCTTTTGCCTCCCACTCAAGCGCGCGACGACTAGATTCTTCCTTAGAAATCTTGTCACCAATATATTGAATTATATCGGTACCGGCTGCAATCGCACGGCGTGCATACAAGCCTCTTCCGTGAATGGGGGATTGCTGAACCTTACAATAGAGATTGGTAGCCATAAGAATTGGTTAAATATTAAAAATTAGACCGCAATTGGAGCGCAGGCATCAAAACGATCCTGTAAAATATCGATCAATTTGGGATGAGAGGCCATCAATTCTGAGCGATAAATGATAGACGACACCTGCATAGCCTCACAAATTTGTGCGACGTCTCCATCCGCGCCTGCATGCCTTCCTGGCAGCAAAAAAAACATGGCCAATACGATGGCATGCGACTCCATCATTTTTGGCTGCTTGGCCAGATTTTCCAATAATGGCTCGTTAAAAGCATACGCAGTTCCGGGACGTCGCTCCATCGAACATGGTTGGACTTGACGATCCAATAAGCTGGACAACTGTTGAGCGACCGCATTTCGAACACAATTCACCGCCTCGGCTGGGGTACCATGGTCGACGAGTGCAACCTGATAATTCTGCAACTGATGACGCTCCACTAGCATGCGAACAGTATCAGCCAAAATTTCTGCAAGTCGCGGATCGGGATGATCTGGGTGCAAACCTGCCAGCGGCGGCGCGACCCGCAACTCCAAGTCCGAACATAGCTCGCGCGCCTCGGCAAGCAATTTTGGTAAGTAGTCCACAATCGCCAAACTCGGCCCGAGGAATAATGGCACGATTGCTATTTGCCGCTGGCCTAAATCAATCAGCTCGCGCAAACGACGTCGCACAATTGTGGCCCCCACGCCATGCAAACTGGCCGGCTCAACTTTATGCGAGTGCAGCAAACTGACAGCCTCAACGGAACAATGAATGCGCGCTTGTAATTGGAGCGCCAACTGCCTCAGCGCTAAAGTCGACTCAGCGCGCAATGATCCATTGTCAACAAGTAAAACTGTAGTCTTATGCGAATTCATTTGAATAAGTCGTAAATAAACTTAATTTTACGACTTGTTCAATTAAAGTTTGCGACATTCTGATCCATCTATACGAACCTAAGCATTATGCACCACTTTTCAACGATTCCCTTACTGACAATCCTAACTATTAGCCTGATTACTGGCTGCACCCGTCCACAAAGCCCAAGCCCTTCAGACACCGTCAGCCAAGCTATTGGCAATGGCAGCGACAATGATTTAATTCCAAGTGGGCTCGCGGGTGATTATGGACTGGAAGGCCGTTCAGCGGACGATGTAATCGCAAATGGTCAATATGGCGATCGCACCATGCTTCCCAACATCTTAGAACCCGTATACTTTGGCTTTGATTCGAGTGCGATTGCACCCCAAGAGCGCATTAAATTACAAGAAGCAGCCGACTTCTTAACAAGCAATCCGGATACAGCGTTGCTCATAGAAGGCCACTGCGACTGGTATGGCACTGCAGAGTACAACTTAGCGCTGGGCGATCGCCGAGCCAGTAGTGCCAGCCAATATGTGGAAACTTTAGGCATTGAATTAGCGCGCATAGAAATACTCTCCAAAGGCAGCCTGCAGTCGATTTCTGGGCTCGCCAAGGATCAATCCTTCCAAGATCGCCGGGTCGACTTAATCATACTAGAGTAAACTGGCTCAGCAGATTTGCTAGCCTTATCCCTGCTAAAGAATTCCCAGGGATCGCTGAATCGCAGCACACTGAATTCATGAAAATTGTTGTTATCTACTCTGGTGGGCTGGACTCGACTGTTTTGCTTCACCACTTGCTTCACGAAGGCCATCAGGTTCACGCGCTGTCGATAAACTATGGCCAGCGTCACCGACGTGAACTGAAAAGTGCCAGTACAATAGCACAAATACTGGCCGTGCCCCATGAGTTAGCCGACCTATCGGGCATCCAACACTTACTGGCAGGCAGCAGCCTAACCAGTCCTGAAATTCCCGTAGCTGAAGGGCACTATACCGAATCTTCCATGAAATCGACCATCGTGCCCAACCGCAATATGCTGTTTCTAGCACTGGCCACCAGCTATGCGCTTTCGATAAATGCTTCAGCGGTCGCGTATGCTGCCCACAATGGCGATCACGCCATCTATCCAGATTGTCGCAGTGAATTTGCCGATGCCATGCAGACGGCCATCCAACTAGCCGATTGGAATACCATTGAATTGATGCGCCCATTTGTCGACTGGAGTAAAGCGGACATTGTCCAAAGAGGCTACCAGCTCAACACGCCCTTAGAAAGAACTTGGTCCTGCTACAATGGCGGCCACGTCCATTGTGGACGTTGCGGCACCTGCATTGAGCGACGCGAAGCTTTTGACCTTTGCGGGATCAAAGACCCCACGCTGTATATGGACGATGCTCCGAGTCTTGGTCAGCTCAGAGCAAACAACTGGCACATCGCATAGCCCTATGTTTACCTGTACAAAGTCTTATCAGGATATCCCGATGGCACACCGGCAGCATCGACATGCAGGTCACTGTGCCTATATTCACGGGCATAATTGGACCATCACATTGACCTTTGCCTGCAAGAAATTGGACTCGAACGGCTTTGTCGTCGATTTTGGGCAGCTCAAATACATCAAAGACTGGATTGATCGCCATCTGGACCATGCCTGTCTCCTCAACGAAGACGACCCTCACCGCTCCGAACTCGAATGTCACAAAGCATCTCTGTTTAAATTTCATATACTACCCTGCTGTTCTAGTGAAGGCATTGCACAGCATCTATTCCAAATTTTTAATACCATGGTCCAATCGCACACCCAGCAACGCGTTTGGCTCAGTCATGTGGACATCAAGGAGGACTCAAAAAATTCTGCCAGCTACACAGATCCTCGCTGAGAATGCTGCCTATCCACGAACAATTTTACAGCTTTCAAGGCGAAGGCGTTCACCAAGGCCGTGCGGCTTATTTTATTCGCACCTATGGTTGCCCCGTCCATTGTCCTTGGTGCGATTCAGCAGGTACCTGGCATCCAGATTACAAAGCTAAAGGGCTGCAGCGGATCCCTATTGAGCAACTCGTCACCAATGCTAAAAAAACAGCTGCTGAATTTGTGGTGATAACGGGAGGAGAGCCCACGATCCATGAACTCAATCCGCTGGTTGATGCACTCCATGAAGTGGGCCTACCGGTGCACTTAGAGACCAGTGGTGCGTTTCCGATTACCGCAGACTTTGATTGGATTACACTCAGCCCTAAGCGCTGGAAGCATCCGCTTCAGAATTCGATTCAAAAAGCAGATGAATTGAAAATTATTGTCGATCAGACATCGGCAATCGCTGAATATAGTGAACTCATTGGCGCTGAGTATCATGGCTCAAATATATGGCTGCAACCCGAGTGGTCCCAAGTAAAAAATAAACAGATCCTAAATGCGATTACTGAATGGATCAAACGGAATGGAGCCCCATTCCGTGCGGGTTTACAAAATCACAAATACTATTCCGCGGATGAGCAAGATCCGCGATCAGAAGCAACTGTCCCACTCGGGGGCACCCCAAGATGATCGGCTTCATTTAAGCCGCATTATGCAACAGCTTGAGCAAGATGCTCGGCAACTGCAGTCCGAGAAAGCGTACAAACATATGTGACTGCTGGTCTGACAGGCAGCCATGTGCCTTGGTCGCCTTAGCTCCGCGCAATTCGATAAGATCGGATGCCCAGCAGATCGGACCACATTTTGAGTACCCCCTCAGCGGGCACTTACAATCATAATCCTAATGCTCAAAAGATCCGTTTGCATCGTTCGGGTTTAAGCCATAAACGAGCTCGTCAGCTACGATGAGATCATTCTCGAATAGCGGCCTCGCGGTACTGGATATAGCCCAATTTAAAAGCAGAATAGGCATCAATCTGTGCCGCCTTCATTTTCTGGTATCGATCACCAAAACGCGCGATCACTTCCACACCACTGAGTGCAGTTTGTTGCTGCCATTCCCAATGGTCAATCGCGCTAAACGGACCTTGAGTCGGATTAATGGCACGATCTCCCATCAATCCACAAAAATCGCGCACAGTGGAGGGCCCCCAAATTGGTAGTACCAAAT
Organism: uncultured Puniceicoccaceae bacterium; assembly: GCA_963933035.1. Lineage (GTDB taxonomy): Bacteria > Verrucomicrobiota > Verrucomicrobiia > Opitutales > Coraliomargaritaceae > CAWVTP01. The sequence continues at coordinate 9,735 of CAWVTP010000010.1, read as the reverse complement.
ATGGGCCCCGTGGCAATCCCCAGCGCGCCAGAGCTTGCCCGACGTCTTCTTTACTTAATGCGTCATAGCGACCCAATGTATCCGCAGGATTCAAAATGCCCAAAAGTCCCACTGTTGTGTTCAACAGGAAACGTTCGCTCTCTAAGCTTGCATCCGTAAAGCGCCCCTGCAGAAGATTACCCGAAAGACGCACTGGATACTTCAGATTGTCGAAAAAGTTCAAGATTCCCGTCCGAACGAGCGCGGGAGTGAATCGCTGATAGAGCTCAGCGACGGGGTCGACAAGGTAAGTGTAGATACGATCGTTGATTTGAAAAATCGCACGATTCAAGGGCTCAATTGGGTCCTTGACGATGACGATCTCTGCTGGATCATCCTCAAACAGATCCTCCTCACTCAAAAATTCCTCAGCTTGCAGCAATCCGAAGCCCATCCACATAGCTGCGCCACAGCACAAAATGCATTGGCGCAAAAATCGACTGCTTAGTATCTTAATCATTGAGTAGCGCGTCTAGTTTTTCCACCAATGCCTGGGCATTATTATTTCGAAAGTGATCGTCAATCTGTTGTCGATAGTTAGCCACCATGCTGATGCCCTCGGCCAGAATATCATAGATTTGCCAGCCTGACTGTAAGCGCCCCAAGCGGTAGGTCAGTTGATACAATTGCTCATTAACTAAAATCTGACTGGCAACTTCGATCCGCTTACTCGATAGAAATTCTGGAGCGCCAAAAGTGATCACTGGACGGTTTTTACCCACCATCCCTTCCACAAATGAAAATACCAGTAATTGCTTCACTTGCTCGGATACACGCGTTTGATTCGCCTCATCAACCTGCTGCCAATTTCTGCCAAAGGTACGACGAATCAGTACCCCCAAATCGAATTGCTCTTCGACAGTCGCGCGAACCAAATCAGCCCGCACGTCCTGGTTTTTATCCGCATGCTCTGGTAAGAAAATGAGATCGAGCGCCGCATTCATGGTTTGTTCCAAACGAGGAACCGGATTTTCTTCCGCAATAAGTAACTGGCATGTAGAGCATAGAACGACAATCAGGGGAGTGAGAAATCGCATGATGAGCAAATAAATTATATAATTTTAGGGCTTAGGCTATTTGGATAGCTGATTACCCATGGAAAAACGACTAATCAAATCCTCGATGTCTAAGGCAGATTCGGTGTCAAGAATAAGATCTCCCGGTTCCAATAAAATACCAGATCCACCAGGCGATAGCTTTATAAAACGATCGCCAATCAGGCCAGCAGTCTTAATCGAGGCAATTGTATCATCGTCCAACTCAATCGAACGGTCAATTTCCAAGCTAATGATTGCCGAAAAGCGTGCATCTAATTCAATCGATTGTACGCGACCGACCGGTACACCAGCAATTTCCACTCGACTTCCCGGGTTCACCCCACTGGCACTGCTAAAACGCGCTTGCAGCAAATAGTAATCCTGCGAGAAAAGACTGCCGCCACCGATTGAGATAGCCAGATACAAAACTGCGCACAATCCAGTCAGTAAAAAAAGGCCCACTAAAAATTCTGTTTTACGATCAATCATTTCACACGACAATTTGCTAAAATCCAATGCCAGCATTTGTTAATAAATTTTTCAAGACAGTATCTGAATGTTTATAAATCTGTTCCCGGTCGCCCACACATTGAATTTTTCCGCGATCAATCCACGCAATGCGATCGCTAATCTGAAAGACTTCAGGGATGTCGTGACTGACCAACACCGCCGCAAATTTAAATTGCCTACGGCACTCAGCAATCATATTAAATACAGTGTACTTACGCTCAGGATCCAAACCGGTAGTTGGCTCGTCAAAAAAGACAATTTGAGGCTCCACGATTAAGGCACGCGCCAAGGCAACCCGCTTCTGCATCCCGCCCGACAACTCGGCCGGGTATTTGTCGGCACAGCCCCGCAAATCCATCGTCTCCAGTAAGGATTGGACTTGGTCGTTGATATCCGCAGTTGATAGCTTGGTGCTTTCACGCAAGGGGAGTGCTATATTTTCAGACGCAGTCATCGAATCAAACAATGCATTGTTTTGAAACATGTAACTGAAGTTTATATTAAAAGCTTGGCGCAGGCTGTGTTGCCCGATCGCAGCGACCTGCTCCCCGTAATGCATTGTGCCCGCTTGAGCTGGCCAAATATTGGCTAGGCACTTCAGTAAAACTGATTTCCCAATCCCACTACGCCCAATAATGGTGGTAACGCTGTTCGCAGGAATATCCAAATCTAAGCCATCCAAAACAACTTGTTGCTTAAAGCTCTTCGTTAAACCTCGTACCTTTAATATGGGTCCATCCATTAGATTAAAAACGAAGTGATTAAGTAGTCAGCAGCCAACACACAAATACTAGAGCACACAACAGCCCGAGTTGCCGTTTGGCTGACGCCCCGAACGCCCCTCAATTCGCTTTTAAGATGCGAATAGTAGCCGTAGTACAAACAAATGGCCATACATACAAATCCAAAAACAATAGTCTTCAGATAGCCACCCAATACATCTGCCACTTGTACACTAGCATACACTCGATGCCAGTACACGCCGGCGTCTACATTGAGCAACAGTGAGCCAGTGATATAGCCACCAAAAATACCGATCAAGTCGAAAAATGTTGTGAGAATAGGAAAACAAATTAATCCCGCGAGTAAACGAGGACCTATCAAATAACCCAGTGGTCGAATTCCCATACTGTTCAAAGCATCAATCTGCTCATCATTGCGTTGAATCCCCAACTCAGATGATAAGGCAGAACCAGCCTGCCCCACAACCATCAACGCCGTCAAAACAGGCCCTAACTCACGAATCAAGGAAAGTGCCACCGCGGTTCCCAGAGCCGATTGAGCCCCAAACTTTACCAGCGTATAATACAACTGCAGCCCCATGACCAACCCGGTAAAAAGTCCGACAATAGAGACAATGAGTACGCATCGAAGCCCCACTTCACGAATCGCGAACATTAACTGACTTAAAGGACTGCGTTGCCCGAAAAAATAGTACAAAGATTGCCCAGCAAAAATAAAAACCCTCCCGAGCTCCAGGACGAAATAGATGCTAAATTTACCCGTATACGAAATCATTTTTTGAATTCGTTACTACAGCTAATTGTAAACAGATCAACAAGGAAAAATTAAAACACATCTGAAAATCTAGCATGGCCGAGACGAGAGTAATTTTTAATTTTTGAACAAGTCAACTATGCGAAAGCAGAGCATCGCAACTAAAAGACAACAGTGAATCGTCCATAATGACTTTAGGGGCGCCCACTGATACAAAAATAACAAAATGACATCGACTATAATGTAGTATTCTGCGGCAAAGACTGCAACAGATGGTACAAGAAATCCTGAGAACCTTTAACCTCATCACGAGTTAGTTTGGGACTCAACTCGAGTACCAATTGATGCTCTGGCCTAAAAAATGTAGCTAAATGATCGAAGTCTACGATTCCCGACCCCAAAGCTTGATGATCTTGCCCCGCAGCCGAAACATCGTGAATATGAAAGCCGCGTAAGTGAGGTGCACAAGCTTCAAGATGCGCTTGAGGATCCAGCAAGCCATAAGCTGCCTTGATCTGAGCATGGCCGACATCGTGCCAATAAGCGATCCGATTCGACTCAGTAAAACCTTCGATAAATTGGCAGTGCTCAGAATCTAAAGGAAACTCCTCTAAGCCTTCTCGATTTTCCAAGCACAGATAAAGGTCGAGCACCTCAGCATCAGCCAGCACCTTTTCATATTGATCAAAAACGCGTTGCTCTATTTTGCGAAAACCCTTGCGCACCCGTTTAATCGCGCGTTGACATTTTTTGCGAAATCGTGAATCCGCTGAGAGTTCGGTAAATTCAAGTTTCGATTTCTCAATCCATCGTTCTAGTTTGCGCTCAGGAGAGCCCCAGAAGAAACGAGCACTGCCCGAATGCAGCACAATATCCTGAACGCCCCACTTTTTTGCATATTCTAAAGTTCTAAGCGTATAACGCTGCCACAAATCAAGCTCCCAATTACTGGCAGCACTCGGTTGGTATACATTCGGCGCCGCATACTGTATTCCATTGGGTAGTGGACAAAAATTATGCATGGACCCCACTTCGACGACTCCGTCCTGCAGGGCTTTGTGGATTCCGTCGACTAAGTTGAGTTTAATCCCATGACTAAGCTCAACACGCCGAAAACCCAAACCCGCGATCTCTTCTAGCATCGCATACCCGTCATGGTGGCGATGTGAGCACCAACAGGTAGATAACGAGATATTCTGTAACGGTTGCAGGCTCATAAAAAAATCCCGAAATCTGCAAAGCAAAAATCGGGATTGTAAAAATTAGATACGAATGAAAACTACATATTCGAATAACGAACACGTAGCATGTTGTTAAAATCGAGCTCCTTTTTTTTGCGACGCTTAGTTTGAGATGGTTTCTCAAAATAACGATTCGCACGGACGTCGATAATAACAGTCTCGCGATCTAAACGCTTTTTAAGACGACGTAAAGCGCGATCAACCGGTTCACCTTTGCGGACATTGACTTCAATAGACATAATAAAGATATAAAATTTACTTGGTTTCTTCTACCTCGGCAGTTTCAACAACCTCGGTCTCAACATTCTCAACAGCCGCTACTTCCTCAGCAGGGGTGGCGACCTCTGTCGCATTATCGGTGGCACTGTTGGCTACATTAGTGGTCACTTTAGCGCCCCCCTTGCCTTTAGTGTAACCAGTATCCGCTTTATCAATGAACTCAATTAAGCCCATTTCAGCCGCATCACCAATTCGCTGTCCCAACTTGTAGATACGTGTGTATCCGCCAGAACGCTCTGAAAATTCCACTACCAACTCATCAAATAAACGAGCCACTGCGGACTTGCTCCGAATACGGGAGAGGGCAAGACGACGGTAGTGCACCTTACGCGCGCTTTCATTCGATACCGCAGCCTTTTTAGCCAGTGTGACAAGCTTCTCTATAAAGGGGCGCAATGCCTTGGCTTTCGCCAAGGTCGTTTCGATGCGACCATTTTGAATAAGGGCTACCGATAAATTGGCCAAAAGTGCAGCTTGGTGGGGACCCGATACCCCTAGTTTATGTCTTTTTTTACTGTGACGCATGATACAATAGTGCTTTGAGAGTTAGAGTTCTGTACCTTTTTCAAGAAGTCGCTCATCAATTTTCATCCCGAGCGATAGGCCAAGCTGCTCTAACTTATCCTTAATTTCATTCAGTGACTTCTTACCGAAGTTGCGATACTTCAACATTTCCTGCTCGGACTTCATGGCCAATTCACCAACCGATGTGATGTTGGCATTGTTCAAACAATTCGCCGCACGAACAGAAAGCTCTATTTCGTTGACACTCATATTGAGTAGCTTGCGCAAACGATTCTGCTCTTCACTGATCTCCTTGCCTTCGCTTTCGAACTCAACCTCATCCTGAGATACTTCATCAAAGACATCTAAATGATGCTTCATGATTGCAGCGGCATGCTTCATCGCGTCATCAGGCGTAATGCGTCCGTCGGTAGTCACCTCCAGCACCAGCTTATCATAATCCATTTCTTGACCAACCCGCGTGTTTTCAACCGCATACTTGACCAAACGAACGGGACTAAACAAAGAATCGATGGCAATCACTCCAATTGCCTGATCGTCGACTTTATTATCCTCGCCCGTGCAGTAACCACGACCGACACGCACATCTAACTCTGCATAAAAGTGACGTTTTTTGTCGAGCGTACAGATCACTTGATCGGGATTGATGACTTTAAAATTAGCATCCTCTTGAATGTCAGCAGCAGTCACTTGACCATCACGATCAACATCAATGGTCAAGGTTGCGGACTCACGACTGTCAGACACCATGAGAACCTTCTTGAGATTCAAGACAATGTCCGTCACATCCTCGACAATACCGTCAACACTCTGGAATTCGTGCTGTACCCCGTCGATTTTAATCGCAGTTATGGACGCCCCCTCAATGGAACTCAAAAGAACTCGCCGGAGCGAATTCCCGATGGTGTGGCCGTAGCCAGCCTCAAAAGGCTCTGCTTGAAAAGCAGCGAATGTATCAGTTGCCGTATCTTCGACCTTAACGAGTCGATTTGGCAGCTCAAATTTACCTAAACGCTTTGGCATAATGTAAGAAATTAGAACAGTGAATATTTATACGAATACGTGAGCGGGCTAACTATCGGCTATAGTACTCAACAATTAACTGCACATTGATACTCGACTCCGTCTCTTCAGTGGAAGGTAAGCGCCCCACATTCGCCTTTAAAGAGTCTTCATTGAGCACCAACCACTCGGGAATTGTGCGCCCTTGGCTGCCTTCAATGTTTTGAGTTGCCAACTGGCGAGAAGATGTGCGTTCACGAACACCAATTTCATCTTCCTCAGAGACCATAAAACTAGCAATGTTCGTCTTTTTTCCGTTAACAGTTATATGACCATGGCTTACAAACTGACGCGCAGCAGCACGAGATTTCGCAAACCCTAGGCGGTAGACAACACTATCTAATCGGCATTCGAGCATCTGTAAAAAGATTTCACCGGTAACACCACGCGTAGCCTTTGCCTTTTCGAAAGTAAGACGAAACTGCTTTTCAGTAATTCCGTACATGAAGCGTAATTTCTGCTTCTCGTTCAAGCCGACCGCATACTCACTGACCTTACGACGAAGACGTGGTCCGTGCTGGCCTGGTGGGTGTGGTTTGCGCTCAAAGGCTTTGGTCGGATTAAAAATTGCCTGACCAAAACGGCGGTTAATACGTGTTGTGGGACCTGTGTAACGAGCCATAGTGTGTGTTTAATATATCTGCTAAGTAAATAACCTGTCTAGATGGCAGCAACAAACTAGACACGGCGGCGCTTGGGCGCACGACAACCATTGTGAGGGACCGGAGTGACATCCATAATGTCAGTCACTATCATCCCCAAAGACTGGAGAGCTCGTACAGCTGAATCACGTCCCATACCTGGACCATTCAACTTGACGACGACTTCTTTCATACCGTGAGAAACTGCAACACGCCCAGCATCCTGTGTCACAACTTGCGCGGCATAGGCTGTTGACTTGCGAGAACCTCGAAAATTACACTTACCAGCGCTCGACCAAGAGATTACATTGCCTCGTGGATCACAAAAGGTGACCTTGGTATTGTTAAAAGTCGCCAAGACATTCACAATGCCACTGGTAATATTTTTGCTACCTTTGGCACGACGAATTTTAACACCGTCCAAATCACTTTTCAGCAAGTCCTCGGCAGTCACCTCCTTCTTGACGGGGGTGGCTTCTGCACTAGTTTCAACCGAGGCCGTATCTTCGGCCAGTTTTGCTTCTTCTTCACTCATATCTTAAAACTCCAACTAATTATTTGCGAACGGGCTTCACGGCACCTTTACGTGTCCTCGCATTCGTTTTTGTACGCTGGCCTCTCACTGGAAGACCGCGCATGTGACGCATACCGCGAACACTGCGAATCGCCGACAAGCGCTTCAAATTAGCGGTACGCTCACGGCGCAAATCGCCTTCGACTACAAATTGTCTGTCGGCAACAATCGAGGCCAGTTGATTTAACTCCTCTTCGCTCAAATCGCCAGCACGACGATCCGCATCAAAACCTGATGTGGCAACAATCTGGTCGGCGCGAGTAGGCCCAATCCCATAAATATAGCGTAGCGAATAAGGTAACTTCTTATTGGCAGGAATATCAACTCCGAGTATACGTGGCATAATAAAAATCTAATAATGTGCTAATTGAGCAGAAAAATCGTGCATGCTAACAAATAAAAAGCATTTGGAAAGTTAATTTTTAGGAATTGTTAAAATTTCTGGTTCTCCCTCCGTCACCAGCACTGTATGCTCAAAGTGGGCGGAGTTTTGACCATCGACCGTAACCGCAGTCCAGCCATCATCCAAAATTCGCACTTCGTGACTACCGAGATTCACCATCGGCTCAATTGCGAGTGCCATGCCTGGCTTGAGGAGGGCTCCTTTACCACGACGCCCGTAGTTCGGAATTTGCGGAGCCTCGTGCATCGTCAGTCCTACACCATGCCCGACGAAGTCGCGTACGATTCCATAATTATGACGGCGCACATACCGCTCCACCGCATTTGAGATATCCCCCACACGATTACCAGGCTTGGCAAAGCCAATTGCATAATCGAGCGCTGCCTCGGTTACTGATAAGAGCGCAAGATCTGCTGGCTTTACCGGCGCAATCGCGACAGTTGTCGCATTATCACCAATATAGCCATTGTAGCGAACGACCACATCTATGGAAACCACGTCGCTTGGTTCAATTTTCCGATGGGATTTCCCAATCCCATGCACAACCTCTTCGTTAATCGACAGACAAGTGTGTGCTGGAAATATATTTTCCCCTGATTGATACTGGTGGCAGGCACTTTCTGCGCCAAGTTTTTCGATCCACTCAAACCCGATCTCGTCGAGCTCCGCTGTCGTCATCCCCACGCATACCGCATCTTTCATCTTTTTGAGCACCGTGGCCGCAACCTGGCAAGCCGATCGGATACCATCGATACTGTCCGAATCACGAATAAATTTGTGCTTGGTCACAGATAGAGAATCAAAAACCCTAAGGTATCAATCTAGTAATTGGGGCAACAAGGACTACCCCAAATTAAAGAACCAAGAGGCGAGACCGAGAACAAAAAGCCCAACCGCGATTACAAGAAGTGGACGCCAAGCTTTCCAAAAGTCATTTATTCCAGCGGTGTCGACAAGCTGCTTGTTGCGCGCTGCAGAGCGGCCGCGGAGTTTCCCTTTTTTCAAAAAGCCGTCGTAGTGGCGTTGCAGCAGGTAGGTCTCTATTTGACGCATTGTATCCAATAATACACCAACCGTAATCAGCATTCCAGTACCGCCGAAGAAAATAGCCACATTAAATGGAACATTGTACGCAAACAAGAGGATATCCGGGAAAAGCGCGATGAGAGTCAGTGAAAGTGCACCAGCCAGTGTGAGGCGCGTCATTATATGGTCTAAAAATTTTGCGGTAGGCTCCCCTGGACGCACACCCGGAATGTAGCCACCATTTTTTTTCAAATCGTCAGAGATCTGAACAGGTTTGAACATCATCGAAACCCAGAAATAACTAAAGATTAAAATGAGCAGGCCAAATACTATATAATATGCGGGTTGACCATGGGCCACCGAGTCCGCCATTTCATTGAAGAAACGCATCTCCGTCGCAGATCCGATATAAGTCAAAATTTGCGCAGGAAACATTAAAATAGCACTGGCAAAAATGACAGGCATAACCCCAGCATAGTTGACTTTTAAGGGCAAAAAAGAGCTTTGGCCACCGTAGACCTTGCGACCCACAACCCGCTTAGCATACTGTACCGGAATTTTTCGCTGTGCTTGAGTAATGGCAACCAAGCCAGCGGTAACGGCAAACAGTAGCGCCAGCATCAGAACACCTTCGGGCACACCAAGCGAAGCACTTTCAGCTCCCACTGGAGTGACAAACATTTGATACGCGGAGGCAACCGCTCCGGGCAAACCAGAAATAATCGAAACCGTAATGAGCAATGAAATGCCATTGCCGATACCTTTTTCCGTAATTTGCTCACCGAGCCAAACTAGGATCATGGTGCCCGCTGTCAGAAATATAGTACCCGTTATGAGGAACGCAAATTGACTGGAGAGGACAACACTACCGTACTCCGCTGGATTAAACCCCTGCCCGATC
>CAWVTP010000009.1:0-30665 GCA_963933035.1 uncultured Puniceicoccaceae bacterium | reverse complement strand
ATCACAGCAAATCGGCAATCTCGGCACATGGGAGGTTTCCAGAGGTGCCCTAAAGGTTGTTGTCGATTTTTTTTAGCTATGTGGGGGCTGTTTTCAAAAGAGCAATGCGCGCACGATACGAAAAAATAGGCGAGAGAGTGTAGAAGCATCCAAGTTAGGTCAGCAGGTAAATACTTTGAAAGATGTTTTGGATGCACGCGAGGCGGCTGGCAAAAATATGCAAAACTCTCAATTTAAGCGCTCATTCTATTGGCAGCGCTTGTCCGGGACTGTTTGTGTCCTCGAAATTACAGCCGAGGATGATTTTTTCGTTGTACGACTGCTGGCGCATAGGCACTGCTTTTCGCATGAGCAAAGCAGATAACCCGGCAGCCCTGGCACAAGAATTCGTGCAATTACGTAGTGATTTATCCAAATTGACGCAACAGATCCCCTACGATTCTGGGGAGACTATTCTTGAGGTGCTGCTACGAGTCGATCAGTTGAGCGCCGATTTAAAATTAGATGCCAAGTTACAACACTATTTAGAGCGTCGCAGTTACCAAAAAGCTTTAGATTGGTTTGAGAATCCGCAGCAGCCGCATCAGATGTAGACATCATGGGCAAAAAATCTAAGAAAATTCAGTTGCATACTGATACCAGTTTGGAGCAAAATCCTTTCGAGAGCCTTGGCGCACAGTTCAATGCCCGTGATTTGCCGGCGGGAGTTTCCCAGGCACAGTCCCTGCCACAGGTAGTCCAGCGGAGGATCGAAATGCGGCGAGAAACCACGGGGCGTGCCGGCAAAACGGTTACAACCCTACGCGATGTTGCGGGTCAAATGACGCGGGATGAGCTTAAATTGCTGCTGCAGGAATTGAAGCAAATCTGTGCTTGTGGCGGAGCTATGAAAGGTGCAGTGCTAGAGCTGCAAGGTGATGTACGCGAACAGGTGAGCGATGCCTTGAAGAATCGTCCCTTCCGTTTGGTAGCTGCTGGTGGGTGAGTCCCTTTGGCTAGTATCAATCCGATTAACCGCAACTCTCTGGCACCTGCTTTTTGCGAGAGCATACTATTGCTTCGCGCTTCATATTAGCTGATCAGCATTGGATGCATCTTTGAGCAGATATTTTTTTCGTAATGAAAACTTGTGGATAAAAATTAAATTGCTGCTTGCATGAAATAAGGGTCGAAGTAGGTTGTGGTGGACTTTATTTTTGTGGACAGGGAAACAGATATCAGCATGCACACCGACAAGATTGGCTATGACAGTAAGATAGAGAGCGAACTCATCGTGACGAAGGCGGATGCCGTGATTAACTGGATCCGCAAGCATTCTGTGTGGCCGATGCCGATGGGGCTCGCGTGCTGCGCCATTGAGTTGATGGCGGTCGGGGCTTCTCGCTTTGATATTTCACGCTTCGGAATGGAAGTGATGCGCTTCTCGCCGCGTCAGGCAGATTGTATGATCGTCTCTGGTACGGTAACTTACAAAATGGCGGAAGTTGTGCGTCGTATTTACGACCAAATGGCCGAACCCAAATGGGTGGTCGCCATGGGCGCTTGTGCCAGCACTGGCGGGATGTATCGTTCCTATGCGACACTGCAGGGGGTCGACAACATTGTGCCGGTTGATATTTACATCAGTGGTTGCCCGCCTAGGCCCGAAGCTCTGCTAGATGCGATGATGCGCTTGCAGGACAAAATCGCCAATGAGCAATCTTCCAAAACTTTACTGAGCGGAAACCGAGGTGAGTCAGCGGAGTTAACCGCAGCAAAGGAGGGCCAATAATGCAACTAGTGCTGGACGATATTTTAGAAAAACTTCCTTTTCTGACTGTTCGGGATAGCGCAGACCACAATGCTGTCAATTGTCCCGAAGATAACTTCCTCGAGTGCATACAGCAACTTAAGGATCAGTTTGACTATGATTTCTTGATTGATGTGACGGCCATCGATTGGGATGTCGAAACACCGCGTTTTACTGGGATCTATCACTTGTTTTCGACTCGTAAGCATTGCTACTTGCGGATTGCTGTCGACTGCGCGGATTCTATCAATCCAAGTTTACCTTCGCTGGCTCACATTTACCCTGCGGCTGATTGGCATGAACGGGAAACCTACGACTTGATGGGCATTCATTATAGCAACCATCCAGATCTAAGACGGATTTTGATGTGGGATGACTATCCTTACCACCCGCTGCGCAAAGAGTTTCCATTGGCGGGAATCGAGGTTCCATTACCAGCGGCTGATGTTGCCGAGCGTACAGGGACTCAGGTAGAACCGGCTCCCATGATGGGAGGCCCCTTTGTTTCTTCAGCCGATGGTCCGATGAGCCAGGCCGAGCCCAGCGCGCGTGATGAAAGTTGGACCGAATCGAAGACCAAACCTGTAGTGTAATCACATGACAACGACTAAAGAGATTTCGATTGGGGACATCAATGCTCGTGCTCAGGTGAGTGAGGAAGGCTTTAAAGGCGAAAGCATGTCACTCAATGTGGGCCCTTCGCATCCGACGACGCATGGCGTGCTACGCTTAAGAATGGAGCTCGATGGGGATATTTTGACGAAGTGCGATCCTGTACTCGGCTATCTGCACCGAGGCGACGAAAAGATTGCGGAAAATATGACTTACAATCAGTTTGTCCCGTATACGGATCGACTGGATTATTTGGCACCCTTGGCCAACAATGTTGCCTACGCCATGGCGGTCGAAAAGTTGGCGTCGCTGGAAGTTCCAGAGCGCTGCCAAGCGATTCGTGTTCTTTGCTGTGAACTTGCACGCGTTTCTTCGCATTTACTTGGCGTGGGCGTTTACGGCATGGATGCTGGAGCCTGGACAGTTTTTATGCTGACCTTTACCGAGCGGGAAAAGCTGTACACGCTATTTGAGGAGCTGACGGGTGCTCGCTTTACAACTAGCTTTACGCGTATTGGTGGCGTAGCCAGAGATGTCCCTGATGGCTGGTTGGGTCGTGTGTTGGAATTTTGCAAAGGCGTGTTACCGGTCCTCGATACCATCGACAAGCTATTGACTCGTAACCGTATCTTCATGGACCGTACCGTTGATGTGGGGGTCATTAGTAAGGAAGACGCGATTGCTTACGGAATTACAGGTCCGAATCTGCGCGCCTGCGGTGTGGATTTAGATCTCAGAAAAGATCGCCCGTATTTGGGCTATGAGAAATACGACTTTGAGGTGCCGATCGGTACGACTGGTGACTGCTATGATCGCTATTTGATGCGTGCTGAAGAGGTGCGCCAAAGTGTGAATATTATTCGTCAAGTCATTGGTCAATTTCCGGAGGGAGCTTACTACGCCGAGGATGCCAAAAAGATCTATGCGCCCCAGAAGTCTAAGGTGCTGACCAGCATGGAAGAACTGATTCAGAACTTTATGATTGTGACCGAGGGGCCACAAATTCCAGCGGGAGAAGTGTACTTTGAAGCGGAAAATCCTAAGGGTGCCTTGGGCTTTTTTATTGTCTCTAAGGGTGGGGGTGTACCGTACCGTCTAAAGATTCGAGGACCTTCCTTCTGTAACTTGAGTATTTTGTCGAAACTCCTACCCGGTCATTACTTGACGGATATTACCGTTATTTTAGGCTCGCTTGACTTTGTGATGGGGGAGTGCGATCGCTAATCATTTTTTGATCTGCAATGAATTTAAAAGCTGAAACATTAGAGAAGATTGACCGTCTGGTCCCTCGCTACCCCACATTAAGGAGTGCCGCACTTCCGCTCTGCCATTTGGTGCAGGAGGATCAGGGATATTTATCCAACGAGGCCATGGAGTGGATCGCGGACCGCTTGGACTTACAGCCGATCAACATCATTGAACTGGTGACGTTTTATCCTATGCTGCGTACTGAACCTACAGGCAAATATCATGTGCGCGTTTGCAGAACGCTGCCATGTGCGCTTGCGGGTGCTTACAAAACCTGTGAGCGTTTCGAAAAAGCATTTGATTGCAAAGTTGGGCATACCAGTGAGGATGGGCAGTTGACGATCGAGTATGTAGAATGCCATGCAGACTGTGGCAAGGCGCCAGTCGTTATGATTGGCGAGGATGAATACACTCAAATCACTCCAGACAAGGCCGATGAATTGGTCGATTTGATGAAACGTTCGGAACTTTGATTCAATCTATTTAGTAAGGAGTTTGTTTATGGCAGTGGAAGAGCAGCGACTAATATTTAAAAACATTGATGTTGATGGCTACAGCAACGACATCGATTGCTACCTGAAAAACGGTGGCTACCAGCAGCTTAAAAAAGCTGTGACCATGGAGCCAGCAGACATCTGTGCCGAGGTGGCCACTTCGGGGGTACGTGGGCGCGGGGGGGCTGGTTTCCCTGCTGGCATGAAGTGGAAGTTTTTGGATCGTAAGTCCGGCAAGCCCATTTACCTGATCTGTAATTGCGACGAATCCGAGCCGGGCACTTTTAAGGACCGCCAAATTGTGCACAAAGATCCGCATCAGTTGATCGAGGGTATGCTGTGTTCTGCGTATGCGATTCAGGCCAAGCTTGCCTTCATTTATATCCGTGGGGAGTTTTTTGAAGGTTACAAAATTTTGGAGCGCGCCATAGAGGAAGCGCGGGCCAAAAATTTCTTGGGCGAAAATATTTTGGGAAGCGGTTATAGCTGCGACATTATTGTGCATCGCGGTGCGGGTGCGTATATTTGTGGCGAAGAAACGGGTTTGATTGAGTCTCTTGAAGGTAATCGTGCCAATCCTCGTATCAAGCCTCCTTACTTTCCCGCCGCTCTGGGCTTGTATCAGTGTCCCACAATTGTGAACAATGTCGAGACCCTCTGTGATGTGAAGCACATTGTCGAAATGGGGGGTGAAGCTTTTGCCAAGATTGGTACGCCCGGCAATACGGGCACGCGTATTTGGTGTGTGTCGGGGCATGTTCAAAAGCCAGGTTACTATGAGTTCCCCTGTGCGGCATTGACCCTGGGTGAATTAATCTATGATGTGTGTGGCGGTTTAAAGCCTGGCCGCACATTGAAAGCCGTGATTCCAGGAGGATCCTCCTCTAAAATTTTGAGAGCGGACGAACGCTTTGTCGGAAAACTGAAAGATGGGACGGAGTATGACTGGGGTATCAACGATATTCCCATGGACTTCGACAGTTTGTCGGCAGTGGGCTCCATGTCGGGCTCTGGTGGAGTGATCATTATGGATGATTCCACGGATATGGTGGAAGCCTTGGCCAATCTGAATTATTTTTACGCTCACGAAAGTTGTGGGCAGTGTACACCTTGTCGCGAAGGAGTGCCCTGGATGCGTAAAATTACCGCGCGCATGTGTGCCGGCGAAGCCAAAGAGGGGGATGCTGATCTGTTGAAGAGTATTGCCGATCAGATTGCAGGTCGGACGATTTGTGCCTTCGGGGAGGCAGCCGCATGGCCTGTGCAAAGCTTTATTGCGAAATTTAAAGATGAGTTCGTTGAGAAAGCCCGAGAACAAGCTGCCCGTAAGCAGGCGGGTGAGACGGCTGCCAAAGAGACAACCCTAATTTGATCCGATGAGTGAGCAAACGAAAGTGGATTTAGTCACTATCAACGTTGATGGTGAGTCGATTGAGGTCCCGAAAGGGATGAATGTGATCGAGGCCGTCAAGTCGGTCGGTAAAGGGCGTGAAGTTCCGCATTACTGCTACCACCCTAAGTTGACGATTGCAGGCAACTGCCGGATGTGTATGGTGGAGATGGGGATGCCGATGCGCGATCGTGCCACTGGGGAAGCGATCCTTGAGGCTGATGGATCCCCCAAGATTTCTTGGATGCCGAAGCCAACAATTGGCTGTGCCACCAATGCAAGTCAAGGGATGCACATCAAAACCAAGTCTGAGGTTGTGGAAGCTTCTCGCAATGGGGTGACAGAGTTTTTATTAATCAACCATCCCCTAGACTGTCCCATCTGTGACCAAGCCGGGGAGTGTCGCTTACAGGAATTTTCCGCTGAGCATGGTCGTGGCTATAGCCGTTTTACTGAGGATAAGAATGTAAAGCCCAAACGCACTAAGTTGGGGCCGCGTGTAACGCTTGATGATGAGCGCTGTATTTTGTGTTCTCGCTGTGTTCGCTTCAGCAAGGAAGTGGTGGATGACGATG
Organism: uncultured Puniceicoccaceae bacterium; assembly: GCA_963933035.1. Lineage (GTDB taxonomy): Bacteria > Verrucomicrobiota > Verrucomicrobiia > Opitutales > Coraliomargaritaceae > CAWVTP01. The sequence continues at coordinate 24,557 of CAWVTP010000009.1, read as the reverse complement.
TGCTGGGCTTTGTCGATCGCGGCTCGTATTCAACGCTGACTTGCTACCCAGGCAAAGAGTTGAACCATAATTACTCACTCAATACCGTCGATATCTGCCCAGTGGGTGCATTGACCAGTACCGACTTTCGTTTTCAGATGCGCGTCTGGTTTTTGAAACGTACGCCTAGCATTTGTACGGAAAGCAGCGTGGGGGCGAATACCGAGGTTTGGAGTCGCGAGGGCAAGATCTATCGTATAACGCCGCGTCGTAATGATGCCGTCAATGATACCTGGATGACGGACTCTGGCCGAGCACTCTTCAAGGCGGTAACTGCTGAAAATAGGATTTTAGAAGCGCAAGCGGCTGCTGGGGCACTGAGCTCTGATCAGGCCCTTGCTCAAGCTGCAGACTTACTAAAAGCCAGTTCGGTGGAAATCGTAGCCTCGGCTCACAGCAGTTTTGAGGAGCAATTCTACTATAAAAAATTGGCACAGCTCACAAAAGCGCCGGTTACGGTTATCGGGCATTACCAATCGGGTGATGGTCTCTTGCAGTCTGAGGATCGTTCACCAAATCTTCGTGGTGCACTGATTCATGGTTTGATAAAGGCTGTGCCCCAAAAGGGGATCCAAGAATTGGCCAAACGGATTGAGGCAGGTACGGTGAAGACGCTTTTGGTTGTTAATGAAGATTTGATTGAACAGGGCTTGAGTCCTGAGGCGCTTGAGCAAATCGATTTGATTTATGTGGGCGCCCATCACAATGCGACCAGTCAGGCTGCCAAATTGGTGATGCCTTCACTCACCGTTTTTGAAAAGGATGGTTCATTCGTGAATCAAAACTTTCGATTGCAGCGCTTTAAGCAAGCGGTTCCAGGACCGAAGTCTCTGATGTCTGAGATCGTGTTCCTGCCTAAATTGATTGCGCAGTTACATGGCGATGTGCATGCAGTCAGCCCAGATATGCGTCAGCTCTGGCAACATATTGCACAGGAAACCGATGTGATTGAAGAGGCAGTTAGTTGGCACACAGTGCCTGATGAAGGCATGCAATTAAACTTTGATCAATTTGCCACGCTCGATTTTGTTGAGTCTAAAAATTTAAAATATGATCCGGAGGCATTGCAGACAGCCAAGGCTGTCGCCTTGGTCGATTAAGATAGCTGATTATGGATTTTTTAGCAATTGTACTTCCCATTGGACTGTCACTGACGATGATTTCAGTATTTATGGGCCTGTGTAGCTACTCGGTTCTAGCTGAACGTAAGGTGTCCAGCTGGATTCAAGGACGTGTGGGTCCTAATCGTACGCGCCTGCCTCTGTTGGGCAATTTGCCGATCATTGGTAATCTGATGACGGGGCTTGGCCTTTTTCAACCGGCAGCGGATGGTTTGAAATTTCTTTTCAAAGAAGAAATTACGCCGGGTCATGTGAACCGGACCTACTTTTATCTCGCACCGATTATTGCACTGGCGCCAGCCTTAACGACGATGGTGGTGCTGCCTTTTGGTCGCTATGTAGACGCCGCTGGTCAAGTACAACCTTTAGTCTTGGCGAATTTAGAGGTGGGCATGCTTTTTATCTTAGCGATATCCTCGCTGGGTGTGTACGGCATCGTTTTAGCGGGGTGGTCTTCCAATAGTAAATATCCCTTTTTGGGAGCTATTCGCTCTTCGGCGCAGATGATTTCCTACGAACTGGCGATGGGATTGTCCATACTGCCCGTGTTCATTTGGGTGGCTGCGCCTGGTTCTGACTACGGCTTGAATTTGTTTGGAGTTGTTCAATCGCAACAAACTTTGTGGCTTTTTATGTGGCAGCCCCTATCAGCACTGATCTTTTTGGTGGCTCTGTTTGCTGAAACCAATCGCTTGCCTTTTGATATGGCTGAGTCTGAAACTGACTTAGTCGGCGGCTTTCACACCGAGTATGGTTGTTTTAAGTTTGGTCTCTTTTTTGTCGCCGAATATGCGCACGTCATTATGGGCTCTGCCATCTTTGTTGTGTTGTTCCTCGGTGGTTGGAATTTTCTACCCGGACTGGCCGACCCATGGAGCGATGGGCTTTTGGGGACAATTCTATCCGTTTGTTGGTTTATGGCAAAAGTGTTTGCTATGATCTTTTTCTTTATCTGGGTGCGTTGGACCTTGCCACGCTTTCGTTATGACCAAGTGATGACTTTGGGCTGGAAATTGCTGTTGCCTTTGGCGATTGCTAATTTGGTCTTCAACACATTGGTGATTGCTTTATATGACTATTTTAACCGCTAACTGGCATGGCTAAGACAAAAGTAATTGAAAGAAAACCGCTCTCTTTCGCCGAGAAAACTTTCATTCCGCAGATTCTTGGTGGTCTCAAGGCGACCATGGGGACGATGTTGGATAAAACGGTCACTTTACAGTATCCCGAAGAACGCCCGGTCATTCCCGACAACTACCGTGGAGTTCCGACTTTGGTGAAAGATCCAAATGGCCGAGAAAAATGTGTTTCCTGTCAATTATGTGAGTTTGTTTGTCCGCCGAAGGCTATACGGATTCAACCAGGAGAGATTGATGCAGAGCTGGAACCGGATCGTGCGCACGTTGAAAAAGCACCTCAAGCCTTCGATATTAACATGCTGCGTTGTATCTATTGTGGATTGTGTCAAGAAGTCTGCCCGGAGGAGGCCATTTTTTTACAGGACATTTTTTCTGTTTCTGGTACGAGTCGGGAGTCGATGATTAATAACAAAGAAAAGTTGTATGAATTGGGAGGGACTTTACCGGACCAGCACTACAAGTGGGATCGTAAAAAAGCGTCAGAACTTAAGGGGAATGCGCACTAATTGTTTCGTTTGACTCAGTATGACTGACTTACTTTTCTACTTCTTTTCATTTGTGGCGCTCGTTTCTGCACTTGTCATGGTATTGAATCCCAATGCTGTCGGCGGGGCGATGGCCATGATTGTATCATTTGTGGCTACTGCAGCCTTATTTGTGCTCCTAGAGGCGTACTTTTTGGCCATTATTCAAGTGCTTGTCTACGCAGGTGCTGTCATGGTGCTCTTTCTATTTATAATTATGCTGCTAGACGTCGATAAGGTGGAGGCTGCGTATCGCTTTGATCGCATCGGAACCTTGGTGGCAGTCTGTGGTTTCGTGCTGTTGGCATCCATGCTAGTGGTTGGCTTGAGTTCGTCGCATTTACCGGTGCCACCCACAGAGCTTGTTGCCAGTAATCCCGATGTTATCAGTCAAAGCTCTGGGATACCCTTTACTTCTTCTTCAAAATCGTTCGGCTACAGTCTATTCACGAAGTATATGCTGCCATTTCAGTTGGTGGGATTTTTACTTCTGGCAGCAATGTTGGGTGTCATCGTGATCAGTAAACGCGCTTCGCAAGTCGATTAGAGGCACGATCGCATATTTACCTATCCACTATATATGAACATAGGAATTCATTCGTATTTAATCGTATCCGGCTTAATGTTTGCGATTGGTTTTTTGGGCGTTATTTTACGGAAAAACACCTTGGTGCTCTTCATGTCATTGGAATTGATGCTAAATGCGGTCAATTTGGCTTTGGTCGCTTTTTCGCGCTACAACAACACCATGGATGGCAACCTGTTTGTTTTTTTCATTATCACCGTTGCCGCTGCTGAGGTGGCGGTTGGTTTGGCCATTATCGTTGCACTGTATCGCAAGCGGCAGACCGTGATGGTGGATGAGTTAAATTCTTTGGAGAATTAATGTTATGGAGGCCATAAATTCATTACTTCTAGTCCTATTCTCCCCACTGACTGCAGCCTGTTTAATTGCATTTTTCTGCCGTCAGCGCCCCCAAGTCGCCATTGCACTGTCTCTGTCGGCCGCAGGCGTCATTTTTCTCGCCAGCTTGATGGCCACGGTGCAATTCGCTCGCTTGGGTGATTTAAGCGCTAGTATGGAGTGGTTGCGTTTGGGCGATTTTGTCGTCAACATGGGACTGTTCCTAGACAATACCGCCGCCACCATGTTGATGATGGTGAGTTTTGTGGGCCTATTGATTCATGTCTTTAGTGTGGGTTACATGCGCGGCGATGCGGCGACCGCTCGCTTTTTTGGTGGCTTGTCGATTTTCATGTTTTCGATGCTGGGAATTGTGCTCGCAGACAACTTAGTCATGCTCTTCGTGTTTTGGGAGTTAGTTGGCTTTAGCTCCTACATGTTGATCGGTCATTACATTGCTAAAGATGAAGCAGCCCAGGCTTCCAAAAAGGCTTTCATTGTCAATCGGGTGGGTGACTTGGGCTTCTTGCTGGGCATTGTGTTTGCTTACTGGCATTTTGGGACCACCGAGCTGACAGAGCTCGCTGCATTAATTGAGCTGAATCCAGCACTGATCAATGGTACTATTGCAGCACTGTTGATGTGTGGGTTTATTGGTAAGTCGGCTCAATTCCCGCTGCATGTGTGGCTTCCAGATGCGATGGCTGGACCAACGCCAGTTTCGGCACTGATTCACGCGGCCACCATGGTCGCTGCTGGGGTTTACTTTCTCATTAGAATCGTATGCTTGTTCCCCGTTGAATTACTCTCATCCATTACCTGGCTGGGTACGAGCGTCGCGCTGTATGCAGGATTTTGCGCCTTCGCACAATCCGATATTAAGCGCATTCTCGCCTATTCAACGCTCTCACAGCTGGGGTACATGGCTGCTGTTTTCGGATTAGGGTATCCGGGACTTGCACTGTTTCACCTGATAACGCATGCCTTTTTTAAGGCTTTACTCTTCTTGGGTGCGGGTTCTGTGATTCATGGCTGTCACCATGAACAAAATATTTTTAAGATGGGGGGGCTCTTTCGTAAGATGCCGATGACCAGTGGCACCTTTTTAATAGGTTTATTGGCTTTGTGCGGTGTGTATGGCCTCTCGGGCTTTTATTCCAAGGATGCCATTTTAATTGCTGCTGGCCTCCATTCTAATCTCATCTTTATCTTGTTGGTATTGGGGGCGCTCTTAACCGCTGGTTATATGGGACGTTTGTTTTGGATTGCTTTTCTGGGACGTCCGAATTCAGCTGCAGCTGAGAATGCACATGAAAGCGGACCTGCAATGTTACTCCCACTCATCATATTGGCCTTATTGTCGATTGCTGGGGGTTGGCTCAATCTGTGGCCGCTCGGGCTGGGTGAAATCATTCAAGATGATCAAGCCCGATTACATGCGAGTGTAGCTTATGATGCTATGCACAAAAAAGTGGTGATCGCAGGTAGTGTGGCTTGCTTAGTGGGCTTGTTATTGGCTTTGCTTTTTTATCGGATAGGAGCGCAAAAAGACCGCCTGCAAACTCTGGCCGCTCCGGTGTATGCTTTCTTGGAGTCACGTCTTTGGTTTGATGAGCTGTACGATTTTTATGTGCAGAAAGTTCAGCAGCGTGTGGCACTGTTGCTCAGCTTCTTAGATGTGAGTATTCTTAAAGGATTGTGCATGCGTGGCTCCGCCGGATTGGTAGCCTTAGTGAGCCTCTTACTTCGGATGTTGCATACCGGCAATTTACATAACTACGTCGCCTGGTTTCTAGCAGGTGTTCTGCTGCTATCTGCTTTTGTTTTCGCCTGTGCTTAATTGCATTTTCTACAATGACTGTACTCGATTCTCACTCTATTCTGCTCTTATCGGCAATCTGCATTCCATTCTTAATGGGACTCTACGCTCTACTGTGTTCCAATATGCAGTCTGCCCCCTTAAAGTCGGTCTGCATTGCCGGATTTGCCTGGCCTTTAGTCGTCGCCATTTTTTTATGTACGCAGTTTGACGCTTCTCTTGCTGGGGATTACAACTTCCAGCTACGATTGCCGACAGGACTTGAGCAGGTCGGCATCTATCTGCATCTCGGGCTGAATGCGATTTCTATGCCATTGTTTTGCTTAGCAGCCATTGTGGGCGCTGCTGCGGGGTATTATGCGCTGCATTCAAAGGCTGAGCGCTTACATTTGTATATGGCGCTGTTGCTGATCATGCAAGCTGGCCTAATGGGCACATTCGCTTCCATCGACTTGTTTTTCTTCTACTTCTTTCACGAGTTTGCCTTGATACCAACCTTTATCATGATCGGTATTTGGGGCGGCCCAGATCGTAAGTCGGTGGCTATGGAGTTGACCATTTATCTCACATTAGGTGCTCTAATATCATTGATTGGGTTGATTGCATTGTATATGGAGAGTGGTGCGGATACTTTTTCTATTATCGAGCTGCGCTCGTACTTAGCAGCCAATCCAATTTTGGAGACGGTACAAAGTAACTTGTTTGCGCTGCTATTGTTTGGTTTTGGAATTCTGGTCTCTTTGTTCCCTTTTCATTCATGGGCGCCCAAAGGCTACGCCTGTGCGCCCTCCAGTGCGGCCATGTTGCATGCTGGAGTGCTGAAAAAATTTGGCTTGTATGGTTTGTTGCAAATTGCGGTTCCACTGTTGGGAAGTGGATTGGGAGATTGGTCGACTTGGCTTATCTGGCTTGCGCTAGGTAATGTGTTGATTATTGGGTTGATCACCTTAGCCCAAAAAGATCTCAAACTGATGTTGGGATACAGTTCAGTTATGCATATGGGCTATGCCTTTCTAGGTTTGGCGACGGCCTCTATAGTTGGCTTAGGAGGCGTTCTGTTGATGATGTTAGCGCATGGATTATCAGTGGCTTTACTGTTCATGTTGTCCACCTGTGTCTATCATAGAAGCCAAAGTTTTGATATGTCGGCGATGGGTGGTTTAGCTCAACGTGCACCCGTTTTGGCCGCATTTTTTGTGGCGGCAACTATGGCCAGTATTGGTTTACCTGGTTTCGGCAATTTCTGGGGCGAGTTTGCCATTTTTGCTGCACTGGCAGAATCGGAGGCAACCCGTTGGATTACGCCATTGGCTGCGATTGGAATCATTATCTCAGCGATCTACGGCTTAAGGGCTGTGGCGAGTATCTTCTTTGGGAGTTCAAAAATTCCTAATGAAACCGCGGAATCAATTGTTGATCTTAAATTTCATGAAAAATTGCCAGCTGTGGTACTATTTGCAGGCTTACTTCTCATTGGATGTTATCCTAAAATCGTCTCTGATGCTGTTGATTCGGAATTACAGCAGGTATTTAAGACTCCGCCCGTTGCGACTGCCCAGGCGGAACAGCTGCCGCAACTCGACTCTTCTCATTAATTTAATTGCTTTGTTTTAACTGTCATGGAGCCCATCACAGCAGACTTCCTTAAACAATTAGCCGACACCAATCGCTGGTCTGCTATTCTTCCCGAAATATTTATCGCCTGCGTCGCTTTGGCTTTGCTGGCGATTGAGATGCTATCGCCTAAGCGGGCGGGGTATTGGGTCGTGCGCACGTCTTTGCTGGGGCTGTTACTCCCGCTTGCTTATTTGCTGATGACCTTCACGTGCACTGAGTGTTCAGCAGACGATGTTCTATTCTCAGGCTTATTGTTGCAGTCTGATTTTAGCACTATTATGCGCTGCTTTTTTCTGGTGAGTGCTGCGCTGGTGACTTACCTAGCTGCGCGTTACCTAAAGGGTAGTGAATGGGCGAAAACCGAGTTTTTTGTGCTCGTGCTCATAATAGCGGTCGCGATGATGCTTTTAGTGCAAAGTCATCATTTTGTGATGTTCTTCGTCGCTTTAGAAACCGTGACCATTGCTTTCTACGTCTTGGTCGCCTATTGCCGCACACGGGTGCTCTCTTTAGAGGCTGGCCTTAAGTATTTGGTGATGGGCGCTCTCAGTTCATCAATTTTGCTATTTGGAATTGTTCTGCTCTATGGGGTCGCCGGCAATGCAGCCCTTACGGGTTCCAGCCCAGATGCGCTGAACTATACGGAGCTTAAGCAGTTTATAGAACTCAATGCTGACAACTTGCTGGTCAAGCTGGGTGTGTTGATGGTACTGGCAGGCATTTGTTTCAAAATTGGTGCGGTTCCTTTTCAAATTTGGGTTCCGGATGTCTATCAGGGGGCCCCGCTGCCTGTGACGGCTTACTTGGCGGTCGCCTCTAAGGCTGCGGGCTTTTCTGTGCTTTTGCAATTGGTGACTGGCCCCTTTGCGGGGATGTCGCAGACCTTAGTGCCCGTCCTATCGGTCATTGCCATTGTGAGCATTTTATTTGGTAATATTGCTGCAGTCACGCAGGGGCAGGTCAAACGTGTATTGGCATTTTCTGGTATTGCGCATGCTGGTTATTTATTAGTCGGGGTAGTGGCAGCTTTTTATGTTCCTTGGGCGGTTTATGCGGTGCTTTTTTATCTGTGCACCTACCTTGTCGCCTCATTTTCAGTGATGAACGTTCTCGGTTTTCTTGGGCGAGATGAGAGCTTGAGCTATGATGATTTTAAGCAGTTTTCCCGAAAAAGTCCCTTTCTCTGTACTTTGCTCACCTGTGGCTTAGGCTCATTGGCAGGCATTCCGCCACTTGGGGGGTTCATTGCAAAATTATTTCTCTTTATTGCAGCCTATCAGGCTGATCTGTATCTTTTGTTATTGGTTTCTATAATTGGGGTTGTGATCTCCATCTATTATTATTTTTCGTGGATTCGAATCTGTTTGTTTACCGAACACTCATTGCATGCGATCGATGAAAAGAGTGTCATTAGCCTACGACGCCGTGATTATTGTGTTTTAGGCTCGCTGTTGTTTGCCAGTCTTTTACTAGGCTTGTATCCTGGAGTCTTACCTATTATCCCCTAAATGCGTGCTGTAGTGTTGTGGGGGCAATATTAATGGATGCCAATTATAAATTGGCTGTAGCGATTGGCTGCCAGTTTATTTTTTGTAGCATTAGTATATGGAAGATTCATGGGAAATTCTAAAGTTGTTAGCTGACAACACGCGGGTGCGTTTGTTGGGCCTACTTGATCTGGAAGAATTGTCAGTTGCGGAGTTGCAAGAGGTCCTGGCGATGGGGCAGTCGCGTATTTCTTCCCACCTGAGTCTATTACGACAGGCCGACCTGGTCATGGATCGACGCGAGGGCAAGCGGACGTTTTATACTTTGAATCAAGAGTTATCGCTAGCGAATCAGCAGTTGTTGCGGGCGACTTTTAATGCGCTCAAGGAATCCAGTCAATTAAAGGAGGATCGCATTCATCTGAAACGAGTACTGGAAAAAAGAATGCGCTTGTCCGAGCAGTATTTTAATACGGTTGCAGGTCGTTTGGGTAAACAGTATTGTCCTGGAAGAAGTTGGGAAGCAATAGGCCATTTTCTTTTTCACTTGGTTCCAGAGATCAGCATTGTGGATTTGGGAGCAGGTGAAGGCGTTTTGTCGCAACTACTTGCGCGTCGTGCCAAATCAGTTGTTTGCATTGATAATGCCCAGAGGATGGTCGATTTTGGAAGTGAGCTGGCCCAAAAGAACGGATTTTCTAATTTGCACTATCAGCTTGGCGAATTAGAGGCGGTTCCACTTACAGATAAAAGTTTTGATTTGGCTTTGATGAGTCAGGCTTTGCATCATGCGAAGCAACCACTTGTGGCCCTAAAAGAAGCGTATCGTATTCTCAAACCGGGTGGACGCCTCATTATTATCGATTTATTGGAGCATCAATTTGAGCAATCACGTGAACTGTATGCGGATATATGGCTTGGCTTTTCGGAGAATAAATTATACCAAATGTTACAAGATGCGGGCTTTAAAAAGATTGAGCTAAACATTGTCGCGAGCGAGCAACAAGCTCCCCACTTTAAAACAATTTTAGCTAGCGCGACTCGCACCGTTTAGTGGTTTTTAAGCGACTACTAAGCATCCTCACTGGTGCTAGAGTGAAGCCATCGGCACTTGTAACATGTACGCCGATCTACAATCAGTGGGTCGACAGTCACAAGGTATCCATTTAGTTGCATGTGTGTGCCGCATCTTAGTCGCCAGATTTTGAAGATAATGTCCTGGTTTTTGTGTATGGATGATTATAGCACAGAAGATAGTAGATGATTTGTGCTCACTACAGTTTACGTTTTTAGCCTATCTATAGTACGTTTTTTATTGAGTTTGAGTCTGTATTACCTCATTATAATACATACCCCTGAAAGAATGTTTACTTTTTAATGTCGAAACCTCAATTTATCCTGGCTTGTGATCAGGGCACCTCCAGCTCTCGGGCTGTCTTGGTGGATCATGCTGGCTGCGCTTGTGCACAACATCAGGTTAATTTTGAGCAAATTTATTTGCAGAGCGGGTGGGTAGAACACAGCCCTGAGACTCTTTATCTATCACAAATTAATGCTATACGCGGGGTCCTCAATGATGCGCAAGTGACTGCAGATGCTATCCTCGCGATGGGGATTACCAATCAACGAGAAACTACAATTGTTTGGAATCGTCGTACGGGACGTCCTGTCTACAATGCGATTGTCTGGCAAGATCGACGAACAGCGGATTTTTGCCGGGAATTAGATGAGCTCGGCTATAGTCAATTACTGAAGGAAAAAACTGGCCTGCGTTTCGATCCTTACTTTTCGGCAAGCAAGATTCGTTGGATTCTGGATCATGTTGAGAATGCGCGTGCATTGGCTCGCAACGGGGATCTATGTTTTGGTACGGTAGAAACTTGGTTAGTGTGGCAGTTTACGGGGGGGCGTATCCACTGCACTGATGTGAGCAATGCGAGTCGCACCGCATTACTCAATATTCACACCCAAGAGTGGGATGATGAACTGCTAGAAATTTTTCAAATACCGCGCGCATTATTGCCTGAAATTCGTTCCTGCTCAGAAGTCTATGGGCAAGTCGCAACGGTGGATGCATTATACGGAGTACCGATTGCGGGTCTCGCTGGTGACCAGCAGGCTGCTTTATTTGGACAGGCTTGCCTAGACCCTGGCATGGTGAAGTGCACTTATGGAACGGGCTGTTTTGTATTGATGCAGACCGGATCATCTTGTGTGACTCCGAGAGAAGGCCTGCTGTCCACCATTGCTTGGCAGATAAATGGGCAGACAAAATTTGCTCTAGAAGGCTCGGTCTTCATGGCGGGTGCGATCATTCAATGGCTCATTGAGAAATTAGAGCTCGTCCGAGATGTGGATGAACTGAATCGACTGGCGAATTCGGTTGAAGACTCTGGAGGGGTTGTTTTGATACCTGCCTTTACTGGCTTGGGTGCGCCTCACTGGGATCCAGCGGCACGCGGTACAATTTGTGGTCTAGAACGTAGCTCAAGTCGGGCGCACCTCTGCCGGGCAGCCCTAGAGGCGATTGCATTACAAAGCCATGATCTTATTCAATTAATGCAGTCATGTAGTGGCTTAGAACTTCGTGATCTTCGGGTAGATGGTGGAGTCGGACGCAGTGAGTTATTGTTGCAATTGCAAGCGAATCTTTTGCAGTGCCGGATCATGCGCTCTGCCCAATTAGAAAGCACGGCTTTAGGAGCTGCTTATTTTGCTGGATTGGCACTTGGTTTTTGGCGAGACGAGGCAGAAATCGCTGCTAATTGGAATTCTGATTGGCGCTTTGCTCCACGAATCGTGAAATCTGAATTGAGCGAACTGCAAACAGCTTGGCAAAAGGGGCTTGAACGGGCCAAGTCTTGGACTTTATCGCAAGATTATGGTGCGTGAACAGGTGATTGCTGCCATGTGTAGCAAAGACCACTGCTTTGATGTGATCATTATTGGAGGCGGTGCTTCTGGAATTGGAGCAGCTGTTGAAGCGATCTCCAGAGGGTATTCGGTTGCGCTGGTTGAGCAAGCTGACTTTGCGAATGGAACCTCCAGTCGATCGACTAAGCTCGTTCATGGTGGCCTACGCTATCTGAAACAAGGTAATGTGCGCTTGGTAAGGGAGGCAATGCGAGAACGAGAAATTCTCGCCAAGAATGCGCCGCATTTATTTCTCGAGCAGGCATTTTTGATTCCGAATGCTTCTCGTTGGCAGCAAATTTTTTACGGAGTCGGCCTCAAATTATATGACTTTTTAGCTACAAATTCTTCGTTGCCCGCCTCTGCATTTGTCAGTCGTGAAAAAACACTGCAATTAATGCCTAATTTGAATGGGCAGGCCCTTTGTGGGGCAAACTATTATACGGATGGTCAATTTGATGATGCCCGGTTAGCGATAAATTTAATGCAAACGGCTAGCCGATTAGGTGCCTGTGTTGTCAATTATAGTGAATGTACGGGCTTCGTTCGGGAAAAGAGCCGTCTGGTCGGGCTTACGGTTTGTGATCGAGAATCTAAGCTTGAATTTGAGCTTCGGGGGCGAGCCATTGTAAATGCGGGCGGTGTTTTTGCGGATACGATTGCTGGCTTAGAGCAGGCTGAACATGCGCCCCAAATTGCACTCAGTCAGGGTGTACATGTAGTCTTACCCCATCGATTTTTGGCAAGTGAAGCGGCGCTGATGATTCCCAGTACCCAAGACGGACGTGTCTTATTTGCTGTACCATGGGAGGGTGTCGTGATTGCCGGTACGACTGATACGCCGGTTGAGCAGCCCTTGTTAGAGCCGAGAGCTTTAAAAGAGGAGTGCGATTTTATTCTCAATGAATTGAAACCGTATCTGCAAGTGCCTCCAAAAGCTTCCGATGTATTGAGTGTGTACGCTGGATTACGTCCTTTGGTTCGGGCTGGGAAAGAGCAAAGGACCGCGGATTTAGCTCGAGATCATGTTATTCGAACAAGTCCTGCTGGCTTAATGACCATTATGGGCGGTAAATGGACGACTTATCGCAAGATGGGCGAAGACCTCATCGATTATGTTGAGCATGAGCTTGGCTGGACGCATCGGCCCAGTAGAAGCCGACAATTACCGATTCATGGGGCAGGGGAGCTGCCCGCGACAGTTGTGCCACAACTGCAGCGATATGGGACAGATGCTGTGGAGATTATGCAATTAGGTCTTCAGCAATCTGCGTGGATGCAGCCGATTCATCCAAAATTTGACTATTTGCAAGTGGAGGTTGTATGGCAGGCGCGTTATGAAATGGCCCGTACAGTGGCAGATGTCTTGGCTAGGCGGACACGCCTTCTACTTCTTGATGCGCAAGCTTCAGCGGAAGCAGCTCCAGTTGTGGCTAATTTACTGGCCAAAGAGCTGGGCAAAAGCACAACATGGCAAAGGGAACAAGTGGCGCAGTATAAAATACTGGCAGAGGGATATAACTATCCAGGGGGTAAAAAATAAATGGGTGCAGGGCCTGGATTTGAACCAGGGACCTTCAGGTTATGAGCCTGACGAGCTACCGGGCTGCTCCACCCTGCAACATTTATAAAAGATTTAAATTACCAAGATAAGTCCAGTCTGTAAAGAACTAAATAAAAAATAAAGTAATAATACGAACAGAACCAATTTCTTCAGACAAATTAGGCAAACTCTTGGTCGCCTTCGAGTAAATAAATAACTTCTTCAGCAAGATTTTTTGCATGATCAGCTATTCTTTCAATTGATTTAGAGATAAAAATGGTTTCGATTTTTGTCGAGTTATCTGGGCCGCGATCAGCTTGATTATTAGCCAAAAGGCTAAAATTTTCACTATTGATTCTGTCAACTTCAGTATCGCGAGCGATGATATTTTTGGCTAACGCACAATCCTCATCCAAAAAGCATGTAATTGCATCTTTGAGCATGGAAAATGCAATCTGACTCATTTTTTCAAGCGCATCTGAATGGAGCGTTTTTGCATCTCTTAATAAAATGTTACGTGTTTTCTTTGCAATATTATGCGCTTCATCTCCAGCACGCTCTAAGTCGTGACTGGCTTTAATCGCGACAAAAATTAAACGAACATCGGTTGAGACGGGTGCACGTAGGGTAATGTAGCGTACGCAAGCCCGATCAATTTCTACTTCAAGTGCATCAATTTCATCGTCTAAAGCAATCGCCGCTTCGGTTAGCTTCAAGTCGTTTTGAAGATAGCCATCCATTGCCATCTTTCCTGCATAAGCTGCTTTCTCTCCGATTAGAATTAGGCTGGAGCGTAGTTGTTCAAGTTCATCGTGAAAGTAGCGTTTCATAGTCTATAAATTATTGCTTAGCCAAAGCGCCCTGAAACATAGGCTTCAGTTTGTGGGTTGGAAGGTTGCATAAATATATGGTCAGTTTGATCAAATTCTATTAGTTTGCCAAGGTAGAAAAAGGCTGTTTTGTCGGATACACGAGCCGCCTGCTGCATGTTATGCGTAACAATGATAATCGTGTACTCCTTTTTGAGTTCGTGAATTAATTCTTCTACTTTAGCGGTTGCAATCGGGTCTAGCGCAGAGCAGGGCTCATCCATTAATAGAATTTTAGGCTTCACCGCAAGTGCTCGAGCTATACAAAGCCTTTGTTGCTGGCCACCTGACATGCCTAAAGCGCTTTCATGCAAGCGATCTTTGACTTCATCCCAAATAGCAGCACCCTTTAAGCATTCTTCAACTACTTGATCTAATTTGCTCTTGTCTTTGACGCCTTGAATTCGGAGTCCGTAAGCAATGTTTTCGTAAATTGATTTGGGGAATGGATTGGACTTTTGGAATACCATACCCACGTGCTTGCGAAGTTCGATGACATCAACTGAATCATCGTAAATATTAATGCCATTAATTTTTATGCTGCCATCTTTTATGCGCGCGATATCGATGAGATCATTCATTCGATTGAAGCAACGTAAAAAGGTCGACTTGCCGCAGCCCGAAGGACCGATAAAAGCGGTGACTTCTTTTTCTTTGATATCGATGTCGATATTAAAGAGTGCTTGTGCCTCACCATAGGCAAAATTGAAGTTTCTGACTTCAATGATTGTGTCAAGGGATTCTGAAGGATTTGATGTTTGCATCGTATTCAATTGAAAAGTTACCATTTATAACGTTTGCGGATTTTTGCACGCAGTAGAATGCTACTCAGGGCAAAAAAACCGACAATTATTAAAAAAACTAGAGCTGCGCCGTATTGCATGTTTCTGGTATATTCATTTTGCGGGATCTTAGAGCTGACCACGTAGATGTGATAGGGGAGCGCCATAACACCCTGAAAAAAGAAGTCGGAGGTATGCTCAAGTCCCTCCCAAGGCAAGCGATCACGCAAGGCATATGCTGCGGTAAACATAATCGGTGCGGTCTCACCAGCAACACGAGCAATGCCCATAATCGAGGATGTTAAAATACCCGGTAGTGCATAGGGGAGTACATTGGTACGAATGGCTGTCCATTTGCTAGCTCCTAGAGCTAGTGAGCCTTCCCGAAATCCTTTAGGGATCGCCCGCATAGATTCTTCACTGGCGGTGATGATGACAGGAAGTGCCATTATTGCCAGCGTAAGCCAACCGGCTAGCATCGAAACGCCCCAACCGAAGAAGAGCACAAACAGACCGAAACCAAATAAGCCAAAGACAATTGAAGGCACTCCCGATAAATTCAAGATCGATAGACGGATTAATTGTAGCATTGGACCCGGCTTACTATACTCACTCAGATAGGTCGCACACAGTACCCCCAGAATAAGTGCAATCGTAATCGATCCGATTACCAGCAAACAGGTGCCAATGATTGCCGGACCAACGCCACCTCCACTGTACGCATAATTCTTGTAGTGATAATCAGCATGGTCAGGTTGTTGGGAGAGTGCACGGTGTTGTTGGTCACTGTAGAGAAGTCGATGCTCTTTGCGCACTTGATCCAATTCAGAAACCTGTAATTCTAGATTTTTAATTTTGGATTGAATGCTGCGAGTTGCCGACGCATCACTCGAACCAATCGCAGTGCGTTCAGTTTTTAATTTTAGAATTTCTTTTTTGATTCCGGCAATCTGATCATAGGTTTCTTTGGGTTCATAAACATGCAAAGTTTGCGGTTTCTGTGTCAGAAAGGCTACATTGATGTAGGGCGCTTGACTGATAAACAGAGCTTTTGAACCGTTGTAGGCAATATTGACAAAAATATACCCAGCTAGCGCTATGATCAGATAGGTTGTAATTTTAAAGAATATAGATAAGAAACGCTCAAAATAGCGTTTCTTAGAGTGATTCTTCTGTATGTGGAAGGCTTCCTTTGATGCACGCATACTCATAAGGCTCCGCTTAGTCACCCAGTTTGTTGTACTTTTTAACGATCCATTGGGCACCGTAATTGATGATCAATGATATGAAGAATAGAACAATGCCAATCATGAAGAGTGCGCGATAATGTACACTGCCGTGCACGACCTCTCCCATCTCCTGGGCGACAATGCCGGTCATGGTGTGTACCGGCTCAAAAATGACGCCGAATCCCTCGCCAAGGTCAGGGATTTTGATCCGATTGCCAGCGCAGAGTAAGACCACCATGGTTTCCCCAATTACGCGACCAAAACCGAGCATTATGGCAGATATAATTCCCGATAATGCTGTAGGCACGATGACGCGAATGGTGGTTTGAATCGGGGTAGCTCCCATCGCAAGCGAAGCTTCTTTTAAATGTTTTGGGACATTATTGATCGCATCCTCAGCAAGTGTAAAAATGGTGGGGATGGCCATTAGGGCTAGTAGACAACCTGCTGTAAATGCATTTAGACGTTCTTGAATAGGAAAAAAAGGCAACCAGCTGAATGCATCGAGTTGTGAAAGAAAACGAATAAATTCTCCTAATACGACTACACCAAAAAAGCCGATGACAACCGATGGGATTGCGGAAATAAATTCTACGTAAGGCTTTATTAAGTTTCTTTCGGTACTGTGCGCGATTTGGTTCACATAGATAGCAGCGCCGACGCCAAGCGGAATCGCGAAAAACAAGGCGATTGCTGAGATAAGAAGCGAGCCGCTGAGTAAGGGCAAAAGTCCATACCAATCTTGTTGGTCACTGGCGGTAATCCAGTCTTTGCCCGTAATAAACGCGTATAAAATAGAGGTTATTGACAGTGCTTTTGACTGATCCCAATTTTTTAAATTAGAAATATGACGATCGTAGGTATCAAAAAATGCGCGATTGTCTTTTTTAAATGATTCAAAGCGTGCACTCAGTGTTGAATCTCCAAATATGCTTGAATCCGAGTCGGCTAAGAGTGACTCAACGGAAACCTTAAGCCGATTTAGTATGGATTCGTAATCGTCAATATCGCCAGTAATCTGAACAATTTCACTTTGGAAGTCGACTGGAAGAATTCCTTTTTCGATGGTACTGATTTCAAGTCTTAGCAGTTCAGTAAAAAGTTTGATATCACTCGAATCGCATGGTACTTTTGCTAGCAATTGATCCATCTTTTTTTGATAGAGCAATCGCTCATCATCGCTGGAGGCATTCGAATCATATCCATGCTGTAGACTGTATAAATATTTGTCGCGATCAACATCGGTCCAAATGTAGTCATCTGTTAAGCAACGACTAATTAGTGCTTCGATACCTGAAATACTTTTTCTAAGATTTGCATTCGTGATGGATTGATCTCTTAGCTCGATCGCTGCATCCATTTTCTTTTTGACATAACGCTTGAGCTCAGAACTAACCCTTAGGTAACCAAAAAATAAACGTTTAGCCTCATCGGAGAAGATTTTAGCCTGTATTTCATCTTGAGTGAGCCCCTGGCTTTTGAGTCGATTGATCCACCCTGCCTTGATTGAATTCAGGTCTTGGCTGAGTCCGGTAAAATGGTTGCGCTGATCTTTTAGCAGATCAACGTATTCGAGTCCTGATAGTCGGTACTGTTGCAAGCTCTTCTTGTAGAGAGGAGCAAAACCTGCCCCTTCCTTTATCAGAAAAACAGTGATCAGTGCTAATAAAAAAATCGATAAAATCGCGCTACTACCAAAAAATGCTTTGATCAGACTGTCCGCATCATTGCCGAGCAACAAGTTGCGGCGCTGGCTGAAGGCTGGGAACTTATTTTGTTTATGGGATCGCTTGGAGCTCATTGATCATATCAAGTAGGGCATTATTTCTGGAATGCGAGCTATAATTTCCGTAATAAATGACGATTTAAACGAAACTTATTATGAAAAAATGGCGACGAATATTTCGCAAATATAAACAAAAGAAAGGGGTCATTGCTAATAAAACAATGACCCCTAATTGCTAAATTAATTTTCGTAAAAACTAAAGTGGCAAGAAGTCTACGCGCTTAACAATCGCTTGACCTTGCTTGCCCAATGAGAAGTCAACGAAATCTTGTGCCAGTGGTGAAAGCTTCTTGTTTCCGTTTACAAGGTAGTACAGCGGACGAGCAAGTGGGTACGCTCCAGAAACCGGTGCCTTGCCATTGATTTTTAGCACTTTGACGCCCGGTGTTTTGACGTATGCTAGTCCAACATACCCAATGGCATACTTGTTATTGGCAACTTCAGCGGCAATTTGCTCATTACCAGCCATTTTTTGTGTGTCGCTGCCGTAGTCACGAGAGCTCATAGCAAGTTTTTGAAATACTGCATAGGTGCCTGAAGAAGTGTTACGGGTATAAGCAGAGATCTCACCAGTTGTGGCTGAGATACCAGACCAATCAGTGACATCACCAGAAAAAATCATCTCGACTTGCTCAAGTGTAAGGTTGTTAAGAGGAGACAACTCGTTGACGATGACGGCAATCGCATCCTTTGCAACGGTGATCGTCTTCATGTCGATGCCATTTGATTTGGCTTTAGCAATTTCTTTTGCTTTGGGATCGCGAGAAGACATCCCAATGTCAGATGTACCATCGATGATGGAGGCAACTCCAGTCGAAGATCCTTCCGCAGCAATTTCGAAAGAAACTGACTTACCTTGCTTCTTGAGTTTTGCCTTAAATGCCTCAGCAATCTGAGGAACCATTTTAGCTCCGAGTGTGTCCGAGCCCTTGATGACTAAAGTGTCATTGGCATTTAGCAATGTTGCAGCAGCAAGTGCTGTTGTTGCAGAAAGCGTGCGAATAATTTGTTTTGTTTTCACTTCTATTAGTTAGTTGTCTGCTAAGTGTACACAAATAGTGTGTACCTAGTACTTTATATCTAAGCAGTGTGACGTGATGATGTCCGTATTGTTACAATTTGGTGAATTGCGGCTATTTATCTCAAGGGAGCGAAATTTTAGTGGTTCAAGACAAACTTTCAATCAGACATGGTATCATTAGTGTTTAAAGTGACGTTTCCCGGTAAAGACCATGGCGAGATTGCGCGCGTCAGCCGCAGCAATTACTTCTTCGTCTCGGACCGAGCCGCCGGGTTGAATGGCGGCCACTGCACCCGCATCGGCAGCGGCGATCAGGCCGTCGGCAAAAGGGAAAAAAGCGTCGGAACAGACGACGGAACCGGCTAATGAAAGTCCTGCATCCTGTGCCTTCCATACGGCAATCTTAGAGCTGTCGACACGCGACATTTGGCCGGCGCCGATGCCTAAGGTTCGCTCACAATCGGCGTAGACGATGGCATTCGACTTTACATGCTTGACGACGTTCCACCCAAACTGGAGTGCGCGCATTTCACTTTCACTTGGTTTCCGTTTGGACACCACTTCCCAGGCTTGCGTGCGACCGGAGAGGGTGTCGCGATCTTGGACTAATAGGCCCCCGACGACGGAACGGATCTCTTTTAGGGAATCCGCAGGCAAGGAGTCCTTGCTGACCATCAGGCGCAGGTTTTTCTTTTTTGCCAAAATGGATAAGGCTTCTGGTGTGAATGCGGGTGCGATGATGACTTCGCAGAAGATTTTAGAAATAATGGTCGCGAGCGTTTGGTCGAGGCTTTGGTTCACCACTATGATGCCACCGAAGGGGGCTTGTTTGTCGGTTGCGTAGGCTTGCTCCCAAGCTTCGACTAAGGTATCTGCGCTGGCAACACCACAGGGATTGGTGTGTTTTAGGATGGCGACCGTCGGTTTTTGGAACTCACCGATCAGGTAGGTTGCAGCCGTGATGTCGATAATGTTATTAAAGCTGAGCTCTTTGCCTTGCAGTTGCTGGAAGCAGTCAAAGAAATTGCCGTACAGTGCTGCTTGTTGGTGAGGGTTTTCACCGTAGCGGAGTGCTTTTGCTTGGGGGAAATTGAGCTCAATTTGTTTCGGAAAGCCGGAGATGGCGGCTAAATCAGGCTCCTCGCTGACTTGTTTTTCCAAATAATCAGCAATGGCACGATCGTATGCAGCGGTGCGTTGGAAGACTTTTAGGGCCAATTGTTTTCTGAGTGAGGGGAGTTGTTCGGGGGCATCTAAGGCGGCCAAAACGGCAGCATAATCTTGTGCATCGACAACGACACTGACCGAAGCATGATTTTTGGCGGCGCTTCGCAGCATGGAGGGCCCTCCAATATCAATATTCTCGATGGCCAATTCGAAGGCCACGCCTGGTTTGGATACGGTCTGCTCAAATGGGTACAGATTAACCACGACTAGATCAATGAGATCGATGTTGTGAGCTTCGGCAGCTGCCAAGTGCTCAGGTTGATCGCGACGCGCGAGAAGGCCACCGTGAATCTTTGGATGCAAGGTTTTTACGCGTCCCTCCATCATTTCTGGAAATTGTGTGTAGTCACTAACTTCTGTGACAGGGATGGCTGCTTTTTCTAGCGCTTTAGCGGTGCCACCCGTCGACAAAATGCGGTAGCCATGCTGTTCGACCAGTGCTTGAGCGAATGGTATCAGGTCAGTTTTATCGCTGACAGAGATGAGGGCGGTTTTTTGCATAATAAAATTATGTTTGTTTGTTGCGCTTAATAGGCGCGGCCAGTTTTTTGTTCGTAGTAATTGATATAAGCGCGATTGAGCGTGGCGTAACCGCCTGCAGTTGGGTACTGGCCGGTAAAGTACCAGTCGCCATTGTGTACCGGGATCGCCTGACGCATTTTTTCCACAGTTAAGAAAATGATTTCCAATTCGCCCTGCCAGCTAATCTTACTGGGGTAGACGAGCTCAGCAATTTTACGTGCAATCTGTTGTTCTGAAAAGGCGTCGTAAATCCGCTTGACATGGTTGACCATCTCGCTGGCAGGAAGGTGCTGCTGAGCGATGCAATCTTCATAAACCGATTTAAGTCGATGAGAGTGATCACTCTCATTGGTTAGGGCAATCGCTGCCTTAAATGCGATGAATTTCCCCAATTCAGACATGTCTATTCCGTAGCAGTCCGGGTAGCGAATTTGCGGAGCCGTTGAAGCGATCACAATTTTTTTGGGCTGTGTGCGGCTAAGGATTTTTAGGATCGATTCTTTTAGGGTCGTGCCGCGCACAATCGAGTCATCGATACACACGAGGCAATCTTTGGCTTCGACCAAGCCATAAGTGATGTCGTAGACGTGGGATACCAGTTTGGCGCGGCCTTGCTCCTGGGATATGAAGGTGCGTAGCTTGACGTCCTTGTGCGCGATCTTTTCACCTCGTGGCCAGTTGGACATGATCAGTTGATCGAGCAGTTCAGCATCTAATTTTCCTTCTGCTTGGGCACAGAGGATGGCTTGCTTGACCTCTTCTCGCCTATGAATCCTCATGGCTCGCAATAGCCCGAAGTAGGCAATTTCTGCGGTGTTTGGAATAAAGCTAAACACACTGTCTGCAAAATTGTCGTCGATAGCCTGGACTACCTGCTCTTTAAGAGCACCTCCCAGCGCCTGCCGTTCTTTGTAGATGTCGGCGTCATTTCCACGCGAAAAATAGATTCGCTCGAAAGAGCAGGGAGTGTAGGGCTGCGAATCCGTAAAGCGGTCGTTATAAATAAGACCGTTGTTTTTTATCACAGTGGCGGTGCCGGGTTCTAGTTCTTGGACGGCTTCAATGGGTTGATTAAAAATCGTCATCAGAGCCACGCGCTCAGAGGCGAAGGCAATAACTTCATCATTTTGGAAGTAGAAACAGGGGCGTATTCCATTAGGATCCCGCATAACAAAGCAGTCCCCATTGCCTATTAAACCTGCAATCGTGTAGCCACCATCCCAATTGGAAGTAGCTTTCCGTAAAATTCGGATCGGATCGAGTTCGTCGCTGATGATCTTTGGGATACTAGTACCCTCAACTGCACAGTCACGCATTTTATGATAGATCGCATCGTGCGCTTCATCGAGGTGAAAGCCAATTTCTTCAAGCACGGCTTGGGTGTCGGTTCCAAAAATTGGGTGCTGCCCCCGATCTATTAAATTTTGATTGAGCTCCTTTTCGTTGGTAATGGTAAAGTTGCCTGCCAGCATCAAGTTCTTAGTAGGCCAATTAGATTGGCGCACAAAAGGGTGGCAATTTTTATTGGAGTTGCCCCCAGAAGTACCATATCGGAGATGGCCCAATAAAAGCTCTCCACCGAATTCAAAATTGTCTTTAACGGATTCTGAAATATGGGGATCAATCACACCATTGCGCACAGCCTTGTTGTAAACTTTTAATTGTTCACGAAAGATGCGGGCCATGGGGTTGCTTTTGATCGAACGATCGCGGGCCATATAGGGCTTTCCCGGAGCAACTCCTAGTTTGACGCAACCAATTCCGGCACCATCTTGCCCGCGATTGTGTTGCTTTTCCATCAACAAAAATAGTTGATTGAAGCCATAGAGCGCTGAGCCATATTTCTCTTGGTAGTAAGAGAGTGGTTTTAATAGGCGGATCATGGCGATCCCACATTCATGCTTTAAAAAGTCGCTCATAAATTAATCTGCCAGAATAAATGCCTGATTCGAAGTTTGGCGATATTAAGTTGAGATTTTTTGTAGATTTCGATGGTGTGACACGATGCGGCTTGTAATACGCTCTCATTTTGCTGAGCCTTATCTTGTTTGGTTTTTCCAGAGATGCTTCAATTTTTGAGAATGTACAGAGTGATTGAGATGCTTGCTTTTTGTGTAAAAGTCTTAAGCTGCATTCTTAGTGAAGTCACATAAGTCCCCCATTTATCTGTCAGAGCGCAAATTGCTACAAGCGGTCTCTATCCGTTTAAAACCATATCGGTTGCGATTGATCAGCGCATTGCTTTTGTTGTTTATTTCGGTGCCCTTGATCAACTTCCATCCGATGGTGTGGGGTTTTGTTGCCGATGCTTTATTGGAGCAAACTTTGACCGCACAGACTTTAAGTTTCTGGCTTATCTTAATGGTTGGGGCTTATATAGTGGGGCTGGTGACATCGGGTTTACATAGCTATTTGTTAGAAAAAACCGGGCAGGCTTTTGTGCGCGACATCCGAGTGGAGCTTTTTAAAAAATTTGAGCAGCAATCGATTCCGTATCATCGTGATCACAGTACAGGGGAGTTGGTCACGCGGATGACGAGTGATGTCGACGCAATGGAGCAGTCGGTTTTGCAGGGCTTGACGGCCTTGTTGGAAGAACTAATGACTTTTATTTTTGTCGCTGGAGTCGTTGTTTGGATCAGTCCACTGGTTGGCATGGCCTCAATTCTGCCCTTAGCGTTAGCCTTTATTTTTATTAAAAAGTACAATCTTAGGGTCAAAGTTGTCTACCAAGGAATTCGGACTCAACTCGGGCAAGTGGGGTCCTTTGTACAAGACCGACTGGCCGGTGTTTTTGTCAGTCAGTCTTACGGGCGTGAGGCTGATGAGGTCACTCATTTTGAAAAAAACGCCGAGCGGTTTTATCAAGCCAGTGTTCAGGCGAGTCGCCTGAGAAATACATTTTTCCCGATGGTTTCCTTGCTGGGCTTTATCAATAACGGCATCATGTTGGGCCTTGGTGGCTGGTTGATTTTAAATGAGAGTCCCTATTTTAGCTTGGGAGCCCTATTGGCCTATCGTGGCTTTTGGTGGCGCTTACAGAGTCCCATTCGGACGATTGCGCAAACCAGTGATATTGTACAGCGAGCGCGTGCAGCGGCGAGTCGAATTGTCGAGTTATTAGAGGCGCCCATAAAGATTGTGGATGCGCCTGATGCGGTGGATGTGCAAGCGGGTGGCGGGAAGATAGAATTCAAGGACGTTCATTTTGCCTATGATCCTTCCAAGCCTATATTGAGAGGCATGGAATGCAAAATTGCAGCAGGTGAGTTTGTGGCCATCGCAGGCAGTAGTGGCGCAGGTAAAAGTACACTCTTAAATTTGATTCCGCGTTTTTATGAAGTCGATCAAGGGGAGATTCGTCTTGATGACATGGAGATTGGGGAATTTCGCTTAGCTAGTTTACGGGGGCAGATTGCCTACGTCGGGCAAGAACACTACCTTTTTGATACCACCATTCGGGAAAATTTGTTATATGCGGCTCCGCATGCGAGTGAGGAGCAATTGTTGCGAGCAGCTAGTCAGGCCAATGCGCATGCTTTCATCCAATCGCTGCCACAGGGATATGAGACTCGTGTCGGTCAAAACGGTGTAAAGTTATCCGGTGGGCAGCGTCAGCGATTGAGTCTAGCACGGGCTTTTTTGATGCCCGCAAACATCCTTTTGCTGGATGAACCAACAGCTTCGGTCGAGCCAGAAAGTGAAGCGCTCATTCACCAAGCCCTATTGGAGCGGACACATCGGCAGGGCGGGACGACTGTGTTGGTTACGCATCGAGTGGATCTACTGGAGCAAGCGCCTCGTATACTTTTCATGGATGCTGGACGCGTGGCTGGCGATGGTACGCACACATCTTTATTGCAATCTTGTCTTGCCTATCAGCAGGCTTATCATCTTTGGCGTAATGAAGCGATGCTCGCATAGTACTGCGAAATCATTACTTAAGGGCACCTCTGGAAACCTCCCATGTGCCGAGATTGCCGATTTGCTGTGATGCAGGCAAGGCTCTCTCGCC